>JAFZSR010000114.1 GCA_017619275.1 Prevotella sp. | reverse complement strand
TTTACAAGAACAAGAACCAGGAAGCCCGCAACTTCGGCAAGGTCTACGGGCGCGTTGACAACAAGGAGCCTATCGACCTGAACGGCTTGGCCAAGCACATCGCCCTGCATGGCAGCCCCTACACTCGCGACGTGATTGCCGGCGTGTTAACCCGCGCCGCCGACTGCGTGAAGGAGCTGTGTCTGGACGGTCAGCCCGTGAAGTTCGGCGACCTCTGCATCTTCAAGTGCACCGTCACCTCGAAGCCCGCCGTGAGCGTGGAGAAGTACGACCTGAGCGAGCACATCAGCAAGGTGCGCCTGCAGTGCCGCGCCACTGGCGAGATGAACTCCCTGCGTCTCACCCAGGATGCCAGCTTCGAGTACACCAGCCTGGCACAGAAACTGAAGAGCGGAGAGGCCACGCTGAGCAGCGAGAAGGGGAAGTACTTGGAGAGTGGGGATTAACAGCCCCTCGGCCTCACCCCCGACCCCTCTCCGATTGGAGAGGGGAGTATATAGACTCTTCCCCACACGTTCTCGGGTTCGGTGACAGATGACAGATGACAGTTTCTATTTAAGGGGTAGTCCAGCGATGGCTGCCCTTTTCTAGTTCGTCTAGTTCACTAGTTCAGCTGGATTTGCCGCTCGGCGAGCAAAGCGAGACGCTTGCTACCGAAGGGACGCAAGAATCCAGCTGCTGTGAGTATAAGCATTTATCGCTCGGCATCCCGAAGGGTGACGCTTGGCTCGTCCAAGAATGCGATGAACGCTCTATTTCGGATTTAAAATCCTGATACTCAATGCGGTCGGATTACAAATCCGCCCGAACAAAGGTTTGCAAATCCAGCCGTTTTGAGTATAAGCATTTATAATGCGATGAATGCTCTTTTCGGATTTAAAATCCTGATACTCAATGCGGTCGGATTACAAATCCGCCCGAACAAAGCGGCAAATCCGCCCGAACGAAGCACGAACAAAGGTCGGAAAAATTTCCCGTAATTTCCCAAAATTTCTTTCAGTCCTCAACGTCTTCGACTGATATACTATCCCATAATTCCTTTCAGTCCTCAACGTCTTTGACTGATATACTTCCCCGCAATTTTCTTCAGTCCTCAACGTCTCCGACTGATATACTTTCCCGTATTTTCTTTCAGCCCGCGATGCCCGCGATGGTGTTTTTCGCGCTTTTTTTTGTGTATGTCGGGGAAAAGCAGTATTTTTGCAGGTGAATTATGCAAATGGAGCCTCTAATCTCGGTGGTGACGCCCGTCTACAATGGCGAGCGTTTCCTGCGAGCAGCCTACGAATGCCTGGTGCGGCAGACGTGGGCGGCTTGGGAGTGGGTGGTGGTGGACGATGCTTCCACCGACGCCACAACCGCCATCCTTGAGGAGCTGGCAGCCAACGACACGCGCATCAGATGGTACACGCAACCAGGCAGCGGCTCGGCCAAGCAGCCCCGCGACCACGCCGTGGCCGAGGCACGTGGCATGTTCATCGTCGCCCTCGACGTCGACGACTTGATTCCCCCCGAATATCTCGACACCATGCTCCGTAGGCAGCAAGAGGCCGATGCCGACATCGTCTATCCACAGATGCTATTCATGCAGGACCCTCCCGAAGGAGCGGTCTCGCTGACGCTTCCCTCGGAGGGATTCGACACGGAGCGCATCTACGACGGCCGCGAGCTGGTGAAGCACACCATGCCCTCGTGGCAGATAGGATGCAACGGGGGGCTCTACCGCCGCACGGCTTGGCTCAACAGCAGTTGGCCAGAGCGCAAAGAACCCATCTACGTGTATTCCGACGAGGTGGACGAGCGCATCTACTTGATTCATGCCCGCCGCGTGGCCTTTGCGCACACACCCTATTACTACCGCACGCATCCCGCCTCCATCACACAGAAGGTGTCGCCGAAGAGTTTCCACCTGCTAAAGAACGACCAACAGCTGAAAGCCATCGTGGCAGAGGCCTTCGGAACCGACAGCGAGGAATACACGTTGGCCAACCGCAAGCTCTTTTATAGTTGGCGCGGGCTGATGGCTTTCTATATGAGGGAGCACCGCCAACTGGGCACCGCCAGCGCCGAGATAGAGCTGAACCTGCGGCGCGCTTTTGAGAACATCGAGCCGCAGCTGCTCACGGCCAAGGAGCGTCGGCACTTCCTGGGCATGAAGCGCTATCGGCTGCTGTTCACTCTCTTCGCCCTGAAGTATTCGCCCTCGCTGCTGATGAAGAAAACGGCGCAGCGCACGTGGCCCAGCATGTATAGATGGCTGGTGGTGAGACCGAAGATGGAAAAAGCCCCCCTTAATCCCCCCAACTGGGGAGAGGCCTCCCTCAATCCCCCCAACTGGGGGGAAGGGGCTGCGCCATCTCCCGCTGTCATTGCCATAGCTTCCAATGGTGGTTTTGCCGACCGTCTGCGCGGGGCATTGAGTGTGTTCATGGCTTGCCAAAAGGCGGGGCGACCGTTCAAGCTGTATTTTACGCATCCCTTCCGCCTGACGGATTATCTGCAACCTGCCAGTTATGATTGGCGCATCGACGACGAGGATGTGTGCTTCGACCCCCGCTACGCCGAGCGCCTCATCATCGACTCGCAAGCCGATACGCGCTGGGAGCATCGATATCAGGAGCGACGGCTGCTTCGCAAGATGAAGAAGCATGCCGACAAGCAATTGCACGTCTACACCAACGCGGGCTACTGCTACGATCATGATTATGCTGCGGCCTTCGAACAGCTGTTCCGCCCTACCCCACGTCTGCAACAGCACTTGGACGAGCTGCGCCAGCTGACGGGCGAGCGGTACGTCACCGTGTCGGCACGCTTCTGCCATCTGCTCGACGACTTCAACGAGGAGGTGTATGGCGAACCACTCAGCAGCCGCGAGCGCGAGGCACTGTTGGCCTCCTGCATGGAGCAGATAGCCACGCTTAGAAAGGCACACCCCGACTGCCGCCTCGTGGCATGCTCCGACAGCACCACCTTCCTCAGTCGGGCACAGCAGGAGCAGGGGGCCGTGGTCATACCGGGCACCATCTCGCACATCGGCAACGACGGTGCCCATAGTTACGAATACTACGAGAAGACGCTGCTCGACTTCTACGTCATCACCCAAGCCCAGGAGGTGTATCTGCTGCACGGTCCTGCCATGCACCAAAGCGGATTCCCTTACGCCGCGTCACGCGCAGGGCGACGGCCGTTCCACACCATCAACTTCTGACATCATGGAGAGCAAGCTGTCGAGCACCTACCGCCGCATCGTGTCGAGCACCGCCGTCTTTGGTGGCGCCCAGCTGTTCAACATGCTGGTGAACATTGTGCGCGGCAAGCTGGTGGCCACCATCCTGCACTCGAAGGGCTTGGGCATGGCCTCCATCTTCAACAACGCCTCGAACACCCTGCAGCAGATGTCGATGCTGGGGCTCAACGTGGCTTCGGTGCCCACCGTCTCACAAGCAAATGCCGACGGCAACGCCGAGGTGCTGGCGTTCACCATCAGGATGGTGAGGCGGCTGGTGCTCTTTGCTTCGGCCTTCGGACTGGTGCTCACCGTGGCTCTCTCGCCCCTCATGGCCAACATCTCGTTCGACGAGTCGGGCTACACCCCCTACTTCATGCTGCTGTCGGTGGCCGTGTTTCTCAACGTGATGGGCACGGGCGAGTTGGCCATCCTGCAAGGCATGCGCCGCTACAAGCTGCTGGCGTTCTGCTCCACCGTTCCCCCGCTATGCGGACTGCTGCTGAGCGTGCCCATCTACTACTTCTGGGGCATGCAGGGCATCGTGCCAGCCATGATTGTGCTCAGCGTGGTCTATTTCTCCGTCATCCGACTAATCTCTCACCGCATCACGCCCCACGTTCCCAAGCAGCGCATCGGACTGCGCACGCTTTGGACGCACGGCCACGACATCATCAAGTTTGGCGCCGTGATGACGATAGGTTCCATCTTGGGCACCGTCACCTCCTACGGCATCACCATCTTCATCAACCACCAAGGCACGCTGGGCGACGTAGGTTTCTTCCAGGCGGGCAACACCATCACCACGCAGCTCTTCGGACTGGTGTTCTCGGCGATGGCCGCCGACTATTTCCCCCACCTGTCGAGCCTCATCAAGACCGACCAGCGCGAGGCCTTCGCCTTTGCCAACCAGCAAACCGAAATCATCCTGCTCATCGTCGCCCCAGTGGCCATGCTGCTCATCCTGGCCACGCCGTTGGCCATCCGCATCCTGCTCACCAGCGAGTTTCTCGTCATCGAACGTATGGTGCGCCTCCTGGCTATGGCCAGCATCCTGAAGGCGCTGTGCTTCCCTATGGACTACATCGTCTATGCCAAGGGCGACACCCGCTACCTGTTCTGGGTGGAGACGCTATGGAGTAGCAGCAAGACCTTCTGCATCATCGCTGTGGCCTATACGCTATGGGGTGTCGACGGCTTGGGCTATGGCATGCTGGGCGTGAGCGTAGTGGATGTCATCGTCACCACGTCGCTCATCTCCTGGCGCTATGGCTTCCGCCTGTCGGCCAGCAGTCTGCGCATCATTGCCGTCACCGTGGGGCTTACCGCCATCTGTCTGGCTTTCTCGTTCATCGAGGTCCCCTTCTGGCGTCATCTGCTCATGGCCATCACAACGGCCGTCGGCCTGGCCTACAGCATCCGTCAGCTCGACCAGCGACTCAACCTGAAGGCCGCCATGAAGAAGCTGAAAGATAAACTGAAGAAAAAGGAATCGTAAGCCATGAAGCTGAGCGTCATCATACCCGTCTATCGTGTGGAAGCCACCCTCGACCGCTGTGTGCAGAGCGTGGTTGGTCAGGCCCTTGCCGATATGGAGATTATCCTTGTCGATGATGGTTCGCCCGACGGTTGTCCCCAGCTATGCGATGATTGGGCGCAACGCGATGAGCGCATCAGGGTGGTGCACAAGCAGAACGGCGGACTGAGCGACGCTCGCAATGCGGGGCTGAACGTGGCCAAGGGCGACTGCGTGACCTTCGTGGATAGCGACGACTATATCGCCCCCGACACCTACGCCCCTTTGATGAGTCTGATGAACCATGCCGACATCGTGGAGTTTCCGCTGGTTCGCCACAGTGGTTCGCCCTCGGAAGAGAACATCAAGCTGGAAGCCAAAGCATACACCGACATGGAAGACTACTGGCTGCGCGGATATGCCTACGAACACACCTACGCTTGCAACAAAGTGTTCAGGCGTGAACTGTTCGATGGAGTGCAATTCCCCAAGGGGAAGCTCTTCGAGGATGCCTGGACACTACCGTTGCTGTTGCAAAAGGCAAAACGCATCGTCGTCAACAACGCTGGAATGTATTATTATTGTAGCAACGACAGCAGCATCACCGCCACCGCCGATGGAAAGTCGCTCGAAATGCTGCTTGAAGCGCATCTGCAAGTGTTGCCTCGGTGGTGCGACGACCGCTACTATATGCATGTACTCAACATTCAGCTCGACGTGGCACGAATGACAGGGCAAAGAGCAACGCTCCTCCGCCGACATGTCAATCCACTGTGCAAAGGACTCACCCCACAGCAAAGAGCCAAAGCCCTGCTGCTGAACATTTTTGGAATTGAAAAGCTA
>JAFZSR010000113.1 GCA_017619275.1 Prevotella sp. | reverse complement strand
TAAGGGTCAAGATGCCACAGAACCATGAGGTATACACCAAAACGCTCTTCCTCTCGGAGCAGCAAACCGCTATCAAACCCCTATTCGACCTGGCTAATCTGGGGGTGGAGTAAGCTGGGTGAATCGTAGACGAAGTCAGGAGGGGCAGGGGTGGAGTCTGTATATTCTTCATTCGCAGGAATTTAGAGACCCCACCCCTAACCCCTCCCCTTGAAGGGAGGGGAGTGGCTGCGCGTCCTTTATCCCAAACCCATGGGTTTAGGTTTAGGGAAAACGATGCTGGGGCTCTAATTACATCACCACCTCCACGCGGTGGCTGCCGGGGCTATAAGGGACGAGGGCTCCCTGCAGGGGTTCGCCATCGAGGGTAACAGCTTTCACGCCCTTTTGACTGCCGTTGGGATGCACGGTGATGAAGTACTCGGCATCGCGGAAGCGGCGGCGCACAGTGTAGTCGCCAGCCGTCTGGGGCAGACAGGGGTCGATGAGCAGTCCTTCGTAGTCGGGCTTGATGCCCAGGATATACTCGCTGACGGTGAGCCACATCCACGCTGCCGTGCCCGTGAGCCACGAGTTCTTGCCCTCGCCGGGGCGGGCGGCATCCTTACCAGCCACCATCTGGCAGTTCACGTAGGGCTCCACCTTGTGCAGCGTCTGGTTCTTCTCCTCCACATACGAGGGCAGAATCTTGGCGTAGTGGCTCCAAGCGTCATTGCCGCGGCCAGCGATGCACTCGCCGATGATGACCCACGGGTTGTTGTGGCAGAAGATGCCGGCATTCTCCTTGTAGCCCTCGGGGTAGGAGCTGATTTCACCGTATTCGTAGATATACTTCGTGAAGGCGGGGTTGTTGAGCACGATGCCATGCTCGCACTCCAAATACTTTTTCACCGAGTCGAGACTCTTGTCCACCATACCCTCGTCGGCACCAATCTCGGCCATGGTGCACCAGCCTTGGCTCTCGATGAAGATCTTGCCCTCTTCGCATTCCTTCGAGCCAATCTTACGGCCAAAGTAGTCGTAGGCACGCAGATACCACTCGCCGTCCCAGCCATGCTTCTTCACAGCTTCCACCATGGCGTCGATGGCGCGCTGCATGCGATCGGCCTCCGCCTGGTATGTTGTGGCAGTGCCACAACAAACCGAACGGGCCAGCTGCTGGCACAACGCCACATACTGCTTGGCGGTGACCACGAAGAGGCCAGCAATCATCAGGCTCTCGGCCTTCGTGCCTTCGCTCTTGTTCTCGGTGGTCTGGAAACTCTCGTTGGGGTCCCACGAGAAGCAGTTCAGATTGAGGCAGTCGTTCCAGTCGGCACGACCGATGAGGGGCAGCAGATGGGGACCGAGATTGTTGATGACGTGGTCGAGCGAAATCTTTAGATGCTCGAACAGCGTCACCTCCGTGCCCGGCTGGTTGTCGAAGGGCACCATCTCGTCAAGAATGGAGAAGTCGCCCGTCTCTTTGATATAGGCCACGGTGCCGAAGATGAGCCAGCAGGGGTCGTCGTTGAAGCCGCCGCCGATGTCGTTGTTGCCACGCTTGGTCAATGGCTGATACTGGTGGTAGCAGCCGCCATCGGGGAACTGCGTCGAGGCGATGTCGATGATGCGCTGACGGGCGCGACTGGGAATCTGGTGCACAAAGCCCACCAAATCCTGGTTGGAGTCGCGGAAGCCCATGCCACGCCCGATGCCACTCTCGAAGAAGCTGGCGCTTCGCGAGAAGTTGAACGTCACCATGCACTGATACTGGTTCCAGATATTCACCATGCGGTTGAGCTTGTCGTTTCCCGTGCGTACATTATATATATTAAGCAGGGCATCCCAGTACTGGCAAAGCTCCTGGAAGGCGGCGTCGACCTTCTCCGTGGTGTCGAGGCTGTTGATGAGGGCGTGGGCCTTCTCCTTGTTGATAACCTTTGGGGCGCTGAACTTCTTCTCCTGCTCATTCTCTACATAGCCAAGGAGGAAAACGAAATCCTTGCTCTCGCCAGGCTCCAACGTCACCTCGATATAGTGCGAGGCGATGGGACTCCAGCCGTGGGCGTGGCTGTTGCGCGGACGGCCCTCCACGACGGCTTGCGGAGCCTCAAAGCCGTTGTAAAGCCCCACAAAGCTCTCACGGTCGGTGTCGAAGCCCTGCACCTCGGCATTCACATGATAGAAAGCGTAGTGGTTGCGGCGCTCGCGATATTCGGTCTTATGATAGATTGTCGAGTCTTCAATCTCCACCTCGCCGGTGGAGAAGTTGCGCTGGAAGTTCTCCATGTCGGTGGCGGCGTTCCACAGGCACCACTCCTCGAAGCTGAAGAGCTTCAGGTGCTTCACCTCGCTGCTCTGGTTGGTCAGCGTCAGCTTCTGCACCTCTGCCCATTTCTTCAGGGGCACGAAGAAGAGCACCGAGGCCTCCACGCCGTCCTTTCGGCCCGTGATGCGGGTGTAGCCCATGCCGTGGCGGCACTCGTAGAAGTCGAGCGGCGTCTTGCAGGGTTTCCAGCCTGGCGACCAAGCGCTGGCGCCATCCACGATATAGAAATACCTTCCTCCATTGTCCATCGGCACGTTGTTGTAACGATAGCGGGTGATGCGGCGGAACTTGGCGTCCTTATAGAAGCTATAGCCGCCGGCAGTGTTTGAGATGAGCGAAAAGAAATCCTCGTTGCCCAGATAGTTTATCCAGGGCCACGGCGTCTGCGGGTCGGTGATGACGTACTCGCGGTGTTGGTCGTCGAAATGACCGTAGCGTTTCTGTTTTTCCATGTTGTTTGTTATGTTTTTGTCGGTTTTGAATGATGTTTTTTGACTTGGATGTGAGCTTGCAAATTTTGGCGTACGACTTTTTTCAAAAAGTCGTTGAGATTTTTAAAAAAGTCGTACGCCAAAATTTCGAGAACGATATGGCATTCTCAAACAAAGGCCACAAAAGGCTTTTCGGATGGCCATTATTGGATGATGGCGGCCCATCCGCCGCCGGGAGCCAAGCTGATGCCGAGCTTGTCGGTAGCCTTCACACTTTGGCGGGTATGCTTGTAGTCCATAGCTTCCTTTTCGCGCATGGCGTTGATGCCGTCGGCAAAGATGTTGGCCTGATGATTGCCTGAACCGAGGAACGAGAGGTCGAGCTCCAGCTTGCGGGGCGTCCAATTGGTCATGGCAGCCACATACCAGGTGTTGCCCTTGCGGCGTGCCAGTGCCACATATTCGCCCATTTGGCCACTGAGGGCAACCGTCTCGTCGAAGGTGGTGGGAATCTGGCTAATGAAGTCGGTCGACTCCTGCTCGCGCATGTATTTCGTGGGGCTGTCGGCCAGCATCTGCAGCGGAGCGTCGAAAATCACGTACATGGCCAGCTGGTGGCAGCGGGTTCCCTGGCTCATGGGGTGGTTGTTGTTGCCAAAGAAGTTGTCGCGGGTGGCATTGTCCATGGCTCCCGGCGTATAGTCGAGCTGTCCGCAGAGCATGCGCAGATAGGGGATGCTGACGTCGTAACGGGGCTGGTCGTACAAGGGCCCACGGCTGTCACGTGGCTCCCATTTCGCATTCTCCAAGCCTTTCACGCCCTCGAAATTCAGCACGTTGGGGTAGGCACGGTTCACGCCCATGGGCTTCAAGCCGTGATAGTCCAAGAGCAGATGGTGGCGGGCGGCGCACTCGGCCATACGGTAGGCCGAGGCGATGACCTGCTGGTCGTCGCGGTCGAAGAAATCCACCTTGAAGCCCTTGATGCCCATCTCGGCGTAGTGCTTCATGTAGCGCTCCATGGCGGCACTGCCGTCCAGAACGTCGTTGCCAATCATGTTGCGCCACGAGCTCCACAGGATGACGCCCACGCCACGGCTGTTGCCGTGTTTCACCAGCGCGGGCAGGTCGATGGCGGGATTCAGGTCGTCGATGAGCGACTCGCGCCCACTCCAGCCCTCGTCGATGATGATATATTCCAGGTGGTTCTTGGCTGCGAAATCGATGTAGTACTTATAGGTGGCGGTGTTCATGCCCGACTCGAAGTCGACGCCCCACACGTTGGTGTTGTTCCACCAGTCCCACGCCACCTTGCCGGGCTTGATCCAGCTGGTGTCGCTGATACGCTGGGCGGGGGCCAAGCGCATGGCCATGTCGCAGGTGAGCAGTTCGGCGTCGTTCTGCGTCACCACCACGGCGCGCCAGGGCAGCATGCGCGCGCCATTCAGCTTGGCAATGTAGGGGGCGCGCTTCTTGGCAATCATGTTCAGGCCTCGGCCCAGCACGTCCTGCTCCAGCACCCATGGGGCAAACTCTGCCACCAGGCTGTTGGCCTTGCCCTTCTTCAGCATCATGCCGGGATAGTCCTCCACGCCAGCGTCCATCACCACGGCTTTTTTGCCTTGGGGCAGACAGACGGCCAGCGGGGTGATGGCCAGCGAGTCTTTGAACATCTCCGACAGCCGCTGCTCGTCGTAGTAGCTTTCGAAAGAGTAACTGTAGCGCTCGCCACCACGCAGGTCGTTCACGTAGGGGACGAAAGCCTGATAGTCGTCGGCGAAGCAGTATTCCACCGTCTCGCTGTCCAACTGCTTGGCCTTCTTGCTGCCAATGCCGATGCGATAGGCGGCACCGTCGTCGTAGGCACGGAACTCAACGGTGGTGCCCTGGCTGAACTTCAGCACCAACAGCCCGTAATTGTCGGTCACTTCTTGACGGCGATAGACGGGTGTTGCAAACTTCGAGGCCACCATCTGCTTGCGAGCCACGCTGCCCTGTCCGCTAATGAGGGGCTTTCCATCCACCACCGCCTGGATGGCCGATGGCAGCAGCACCACGGTGGAGCCGCTGGTCACGGCCCACTTCAAGCCTTGTGCGTCGGTGGTCACCGTCACCACCAAGTTTCCGTTGGGCGATGTCAGCGTGTTCACCTTTGCGGCAGCCAATGCCGTTGTGGCGCACACCAGCCACATCAGCACAGCGCATAATTGTTTTCTGTTCATCTTCAGTTATTTCGTTAATAGCAATAGTGCATGCAAAAGTACACAAAAAAAGCCGAAAGAAAGAACTCTTTCGGCTTAAAATTGTGGTTGACGTAAGAAAAAGTCAGAAATTCTTTGTCTGCTCGGCCACCTCTGCATTAATGCGGTCGATAAACTGCTGGATGGTCATGCTGGCCTGCTCGCCGCCACCCTGCTGACGCATGGAGACGAGACCCTCCTGCTCCTCCTTCTCGCCCACGATAACCATGTAGGGGATGCGCTTCAGCTCGTTGTCGCGAATCTTGCGGCCCAGCTTCTCGTTGCGCAGGTCGATGGTGGCGCGCACGCCTTGCAGGTCGAACTGGCGTGCCACCTCGTGTGCATAGTCGTTATATTTCTCCGAGAGCGGCAGGATGGCCACCTGGTCGGGCGTGAGCCACAGGGGGAAGTGGCCGCTGGTGTGCTCGATGAGCACGGCGGTGAAGCGCTCCATGGAACCGAAGGGGGCGCGGTGAATCATCACGGGCGTCTTCTTCTGGTTGTCCTCGTCGGTATACTCCAACTGGAAGCGCTTGGGCAGGTTGTAGTCCACCTGGATGGTGCCCAGCTGCCAGCGGCGACCAATGGCGTCCTTAATCATGAAGTCGAGCTTGGGGCCATAGAAGGCGGCCTCGCCCAGTTCCACCTTGGCGTTGAGTCCCTTCTCTTGGCAGGCCTCCTGGATGGCGCGCTCGGCCAGAGCCCAGTCCTCGTCGGTACCCACGTACTTCTCGTGGTTGTTGGGGTCGCGCAGCGAGATTTGAGCCTCGAAGTTGAAGCCGAAGGCCGAGAGCACAACGTCGATGATGTCCATCACGTTCAGGAACTCCTGCTTCACCTGGTCGGGACGGCAGAAGAGGTGGGCGTCGTCCTGGGTGAACGAGCGCACACGGGTGAGTCCGTGCAGCTCGCCACTCTGCTCGTAGCGGTAGACGGTACCAAACTCGGCGATGCGCAGGGGCAGGTCGCGATACGAGCGGGGCTTCCAGGCGAAAATCTCACAGTGGTGAGGGCAGTTCATGGGCTTCAGCAGGTATTCCTCGTCCTCCTCGGGGGTGTGGATGGGCTGGAAGGAGTCTTTGCCGTAGTGGTCCCAGTGTCCGCTGGTGACGTAGAGGTTCTTCGAGCCGATGTGCGGAGTGATAACCTCCTGATAGCCGAAACGCTTCTGCACCTTGCGCAGATGATCCTGCAAGCGCAGACGCAGCTCGGTGCCCTTGGGCAGCCAGATGGGCAGACCCTTACCTACCTTGTCGCTGAACATGAACAGCTCCATCTCCTTGCCAATCTTGCGGTGGTCGCGCTTCTTGGCCTCCTCGAGCATGACGAGGTATTCGTCGAGCATCTTCTTCTTGGGGAAGCTGATGCCATAGAGTCGCTGCAGCTGCTGCTTGGTGGCATCGCCACGCCAGAAGGCGCCAGCCACGCTGGTGAGCTTCACGGCCTTGATCTCGCCAGTATCCACAAGGTGCGGACCGCGGCAGAGGTCGGTGAAGGCTCCCTGAGTATAGGTGGTGATGGAGCCGTCCTCCAAGTCTTGCTCAATGTGCTCGCACTTGTAGGTCTGGCCCTGGGCGGCAAAAGCCTTCAGGGCATCGGCCTTGGGCACCTCGCGGCGCACCACGGGTTCCTTCTTGCCAGCCAGCTCCTTCATCTTCTGTTCAATCTTGGGGAAGTCGCTCTCCTTGATCATCTCGCCGTCAGGCAGCAGCACATCGTAGAAGAAGCCACTCTCAACGGCAGGACCGAAGCCGAACTGGATGCCAGGATACAACTCCTGCAGTGCCTCGGCCAGCAAGTGGGCACTGGTGTGCCAGAAGGTGTGCTTGCCCTGCTCGTCGTCAAACTTGTAGAGTTCCACGCTTGCATCCTCCATGATGGGGCGGTTCAGCTCCACGGTCTCACCGTTCACGCCACAGCTCACAACGCTGCGTGCCAAGGCCGGCGAGATGCTCTCGGCAATCTGAAGTCCCGTCACGCCCTGCTCATACGAGCGAACAGATCCGTCGGGAAAAGTAATGTTGATCATATCTACAATATATGTTTAAGTTTAAGCGGGTGCAAAGGTACGAATAAGCGAGCGAAAAGCGAAAGAAAATTCACTTTTTCTTTCGTTTTTCCGAGCGAAAAGCAAAAGAAATGTCTCTTCTTCTATTGCCGCCCCTTATTAAGGGGCCCCACCCTACTTGCTGGCGGTGTCGTAATTAATATGGCGGTGCTGGATGTCGCTGGCGCGATGCTCAGATGCGGCCGACAGCTGGCCCTTGATGTGGCGCTCCATGATGAGGCCGCCGATGGGCACGCCGAAGGTGGCGCCCCAACCGCCGTTCTCCACATAGACGGCCACGGCGATGCGCGCCGAGTCCATGGGGGCGAAGCCCATGAAGACGCTGTGGTCGCGACCGCTGTTCTGGGCGGTGCCGGTCTTGCCACAGGGCTGGAAGTCGTAGTGCCCCAGTGCCTTGCAGGTGCCGCCAAGAGCTGCCGAGCGCATGCCACGGGCAATGAAATCGTAGTATTCGGAGCGCACCATGGTGCGGCGCGGAGTGGTGTAGAGCGAATCGAGGGGCATACCCTCTATCTGGCGCACCACGTGGGGGGTGATGAAATGGCCGCGGTTGGCGATGGTGGCGCCCAGGTTGGCAATTTGCAGGGGCGTGGCCGTCACCTCGCCCTGACCGATGGCGATGGAAACGATGGAGAGGGCGCTCCAGCCATTCTTGCGATATTTGTCGTAGAACTGGCCGTTAGGGATGAGCCCCGACTTCTCGCCTGAGATGTCGACGCCCAGCGGACGACCGAAGCCCATCGACACCAAGTAGTCGCGCCAAGTGTTGATGGCGTCCTGCTGGGTGGGATATTTCTCGCGGTCGCTAATCATGTGGTAGAGTCCCCAGCAGAAGTAGCCATTGCACGACGTGCTGATGGCGGGCACCAGCGGCAAGGGCGAGCCATGGCCGTGGCAACCCACGCGCAGACCCTTGTGAACGAAACCACGATAGCAGGGATAGAGCGTCTTGTCGGTGATGACGCCCTCGTTGAGGAAGGTGAGCCCCTGCGTGGTCTTGAAGGTAGACCCCGGCGGATAGGTGCCCATGATGCTGCGGTTGAAGAGCGGACGGGCAGGATCCTGCTGCAGCTCGCGGTGGCTCTTCGAGCGCTGGCGACCCACCATGATATTGGGGTCGTAGCTGGGCGACGTGGCCATGCAGAGCACCTCGCCGGTCTGTGGCTCTATGGCCACGATGCTGCCGCGCTTGCCTTCGAGCAGACGCTCGGCCAGCTCCTGTAGGTCCTTGTCGATGCTGAGCGTGAGGTTGCGGCCTGGCACAGGCTTATGGTCAAGCGCCCCGTTCTGATAGCTGCCCTGCACGCGGCCACGGGCATCGCGCAGCAATATCTGCACGCCCTTCTCGCCGCGCAGCACCTTCTCATAGAAGCGCTCCACGCCCAGCTTGCCGATGTAGTCGCCGGGCTGGTAGTAGTCGTCGTCCTCGATGTCGGCACGCGACACCTCGGCCACGTCGCCCAGCACGTGGGCGGCAAAGGAATAGCCATACTGGCGGATGCTGCGACGCCGCACGTAGAAGCCGGGGAAGCGGTAGCTCTTCTCCTGAAAGACGGAGAAGTCCTGGTCGGAGAGCTGGCTGACGAGCATCTGCTGCGTGTAGCGCGAGTAGCCGGGATTCTTGCGGGTGTCGTGCATCACGGCGATGCAGCTGTCGAGCTCGCGACGCGAGATACCCAACGTCTGGCACAGCTCCAGCGTGTCGAAGTGGTCGCGGGCCTCCTGCTCCACCACCATGATGTCGTAGCTGGGCTGGTTGTAGACCAGCAGATTGCCGTTGCGGTCGGTGATGACACCGCGCGAGGGGTAGTCAATCTTGCGCAGGAAGGCATTGCTGTCGGCCGTCTTCTTGTAGTCGTCGCTCATCAGCTGCAGGGTGAACAGCCGCAGAATATACACCACGACAATCACGATGGCCACTCCCGCCACCACAAACTTGCGATATTCCAGCCCGTAGTCATTCATAAATCACGAATTACGAATTACTACTTCCTCAAGCTTTCGAGCGTGAAGAGGAGGATGAGGGTGAGAAGGGCGCTGGCCCCAGCACATTGCAGCCAATAGGCCCAATGGAAGAACGAGAACATCTCAAGGGCGAAGAACACCAAACAATAGATGACCACGATGATGGTGGCCAACGACGCAAAGCGCCACAAGCCCAGCGTAGCCGCCGACGCCTTGATGTTCTCCTCGGCCTCGCGAGGCAAAAACAACTCGATGAGGAAGGGCTGCAGAAAACCGACCAGCGTGGTTGAGGCGGCTGCAACGCCCGGCGTGTTGGTGAACATATCGGCGCTGAGACCCAGGGCAAAGCTCCACAACAGGATGGCCCAACGCGGATAACCACGGCGAAACATCACGATGAAATAGACGTAGAGCAGAGGCGTGGCACAATGAAACAGCTGGATGCGGTTCAGCACCAGCGCCTGGGCCAGAATCAGCACCAGGAATATCAGGAGTCGTCGCAGCGTGTCTATCGTCATATTTCAATAACGTTCAATGTTCAACGTTCATCGTTCACCGTTCAATGTTCAATGTTCACCGTTCACCGTACCAGCGCCATGGAGTCGCGGGCAGCCATGAGCAGCTGGCGGCGCTCCAAGAAGGTGGTGTCGGTGATGACATGCACATCGCGCAAGCAGCCGAAGTCGGTCGACAGCTTCACCTTCAGCCTATACGAGAGACCGTCGGCCGAATTGCCTATACTGGCAATCTGGCCCACGGTGATGCCCGGCGGAAAGATGCTGGAGTAGCCGCTGGTCTCAATCCACTCGCCCTCCTCGAACTGCGCATGGCGAGGCACATCGTCCATATAAGCCTCGGTGGGATTGGCGCCGTCCCACATCAGGTAGCCAAAATAGCCGCTGCCGCGGATGGCACAACTCACCCGCGAATGGGTGTTGACCAAGGGCAACAGCACCGAATAGTGGTCGCTCACCATATACACCACGCCCACCAGGCCCATGCCACTGACGACGCCCATGTCGGGGCGCACGCCGTCGCGACGGCCGCGGTCGATGGTAATCAAGTTGTCGGGGCGGTTGAGTGTGCTGCTCACCACCTTGGCGGGCAGCATCAGCAATTGGTCGGTGGCACTTTGCAAGGCGCTGTCGACGGTGGCGGTGTCCTGTTGCATCGTCAGCAGCTGCTGGCGGGCACGCCACAACCGCTGCTCCAACTCCACATTGCGGGCTTCGAGGTTCCAGGTGCGCTGCTGCAAGCTGAAGAACTGCTCCACAGCCGACTGCCACTCGTAGACCTTGCCTGCCACGGCGTTGGCCGACGACACCCACACACTGCCCTGGAAGCTGTTGTAGCTGAACAATAAAACCAAGCTGGCCACTTCGAGCAAAAGGAAAAGCAGCCAGTGGAAATACTTCGTCAGAAACGCCAGGAGATTCTGCATCTCATCTCTTCAGGAAGTTGAAGTGCTCGACATTCTTCAAGGCGATGCCTACGCCCTTGGCCACAGAGTGCAGGGGATCTTCGGGCACGCGGAACGGGATGTTGATCTTGTCGGTGAGACGCTTGTCGAGGCCGCGCAGCAGGGCGCCACCACCCGTGAGGTAGATGCCGTTCTTCACAATGTCGGCATACAGCTCGGGCGGCGTGTGCTCCAAGGCCGAGAGCACGGCATTCTCAATCTTGGCCACGGTCTTGTCCAGACAGTGGGCAATCTCCTGATAGCACACTGGCACCTCCATGGGCAGGGCGGTGATGCGGTTGGGGCCGTAGACCACGTAGTCGTCGGGAGCCTCGTCGCCCAGATCGGTAAGGGCAGCGCCCACATTGATCTTGATGCGCTCGGCCATGCGCTCGCTCACCTTCACATTGTGCTGGCGGGCCATATATTCCTGAATGTCGGTCGTGAGGTCGTCGCCGGCGGTGCGGATGCTGTTGTTGCAGGGAATGCCACCCAGCGAGATGACGGCAATCTCGGTGGTGCCGCCACCGATGTCGACAATCATGTTGCCCTCGGGCTTCATCACGTCGATGCCGATGCCAATGGCAGCAGCCATCGGCTCCTTGATGAGATAGATGTCGCGCCCCTCGGCATGCTCGGCCGAGTCGCGCACGGCACGAATCTCCACCTCGGTGCTACCCGAAGGCACACCGATGACCATGCGCAGCGTGGGCGAAAAGAAATGGCGACCCGTGTGCACCATCCTAATCAGACCACGCATCATCTGCTCGCAGGCCGAGAAGTCGGCAATCACACCGTCGCGCAGCGGGCGGATGGTGCGAATGTTCTCGTGTGTCTTCTCGTGCATCATCTTTGCCTCCTCGCCCACGGCAATCATCTTGTCGGTACGGCGGTCGAGTGCCACCACCGACGGCTCGTCGACGACAATCTTGTCGTCACTAATGATAATCGTATTGGCTGTGCCAAGGTCGATGGCCAGCTCTTGTCGGAAACTGAAAAATCCCATAATAAGCCCCCTAAGTTAGGGGGTTGGGGGTCTGAACAACCGCCCAACCCAAATGTTTCTATTTTTTTATATCCTTACTAACAAATTCATCTAATAATGCGAAAAGGTTCGTGTTCAATGTTCTTGCGTCCCTTCAGTAGCAAGCGACCAAGAGGTCGAGCGCAACATTCAACGTGTAAGAAACCAGTTGTGTATCGCAGTGTCGTAGTGGCTGCTCACACCGAAAGCACGCTCGGCCAGCAGACGACGCTGCTCCAGCGTGGTGGCGGCACCTTGCTGGTTCACGATGTCGAGCAGGAGCGCATATTCGGCCTTCGACGGAACGATGACCACGTCGTTAAAGTTCTTGGCTGCGGCGCGGATGAGCGAGATGCCGCCAATGTCGATCTTCTCAATGATGTCGGCCTCCGAGGCACCGCTGGCCACGGTCTGCTCAAAGGGATAGAGGTCCACGACGACCAGGTCAATCTCGGGAATCGCGTATTGCTGCATCTGCTGCTGGTCACCCTCATTGTCGCGGCGACCCAATATGCCTCCAAACACCTTGGGGTGCAGCGTCTTCACACGTCCGCCAAGGATGGAGGGATAGGTGGTAAGGTCTTCAACCTTCTGGCATTCATAGCCTTGCTCTTCAATGAACTGCTGCGTGCCGCCCGTCGACAGGAAGTGCACGCCCTCGGCATTCAGCTTCT
The DNA here is from genome assembly GCA_017619275.1 of Prevotella sp. Classification (GTDB taxonomy): domain Bacteria; phylum Bacteroidota; class Bacteroidia; order Bacteroidales; family Bacteroidaceae; genus Prevotella. The sequence goes on along the minus strand of JAFZSR010000113.1, from coordinate 5,977 downwards.
TCAACAGCTCGTCGAGGCCGTCCTTATGAAACACCGAAATCAGTGCCGTCTTAATCTTCTTCGTATCAGCCATATCTCTTGCTTGTCTTTATTACGTGAAAAAATGAATCGGACTGCAAAGATACGGAAAAGATTTGAACTAGCGAAGGGTTGGTGCAATATTTTTTTTGCCCCACATGTTTTCATGCGTTATGTCATTTGTCGGAAGAAAAAACTACAGCCTTCTGAAAACAGCTAACGCTTTCCGAAATTTTGGTAACGACTTTTTTAAAAATGGTAACGACTTTTGAAAAAATCTCGTACGAGATTTTTGTGCCGTGTTTTAGTTCTGTCGCTCTCGTTACTAAAAGGACGCAAGAATACGAAAATGATTACCCGCAATCATGCGATTATCTTTCTACCGCTTATGATTGCAAATCCAACTGAGCAGAGAATAATGTTCTCTAAGGAGAAGAGGAGGAAAGGAGTGGTGCTTCACGCAAATTCTCACTCATTTTCTCCGCAAGTACCAACATAAAAACGAAAAGTCGGTTCATGATAGTCGTATGATTAATTTAGGTTATCGACGTTCCTTGCTTCGCTCGGATAGATATATTATCCAACCGTTACAATTATCGCCGCAAAGATAATAAAAAAAGGGGATTTCTCCATCTTTTTGAGTACGCAAATATTACGCATTTTTTCTTCGAGGCAAAACTGTCGATGAAATGGTTTTTTTGAACGCTCGGCCGTTCGGCTGGATTTGCAATCCAGCCGCATAGAGTATCAGGATTTGTAATCCGAAAAGAGCGTTTTTTCGCATTGCAAATGCTGATACTCACAGCAGTCGGATTGCAAATCCGACTGAACGAAGGGTGACCACGGCTCGGTTCTCATGGGCACCGTCGTGAATCGCGACGGTGGCACCGTCGTGAAACGCGACAGTGGGTATGCGACTTTGTGACATGTGACTTTGTGACATTAAGGAGGTTGAATATGGTGGGGAGGAAAAAGAGAGTATTATAATTTATATATTATTAATAATTGTTATATATTATTTATATATAGTTATATGGTAGGGAGGGGCGCACACATATCGGAGGTGCTTAATGTCACAAAGTCACATGTCACAGTGTCCACACTGTGGACACTAGGATGAAGGAAAAACGGTGCGTTTGCGGCGGAAAACGGTGCGTTTGCGGCGGAAAACGGTGCGATGGCAGACGGAAAGTAACCATCCCTGGGATGGTTACGATGTGCTATGAGGAATGGCAGAGCGAAGAAAGGAGAATTGAAAAGAGGGTTCCCGTTGTGACAGGAACCCTCGGCATAACATAGTGGAAATGTGGGGGTAGATTATTTAACTACTTTGCTGAGCGACTCAACAACCTTCTGGATACCCTCATCGTCGGGCTTCACCTCCAGGATCTTGTTGGCATAGTCGAGTGCCATCTTGTTGTCCTTCACGATGGAGTAGTAGTAGAACATAAGGTAGCGATAGCTCTTCTCCAGGCGGGTGTTGTCGGTGGCGTCGCGTTCCTCGCGTGCAGTAATCTTCTCGATGAGCTGCTCGAAGTAGGGCTTAGCCAGACAGCAGCAGGGCCATGAGGGCATATAATATAATAATGAGTCGATTCATGACTGCAAAGATACAAATAAGCGAGCAAACAACGAAAGGAAAGCGCGACTTTCTTTCGTTGTTTCGAGTGACGGCAAGGCGGGGATCCGTTAAAACTGTTGAAGCCGTGTTAAATCGGTGTTAACGGCTGGCGGGGGCGGGGACGGTGTGCTACCTTTGCACCGTCGAAACAAGCAAGGCGCCACGCTGAAGAGCGACACAAGAGAACATCAACTTATCGTTTAACTAAAAATCCATTTTAAGAATTATGTTGAAGATTGACTTTTACAAGAACAAGAACCAAGAGGCCCGCAACTTCGGTAAAGTGTACGGCCGCGTGAACAACAACGAGCCTATCGACATCAACGGTCTGGCAAAACACATCAGTCTGCACGGCAGCCCCTACACCCGCGACGTGATCCAGGGCGTGCTCACCAAGGCCGCCGACTGCATCAAGGAGCTGGCACTGAACGGACAGCCTGTGAAGTTGGGCGACCTCGCCATCTTCAAGGCCAGCGTCGTGAGCAAGCCCGCCGTGAGCGTGGAGAAGTACGACCTGAGCGAGCACATCAGCAAGGTGAAGCTGCTCTGCCTGGCCACCGGCGAGATGATGGCCAAGAACCTCACCAACGAGGCCGAGCTGGGCTACACCAGTATGGCCCAGCGACTGAAGAGCGGCGAGGCCACCCTGAGCAGCGAGAAGGGCAAGTACCTGGAGACCGGGGAGTAAGTGAGAAGTGAGAAGTGAAAAGTGAGAAGTGATGAAAAACAGTAAATGGGAGTTCTGGCTCCGACTGGCCTCGGCCATCATCACCGCCGCACTGACGGCACTGGGCGTCAGCTCGTGCGTGAACGCCATCGTGTAGTTCGTTCCCAATAGGGATACCCTGAAAGGTTCCCGCTTGGCGGCATATTGCTGCCTAGCGGGAATGATTTGGAAATATACCTTGTTTGGGAGTTGAAATCACCTAAAAAAGAATACCTTAAAAATTCATGGTCAATGAGGGCAATTCGTTTCCAAAGACAAATCTGGGATAAAAAAAGGGGCAAAATTTCGGTGAACGGGAAAAATGTTGTAATTTTGCAAGCTGATAACGAAAACAGTAAAAAGGTGGCAAAGAAAGACGGCGAGCTGACGCCGATGATGAAGCAGTTCTTCGACCTGAAGGCGAAGCACCCCGACGCGGTGCTGCTGTTCCGCTGTGGCGACTTCTACGAGACCTACTGCGACGATGCCGTGGAGGCGTCGCGCATACTGGGCATCACGCTGACGAAGCGCAACAACGGCTACAACAAAGGCGACGAGATGGCCGGATTTCCCCACCACGCACTCGACACCTATCTGCCCAAGCTTATCAGGGCGGGCAAGCGCGTGGCCATCTGCGACCAGCTGGAAGACCCGAAGCTGACGAAGAAGCTGGTGAAGCGCGGCATCACCGAGCTGGTGACACCGGGCGTGGCGCTGCAGGACAATGTGCTGCAGTATAAGGAGAACAACTTCCTGGCCAGCGTGCACTTTGGCAAGGGAGCCTGCGGCGTGGCTTTCCTCGACATCTCGACGGGCGAGTTCCTCACTGGCGAGGGCACCTACGACTATGTAGAAAAACTGCTCTCGAACTTCCAGCCCAAGGAAGTGCTCTTCGAGCGGGGCCGCCGACAGGACTTCGAGCGCTACTTCGGTAACCGCTACTTCACCTTCGAACTCGACGACTGGGTATACAGCGAGCCGACGGCTCAGCAGAAGCTGCTGCGCCACTTTGCCGTGAAGAACCTGAAGGGATTCGGTGTGGACCACCTGAAGAACGGCATCACCGCCGCTGGTGCCATCCTGCAATACCTGGAGCAGACGCAGCACACCCATCTGCAGCACATCACGCAAATCAATCGCATTGAGGAGGAGAAATACGTCAGGCTCGACAAGTTCACCATCCGCTCGCTGGAGCTGCAGCAGCCCATGCACGACGATGGGCGCTCGCTGCTCAGCGTCATCGACCACACCGTGTCGCCCATGGGAGGCCGACTGCTGCGCCGCTGGATGGTGTTCCCGCTGAAGGACGTGAAGCCTATCGAAGAGCGGCTCGACGTGGTGGACTACTTCTTCCGCCATCCCGACTTCCGCCAGCTGGTGGACGAAAAGCTGCAGCGCGTGGGCGACCTGGAGCGCATCATCGCCAAGGCCAGCGTGGGGCGCATCTCGCCACGCGAGGTGATGCAGCTGCGCATAGCCCTGGAGTGTGTGATGCCCCTGAAGGACGCTTGCCAGCAAACCGACAATGAGGTGCTGCGCAGCATGGGCGAGCGACTGAGCCTGTGCGAGAGCATCCGCGAACGCATCAGAAAGGAAATCACCGCCGAGCCACCGCTGTCGGTGCAGAAGGGCGGTGTGATACAAAACGGCGTGAGCACAGAGCTCGACGAGCTGCGCCACATCGCCTACAGCGGCAAGGACTACCTGCTGCAGATACAGAACCGAGAGGCCGAGCTGACGGGCATACAAAGCCTGAAGATTGGCTACAACAACGTGTTTGGCTACTATCTGGAGGTGCGCAACACGTATAAGGACCGCGTGCCCGCCGAATGGGTGCGCAAGCAGACGCTGGCACAGGCCGAGCGCTACATCACGCAGGAGCTGAAGGAGTATGAGGAGAAGATTCTGGGGGCCGAGGACAAGATTCTGGCACTGGAAGGACAGCTGTTCAACAACCTGGTGATGGCCATCCAGGAGTTCATCCCGCAGATACAGATCAATGCCACGCTGCTGGCTCGGCTCGACTGTCTGCTCTCCTTCGCCAAGACGGCCGAGGAGCACCGCTACATACGCCCCGTCGTCGACAATGGCGACGTCATCGACATCCGCCAGGGGCGCCATCCCGTGATTGAGACCGAACTGCCCATCGGCGAGCAATACGTGCCCAACGATGTGCTGCTCGACCAAGACCGTCAGCAAATCATCATCATCACCGGCCCCAACATGGCGGGTAAGAGCGCCCTGCTCAGGCAGACGGCCCTCATCGTGCTGATGGCCCAGATAGGATGCTTCGTGCCGGCAGAGTCGGCACACATCGGACTGGTCGACAAGGTCTTCACCCGCGTGGGAGCCAGCGACAACATCTCGCTGGGCGAGTCGACGTTCATGGTGGAGATGACCGAGGCATCGAACATCCTGAACAACGCCACGCCGCGCTCGCTGGTGCTCTTCGACGAGCTGGGACGCGGCACCTCCACCTACGACGGCATCAGCATCGCCTGGGCCATCGTGGAGTATCTGCACGAGACGCCGAGAGCACGTGCCCGCACGCTCTTCGCCACGCACTACCACGAGCTGAACGAGATGGAGAAGAACTTCCAGCGCATCAAGAACTACAACGTGGCAGTGAAGGAACTCGACGGGAAGGTGATCTTCCTGCGCAAGCTGGAGCGCGGCGGCAGCGAGCACTCATTCGGCATCCACGTGGCCGAGATTGCGGGCATGCCACGCTCGATAGTGAAGCGCGCCAACGTCATACTGAAGCAGCTGGAGGCCGAGAGCGTAGGGGTGGGAAAGGCAGGCAAGCCCATGAGCGAGATTGCCGACACACGCGAGGGCATGCAGCTGAGCTTCTTCCAGCTCGACGACCCCGTGCTGATGCAGGTGCGCGACGAGATACTGGGTCTCGACATCAACAACCTCACTCCCGTGGAGGCCCTGAACAAGCTGAACGATATCAAGAGGATTGTGGCGGGGAAGTAAAAAAAACCACCCCCAGCCCCTCCCGTGCGGGAGGGGGGCTTATATAGACAAAGCAATGAAAAGAAACAAATATAATAGCAGAACTATCTTACCCCCCTCCCGCACGAGAGGGGTTGGAGTTGGGGCTATAATAAACTAAATAAATAACAGCAAAACTAACTCAGCCCCCCTCCCGTACGGGAGGGGTTGGGGGTGGGTAAATAATCAATTAAAATGAGAAAAAATTTTGTAGAAGAACTGCGCTGGCGCGGAATGCTGGCACAGATGATGCCCGGAACTGAAGAACTGTTGCAGAAAGAAATGGTGACGGCCTACTTGGGTACCGACCCAACGGCCGACTCGCTGCACATCGGCCACTTGTGTGGCATCATGATGCTGCGCCACCTGCAGCGCTGCGGCCACCGCCCCGTCATCCTCGTTGGCGGCGCCACCGGCATGATTGGCGACCCCAGCGGCAAGAGCCAGGAGCGCAACCTGCTCAACGACGAGACCCTGCGCCACAACCAGGAGTGCATCAAGGCCCAGGTGGCCAAGTTCCTCGACTTTGAGGCCAAAGGCGAGAACGCAGCCCTCATGGTTAACAACTACGACTGGATGAAGGACTTCACCTTCCTCGACTTCGCCCGCGAGGTGGGCAAGCACATCACCGT
>JAFZSR010000015.1 GCA_017619275.1 Prevotella sp. | reverse complement strand
GTTAGCGGCGGAAAACGGTGCGCTGGCAGACGGAAACGGGGCATACAGCCCGCTCGCGCGGACGCTTTGAAAACGAATTTGAATCATAAAGAAAATCAAATAGTATATTGGAAACGAATTTGATCTGTGCGGTTGGAATGGCATCTTGAATGAAAACAGAAAATACAGCTTGTTTTTTCGAAACGAATTTTCCTAATTGCCCATATTTTTGCTCACGAATTTTCTTAATTCTCAATAAAGGCCACATTCTTCGCTGGGCGAAGCGTCACAAGTGCCGAGCGCGTGGCCAAAATAAAACAAATTAGGAAAACTTGTTTCCTCCAAAAACATCGATCTTCATCTGTCGCTCGTTTCCTTTTCAACCGTACAGGTCGTAGTTTTTTCTTATTTTTTTATATAAATCGATGTCAAACCATGAATAAAGGAGGTTTGAGCTGTTCAAATGGTTTCGTCCAGGTAAGCTTTGATGTAGCGAGGGGTGTGTCCGAGCGTGCTCTGAGCCACCTCCTGCGGCGTGCCGGTGGAGAGAATCTCACCGCCCCGGCGACCGCCTTCGGGACCCATGTCGATGATGTGGTCGGCTTGGCAGATGACGTCGAGGTTGTGCTCGATGATGATGACGGTGTTGCCGCGTGCCACCAGCCGATGGAGCACTTGCATAAGGACGCGGATGTCGTCGAAGTGTAGGCCGGTGGTGGGTTCGTCGAGGATGTAGACGGTGCGCCCGGTGTCGCGCTTGCTCAGTTCGGTGGCCAGTTTCACGCGTTGGCTTTCGCCGCCACTGAGTGTGGTGCTGGGTTGCCCCAGCTTGATGTAGCCCAGACCTACGTCCTGGATGGTCTTTATCTTCCGCAGGATGTCGGGCACGTTCTCAAAGAACTCCACCGCCTGGTTGATGGTCATGTCGAGCACGTCGGCAATGGACTTGCCCTTGTAGCGCACTTCCAGCGTCTCGCGGTTGTAGCGCTTGCCGTGGCATTGCTCGCAAGGCACTTGGATGTTGGGCAGGAAGTTCATCTCTATAGTCTTATAGCCGTTGCCGCCGCAGGTCTCGCAGCGACCGCCTTTCACGTTGAACGAGAAGCGGCCAGGCTTATAGCCACGAATCTTGGCTTCGGGTAGTGCCACGAAGAGCGAGCGGATGTCGGCAAAGACACCGGTATAGGTGGCGGGATTGGAGCGCGGCGTACGGCCGATGGGGCTTTGGTCCACGTTCACCACCTTGTCCACATGCTCCAGTCCCTCCACTGAGTCGTAGGGTAGGGGCGCCTTCAGCGAGTGGTAGAAGTGTTGCGACAGGATGGGCTGCAGCGTCTCGTTGATGAGCGTTGACTTACCGCTGCCGCTCACACCCGTCACCACGATGAGCTTGCCTAATGGGAAGCTCACGTCGATGTGCTTCAAGTTGTTGCCACGGCAGCCTTTTATTATTAGAGACCCACCCCCAACCCCTCCCGTGCGGGAGGGGAGTTTAGTTACATTCTGCTCTTGAGTGAGGTTAGCCTCCCCCAGTTGGGGGAGGTTGGAGGAGGCCAGATATTTCCCTGTCAGCGTATTGCTCTTCAGCATCTGCTCCACAGTGCCCTGGAACACCACTTCGCCGCCCTTGCGCCCAGCACGGGGGCCGATGTCGATGATATAGTCGGCTGCCAGCATCATGTCTTTGTCGTGTTCCACCACGATGACGGTATTGCCCAGGTCGCGCAGCTTTTTCAACGATGTGATAAGTCGCTCGTTGTCACGCTGGTGCAGACCGATGGAAGGCTCGTCGAGGATGTAGAGCACGTTCACCAACTGCGAGCCAATCTGCGTGGCCAGGCGTATGCGCTGGCTCTCGCCACCCGACAGCGATGCCGAGGGACGGTTGAGCGACAGATAGTCCAAGCCCACATCGAGCAGGAAGTCCAGACGGGTCCTGATTTCCTTCAGTATCTCCGAGGCAATCTGGCGTTGCTGGCTATCAAGGTGGGTAGGTGAGGTAGGTGTAGTAGGTTCTAATTCGTCGAGCCATTGGCGCAGCTCTATGATGTCCATGGCTGCCAGCTCGGCGATGTTCTTGTCCCAAATCTTGTAGGAGAGTGCCTCGCGGTTCAGTCGCTGTCCATGGCATTCGGGACATTCACAGTTGGCCAAGAACTGGTCGGCCCACTTCTGTCCGCTGGCGCTGTCGTCGTTGTCCATCACGTCGCGCAGGTATTTCACGATGCCGTCGAAGCGCACGAAATAGTCGCTTGAAGTGTGCACCACGTCCTTGTCGATGCGCACGTCTTCCAGCGAGCCGTAGAGGATTTCGGTCATGGCCTCGTCGGGCAGGTCGGCGATAGGTGTCTTCAGCGTACACTCGTATTTGCGCAACAGCGCTTCTATCTGCCAAAAGATGAGCTGGTTCTTCTGCTTGCCCAGGGGGACGATGCCGCCGTCATGGATGCTCAGGCTGCGGTTGGGGATGACCTTCTCCAGGTCAATCTCGCTGATGGTGCCCAGTCCCTTACAGCGCGGACAGGCTCCCTGCGGCGAGTTGAACGAGAAGTTGTTGGGCGCGGGGTCGCTGTAGCTGATGCCCGATGTGGGGCACATCAGTCGGCGTGAGAAATATTTCACCCTGCCCGTTTCCTGGTCGAGAATCATGATGAGGCCATCGCCCTGCTTCATGGCCAGCTGCACCGACTTCTTCAGACGCTCCGACACTCCTCCAACAGACCCTCCCCCGGCCTCTCGCTGTGAGGGAGGGGAGTATATAGACTTGTCGATCACCACCTCTATGTCGTGGCTCTTGTAGCGGTCCACCTTCATGCCGCGTGTTATCTCCATCATCTCGCCATCCACCCGCATAGTGAGATAGCCTTTGCGGCGCATCTGTTCGAAGAGTTCACGATAGTGGCCCTTGCGCGAACGCACCAACGGCGCCAGCACAAAGATCTTGCGGCCGGCATAGTCGTGTTGAATCATCTCCATCACCTTTTCCTCGGTGTATTTCACCATGGGCTCGCCAGTCATGTAGCTGTAGGCCTTGCCGGCGCGGGCGAAGAGGAGTCGCAGGTAGTCGTAAATCTCGGTGGTGGTGCCTACGGTGCTGCGAGGGTTCTTGTTGGTGGTCTTTTGCTCAATGCTAATCACGGGCGAGAGACCCGTAATCTTGTCAACGTCGGGGCGCTCCATGCCCCCCAGGAAGTTGCGGGCGTAGGCCGAGAAGGTCTCAATATAGCGTCGCTGACCTTCGGCAAAGATGGTATCGAAGGCCAGTGACGACTTGCCGCTGCCACTCAGGCCAGTAATCACGGTGAGCGACTGGCGGGGGATGTCAACGTCGATGTTTTTCAGGTTGTGCTCGCGGGCTCCCATCACGCTGATGTAGCCCATCGTCGCCCCCGACGCTTTATGTGAGAACGTTTCTGCTTGTTCCATTTAGGGGGTTGGTGATTTCGTTCCTTCTGTGTATCCCCTGAGCAGGTTCACGTCCTTGCGAATATTGTATTCCTTGCCGTCGGCACCCAGGGCGTTCACGATGACGTAGTAAACGCCCTCCTTCACGTCGCGCCCCTTGTAGGTGCCATCCCAGCCATCGGCGGGGTCGTACCATTCGAAGAGTTTCTGTCCCCAGCGGTTGATGATGATGGCGTGGAACTTCACGATGCTTTTGTAGCCATCCTTGGCTTGGTACTTATTGTTCAGCTCGTCGCCGTTGTTGGGCGAGAAGGCATTGGGAAACTCCAGCTTGCTCTCGGCTATTGACACGGTGACAGTTACCGAGTCCAGCTCGGCACCATCCTGCTCCAAACGCGTCTTCAGCACGATATGGTAGGTGCCCGACTCCTCGAAGGTGTAGCTCGTGTTCTCCTCGTAGCGCACGAAGAGTTCGCGCATGCCCTCGCCTTTCTCGTCGCGGCGGAAGTGCCATTCGTAGCTGGGCGTGTAGCCGTCCATGTCGGAAGGGTTGGCGCGGAATTCCACCGCCAGCGGTGCCTGACCGTCAGGGATGGAGGTGGTTTGCTGCTCCGTGCCCTCCTCGTCTGTGTAGTATGCTTGTGGGTCCACGCTCTGCGCCAGTGCTCCCAGCACCCCGCAGAACAGAGCCGCAAGCAGGATAGTCAGTCTTGTCTTCATTGTTATAGTTTATAAGTAACTATAAAACGTATATTATATATAAATATTGTGTGCGGCACCTGTTAGTTTTGCATAGTTATGAGCTATAAAAAAATCTCGTACGAGATTTTTTCAAAAGTCGTTACCAAATTTCAAAAAATCGTTACCAAAATTTTGGACGGCGTTATTGAATAGTTATGTCATCCTCACGCAGACCCCTTCGCCCTGCAGATAATGTTTGAGCTGGGGGATGCCGATTTGACCGAAGTGGAAGACGCTGGCAGCGAGCGCTGCATCGGCATGACCGATGGTGAAGGCATCGCGGAAGTGCTGCATGGTGCCCGCTCCACCGCTGGCGATGACGGGGATGGAGAGGCGAGCAGCAAGGGTGGCCAGTGCCTCGTTGGCATAGCCCTGCTTCACGCCGTCGTGATTCATCGAGGTGAACAGTATCTCGCCGGCTCCGCGCTCCTGCGCCTCGTGGGCCCATTCCACCAGTTCGCGCTCGGTGCGCTGTCGTCCGCCCTTCAGATAGCAATGCCAGCCATCGTGGTCGAGACGGGCGTCGATGGCCACCACGCACACCTGCGAGCCGAATCGGCGCGCGGTCTCCTCGATGATGGTGGGGTTCAAGATGGCTGCACTGTTCATGCTCACCTTGTCGGCACCAGCCATGAGCAGACGCTCCACGTCGGCCAACTCATTGACGCCGCCGCCAACGGTGAAGGGGATGTTGATTTGGCGTGCTACGCGACCCACCATCTCGGTAAATGTCTTGCGCCCTTCAAACGAGGCAGTAATGTCGAGGAACACCAGTTCGTCGGCCCCAGCCAGGCTGTAGGCCTTTCCCAGCTCCACGGGGTCGCCGGCTGAGCGCAGATCCACAAAGTTGACGCCTTTGACGGTCTGTCCGTCCTTCACGTCGAGACATGGTATGATTCGTTTTGCCAATCCCGACGCGCTCTTTGACTTAGGATACATGGAAAACAATTGCTGCAGGTTGATGCGCCCTTCGTAGATTGCTTTCCCGAAGACCACGGCGGGCACGCCGGCTTGCTGGAGTTGCTCGATATCGGCCACCGACGACACGCCTCCGCTGGCTATGAGGTGCAGGTTGGGGAAGGCTTGCATCACTTGGCGGTAGAGGTCGATGGCAGGCCCGGCCAGGGTGCCGTCTTTCGATATTTCGGTGCACAGCACATGGTGGACGCCCATGTCGACATATTTCTGCAAGAATGGCAACAGCTGCTGGCTGGAGTCTTCCTTCCATCCGTTGATGCTGATGCTGCCGTTCCTGACGTCGGCTCCCAGGATGATGCGGTCGGCGCCATAGCGGTTGAGCCAAGTGGCAAAGAGCTCTGGGTGGGTGACGGCCACCGAGCCTATGGTGACCATACTGGCACCTGCATCGAAGGCCAATTGCAGGTCGTCGTCGCTCTTGATGCCTCCGCCAAAGTCGATGACCAGCTTGGTGTGCTGGGCAATGCTGCGCAGCACGTGGTGGTTGACGATGTGGCGCGACTTGGCTCCGTCGAGGTCGACGATGTGCAGCCTTCGGGCACCCATGCGCTCCAGCTCTTGGGCCATCTGCAGGGGGTCGCCGTAGTCGGTCTTCTGGGCATAGTCGCCACATGTCAGCCTTACGCAACGGCCGTCAATGATATCGATGGCGGGAATGAGTTCTATCATAGTTCCAAAAAGTTTTTGATGATGCGCTCGCCCGTGCTGCCGCTTTTCTCGGGATGAAACTGGGTGGCATAGAAGTTGTCCTTGGCCAAGGCGGCGGAGTAGGGTAGGATGTAGTTGGCGGTGGCGATGGTGTCGTCGCAGATGGGCACATAATAGCTGTGGACGAAATAAACCCATCCCTGTCCCTCGGCCTGGTGCAGCCCGCCGTCGGCTATGCCGCGGAGCAGAGGGTTCACTTGGTGGTTGATGGGGTTGGTCACGGGTTCAATCATGTTCCATCCCATGCATGGCACCTTGTCCTCGTGGTTGTTGGGACGGAAGCGTACCACGTCGGCGTTGAAGATACCCAGGCACTGGGTGTCGCCCTCTTCGGAATGACGGCACAGCAGTTGCTGACCGATGCAAATGCCCAGCACGGGCTGGCGCAGCGAGCAAATCAGCTGGTCGAGGCCATGCTCGCGCAGATAGGCCATGGCCGTGCTGGCTTCGCCTTGCCCGGGAAAAATCACGCGGTCGGCCTGGCGCAGCACATTGGCATCGTCGGTGAGCAACGGCTCCACCCCCAAACGCATCAGTGCATTCATCACAGAGAAGATGTTGCCAGCGTTGTATTTCAAAACTGCTACTTGCATATTTTTGTTGGTTCTCGTTGATGTAGATGTAAAGATAATTGGTTGTTTAAAGGCTGCAAATTTACGAAAAAAAGCGCTGTTTTACCAATTTTCCTAAAAAATTTTCCCTTTTTCGTCATTTTTCTGCACAAAATGATTGCTAATTCAAAAATAATTATTAATTTTGCAAACAATCATAACTCTAATGACAGTATCATGGCAAAGTATAATATCACGGAAAAGAAGAAGCGCGAAGCTACTTACTGCACCCTGGTGAAGCCTGTTTTGATGGATGAGTTGCAGGAGAAAATCTATGACCTCGTAGTCGTACAGAAGAAGTACAAGGACAAGAATTATACCGCTCGTCGGCTGGCTGCCGACTTGGGCACCAATACCCGCTATGTATCGGCGGTGGTGAACGTGCGCTTTGGCATGAACTACACATCTTTTATTAATAAATATCGCATCCAGGAGGCTCTCGCCATACTCACCGGCAAGCGGCAGGAGCGTTTGCGCATGGAGGACATCAGCGACATGGTGGGCTTTGCCAACAGGCAGTCGTTCTATGCTGCCTTCTATCGGTTCATAGGCATCAAGCCCAAGGAATACAAGGCCCAACATGCCAGCAAATGAGGTGTGTGATTAATCGATGAAGACTTTCAGCTACAGCGATGAGCGCTTTGCCGATTTGCAGCTGCTGCGCTATCGCCTTGATGGGTTCGACCAGCTCACCCTGCAGCAAAAGGAGTTGGTGTATTATCTTTCGGAAGCCACCTTGTGGGGGCGCGACATCATCTTCGACCAGTTTGGACGCTACAACCTGGTAGTCCGAACTTTGCTTGAAGCCGTCTATACCGATTCTTCCATTAATCATGACACCGAAGACTTCCGCCAGCTGGAAGTCTACTTGAAGCGTGTGTGGTTTTCGAATGGCATTTATCATCACTATGGTTGTCAGAAGTTTCAGCCAGGCTTCAGTCCCGACTACCTGTGGCAGTGCATGAATAGCTTGCCGCAAGAGAAACTCCCCTTGGAGCCAGGTGCAACCGTTGCCGACCTTCGCGACGAACTGTTCCCCGTTATTTTCGACCCCACAGTGCTGCCCAAGCGCGTGAACAAAGCCGACGGCGACGACCTGGTGCTCACCTCGGCCTGTAACTTCTACGAGGGAGTCAGCCAGCAAGAGGCCGAGCACTATTACGCACAGCTGAAAGCCCAGCACGCCGACGATGCCGAGCCACCATCGTTTGGACTGAACAGCCGGCTGGTGAAGCGTACGGATGGCACCCTGACCGAGGAGGTCTATGCTGCGAATGGGCGCTATGCACAGGCCATCGGCCACATCGTGGAGCAGCTGCACAAGGCTGCCGACGTGGCCGAGAGCGAACAGCAGCGACAGGTGATAGAGAAGCTGATAGCATATTACGAGACGGGCGACCTGCGCCTGTTCAACGACTACTGCAAACTGTGGGTGAAATGTCTCGATGACAAGATTGACTTCATCAATGGCTTCATAGAGGTGTATGGCGACCCCCTGGGCATGAAGGGGTCGTGGGAAGGACTGGTGGAGTATGTCGACGAGGAGGCCACCCGTCGCACCAGCCTTATCAGCCAGAATGCGCAGTGGTTTGAAGACCACTCGCCCGTTGACCCACGCTTCCGCAAGCCGGTGGTGAAGGGCGTCTCGGCCAAAGTAATCTGTGCCGCCATGCTCGGAGGTGATGAATACCCCTCGACCGCCATCGGCATCAACCTGCCCAATGCCGACTGGATAAGGGCTGAATATGGGTCGAAAAGCATCAGCATCAAGAACATCACCGACGCCTACGACAAGGCGGCACAGGGCAACGGTTTTCGCGAGGAGTTCATCATCGACCAGCCGACGCTCGACATGGTGAACGCATACGCCGACGTGCTCGACAACCTGCACACCGACCTGCACGAATGTCTGGGGCATGGTAGCGGTCAGCTGTTGCCAGGCGTTGACCCCGATGCGCTGAAAGCCTACGGCAACACCATCGAGGAGGCTCGCGCCGACCTCTTCGGACTATATTATGTGGCCGACGCCAAGCTGGTGGAGCTGGGACTGACACCCAATGCCGAGGCCTGGCACGCGGGCTACTACACTTATATGATGAACGGTCTGCTCACCCAGCTGGTGCGCATCGAGCCAGAGCATCAGATTGAAGAAGCCCACATGCGCAACCGGGCACTCATCGCCCGCTGGTGCCTGCAGCATGGCGATGCCATGCGTCTGGTGAAGCGAGAGGGAAAGACCTATCTGCAAGTTACCGACTATCAGCAGCTGCGGCAGCTGGTGGCACGGCTCCTGGCCGAGGTGCAGCGCATCAAGAGCGAGGGCGACTACGAAGCGGCTCGACAGCTGGTGGAACGCTACGCCATAGATGTTGACCCCACGCTGCACCAAGAAGTGCGTGAGCGCTACCAACGCCTCAATATTGCTCCCTACAAGGGATTCATCAACCCCCGACTGACACCCGTCACTGACAATGAAGGAGAAATCACCGACATACAAGTGGACTACACCGAGGGCTATGTCGAGCAGATGTTGCGCTATAGCAAGGAATATAAGACCCACCCCCAGCCCCTCCCTGAAGAGAGGGGAGTAGATAGTTCTGCTAACGAGAATACTATTGGTGAGTCTATCTATAGGGAGGTAGTGGGTCGCATAAAGGAAATCAAGCAGCAGTTCCGTTTGATGATGGATGGAGCCACGGCCCAGTCGATGCGGCAGAAAGGCCTTGACTACAAAATCAATTGGGGGGCCACGCTGCCACGTCTGCGTGAGCTGGCCGACCGCCTGACAGCCGACATCAACGCCCAAGAGCCAGAGCCCGACGAGACATTGCGGCGGTTGGCCATAGAGCTGTGGAAGGAGAATGTGCGCGAATGCAAAATATTGGCCACCATGCTCATGCCGCCAGCACAGATGCTGCCCGAAGTATGCGACATCTGGATGGAGCAGACGCCTACCGCCGAGATAGCAGAGCAGGCGGCCTTCAACCTCTATCAGCATCTGCCCTTAGCAGCCGCCAAGTCATTTGAGTGGATCGCATCGGCCGATGACCTTACCCAGCTGTGTGGCTACCATGTGCTCAGTCGCCTTTTCAAGAATGGGCAGGAACCCAACGAGCGTGGCATCAACGAGTTTATCGACCAGGCGCTTGCAGCCCTGCAAAGCAAAAACACCCTGCTTCGCAAAGCTGCGATGCAGAGCGTTGTTCACTTTGCCTCATTAGGATTGATGTATCAGCGGTTGGCCCAATCGGCCATCCGCAGTATCGGACTCGACTTCTTAAGTTAGAATTGGGGGCGTGTCGAAAGCGTAGTGCATTTGGTTTTCGACAATGTCCCTTTCTCACCTTTCTCCAAAGATGGCCGTGCCCACACGCACCAGCGTGGAGCCGTGACGCATGGCCAGCGGATAATCGGCACTCATGCCCCACGACCGCTCACAGAAATAGTCGTCGTGGGCAAAGAAGTCGCGTTTCACCTCGTCGAAGAAGTCGCTGGCCTGTTGGAATTCCCGTTCTATCTGTTCATTGTCATCCACATTAGAGGCCATCATCATCAGACCGCAAATCTTCACGTGCTCCATCTGCCTCCATTCACCATTGGCCAGCAGGGCACGGCAGTCATCGGGTGTCAGACCATACTTGGTTTCCTCTTGGGCGAGGTGCAGCTCTAACAGCACCTTTATGGTACGGTCCACACGTGCTGCCTGTCGTTCAATCTCGTTCAACAGGCGCAGCGAGTCCACGGTCTCTATCATGGAGATGTAAGGCACTATCAGCTTCACCTTGTTCGTTTGAAGATGTCCTATGAAGTGCCACTCTATGTCGTCAGGCAGCTCGGTATGTTTTAGCCTCAGCTCTTGCTCGTGGCTCTCGCCGAAACGGCGCTGTCCGGCGGCGTAGGCCTCCGCAATCTGGCTGACGGGATGGTACTTGCTCACCGCCACCAGCTGCACGCCAGGCAACAGCGTGGAACGCACATGATTCAGGTTGTCAGTAACGGTTGTTGCCATCGCTCCTTATTCCTCATATTCGGGCTTCTCGGCTGGCCCTTCCTGTTTCCTAAATCCAAAGACATCCATTGTCATGGTTTCGGCCACGGCCACGATGGCATAGTCAATCATTGTGCCGCCCATCACCTCGTCGATGTTTTTCACAGCGCCGTTCAATGTGGCGGCCTGCACCAAGTAACTCACGTTGGCACGCTTTTCCTTTTCGGTCTTCTCGTCGATGGTGATGAACTGCACCTTTGCCTTGTACCAGCGGTCGTCGTTGTCGGCATCGCTGAAGAAGATCTCCTTGTAGGCGGCCCGCTTGATGTCGTTCACTTCAAACTCACCGCTGATGTAGTTCGACATCTCATCCATGATGCGTGCCTCTGCCTCGGTGAACGACAGGGCGTCCACCACGTATAGTTCAGTCACTTTCTTCTGCAAGCCGTCGTCCATGGTCTTCTCATAACGAATCTTGCACTCAAACCAATTTGCTGTTCTGCTTCTCATTTTTCTTTAGTTGTTTTTTGGAAGCGCAAAATT
This sequence comes from Prevotella sp., assembly GCA_017619275.1. GTDB lineage: Bacteria > Bacteroidota > Bacteroidia > Bacteroidales > Bacteroidaceae > Prevotella. The sequence goes on along the minus strand of JAFZSR010000015.1, from coordinate 9,224 downwards.
ACATATTTATTCCCATCCCTGCAAGTTTTCCAGCAGAAAAAAGTTCTTCCAAAAACGGTAGCGTCAAAAAGTAAAGACCTTTTTGAAAAAAGATGTGCCGTGTATGCGCCATGTCGTTTTTTTTTTCTACTTTTGCACACGCATATTGATTATGCACAGGCGTCGTGGCCAAATGGAAAAGATATGGAATACAAACAAACCGATATTGAAGGTCTTTACGTGGTTGAGCCACGCGTGCTGGGCGATGCCCGTGGATATTTCATGGAGGCATGGAAGCAGCAGGAGTTTGAGGAACATATTGGAAAGGTCAGTTTCATTCAGGACAACGAGTCGATGTCTTCGCGTGGAGTGCTGCGCGGGCTGCACTATCAGAAAGGTGAGTGGAGCCAGGCCAAGCTGGTGCGTGTGATTAAGGGTACGGTGGTTGATGTGGCTGTCGACATCCGTCGCTCATCGCCCACCTTTGGCCGTCACTACATGGCGGAGCTGAGTGGCGAGAACAAACGCCAGTTGTTCATACCCCGCGGCTTTGCACACGGTTTCTTGGTGCTGAGCGATGAGGCCATCTTCGCATACAAGGTGGACAATGTTTATGCCCCTCAGGCCGAAGCCGGCATTCGTTGGGACGACCCGCAGTTGGCCATCGATTGGCCCATAGGCAACATGGAGCTGCTCACCAGCGAGAAGGACATGAAGCAGCCGCTGCTGCGCGATGCGTGGCTCTTCTGATGTGATGAATAATGAACAAATAGTTAATATAAAATGAATATAGCAATTGTAGGAACCGGCTATGTCGGTTTGGTGTCGGGAACTTGTTTCGCCGACACAGGTGTGAATGTGACGTGCGTCGATGTGGACGCCGCAAAGATTGAACGCTTGCAGCAGGGAGAGATTCCCATCTACGAGCCGGGGCTGGATGAGCTGGTGAAAAAGAACGTGAACGCAGGCCGACTGAAGTTCACCACCGACTTGGCCGCCATATTGAACGAGCAGGACATCGTGTTCAGCGCCGTGGGAACGCCCCCCGACGAGGACGGCTCGGCCGACCTGAAGTACGTGCTGCAGGTGGCTCGCACCATCGGTCAGAATCTGGAAAAGTATATTGTGGTGGTGACCAAGTCGACTGTGCCAGTGGGCACGGCCAAGAAGGTGCACGATGCCATCAGCGAGGAACTGAAGAAGCGTGGCGTTGACGTACCCTTCGACGTGGCCTCGAATCCTGAATTCTTGAAAGAAGGTAATGCCGTCAAGGACTTTATGAGTCCTGACCGTGTGGTAGTGGGCGTTGAAAGCGAGAAGGCAAAGAAAGCTTTGTCGCGCCTTTACAAGCCTTTCATGATGAATAATTTCCGTGTTATTTTCATGGATATCCCTTCGGCTGAAATGACCAAGTATGCCGCCAATTCCATGCTGGCCACCCGTATCTCGTTCATGAACGACATCGCTAATCTTTGCGAGCGGGTTGGGGCTGATGTGAACATGGTGCGTGCCGGTATTGGCAGCGACACACGCATTGGCCGCAAGTTCCTCTATGCAGGATGCGGTTATGGCGGCAGTTGCTTCCCCAAGGACGTGAAAGCACTTATCAAGACGGCCGACCAAAACGGTTATTCCATGGAAGTGTTGAAGGCTGTGGAGCGTGTGAACGAGCGTCAGAAGAGCATTCTCTTCGACAAACTGCAGAAAGCCTTCGACGGCGAGAGCCTAAAAGGAAAGACCGTGGCCATGTGGGGACTTTCGTTCAAGCCAGAGACCGACGACATGCGCGAATCTACCGCACTGGTGATGATTGACAAACTGCTCGATGCCGGCTGCAACATCCGTGTCTACGACCCCATCGCCATGAACGAATGTAAGCGCCGTATCGGCGATAAGGTAACCTACTGCCGCGATATGTATGATGCCGTGCTCGACGCCGACGCCCTGTTGCTGCTCACCGAGTGGAAGGAGTTCCGTCTGCCCACCTGGGGAGTAATCAGGAAAGCCATGCGCAATCCGCTCGTCATCGACGGACGCAACATCTTCGACATCGAAGAGGTGGAGGAGAACGGCTTCGAATACCACTGCATTGGTAAGTGAGAAGTAAGAAATGAGAGGTGAGAGCATGAGAAATTTCATTCACATAGGGATGAAAGAGCGTGTGCGCCAGAATGTGCACGCTCAATTCTCTTTCTCTCATTTTCTCGTTCTGTCCATTTCGTTGTTGCTTTCTTGTGGTGGGCAAGAAAAGGCCAAGGACGCAACTGCTGAAGTTGCTGTGCCAGAGAATCGGGAAGCAAAGGCTATGTTGCAAGGCGTATGGCAAGACCGTGAGACCGAGATGCCTGTGTTGAGAGCCATCGGCGACACCATCTTCTTTGCCGACGCCAACAGTCAGCCAGAATTCTTCCGTGTAGCGGGCGACTCGTTGTTGTTGGGCGATGACAGCTATTTTATTACCAAACTCAACGAATACAACTTCTGCTTCCAGAATGCCACGGGCGAGGAGATACAGCTGACAAAGCACGATGAGAGCTTCGACGAGCCAGTGCCCGATTTCAGCAGCGACGAACCCAAAGTGATCAACACCACAGAGGTGGTGAACGTCGACTCGGTAGTCATGTACGGCGGAAAGCGCTATCATTGGTATGTCACCGTCAATCCCACACGCAATCGCGTCACTCGCACCACCTTCAACACCGATGGCATGGCTGTGGAGAAGGTGTATTTCGACAATATCATCCATGTCAGCGTCTTCAAGCAGGGACAGCGATTGTTCACGCGTGACTTCAATAAGCGAGCCTTTGCCGCCGACGTGCCTGAAGAATTTATGCAGCAAGCCATCTTAGGAAATATACGCTATAGCCACACCGATGCCGATGGATTGCACTTCGAGGCCACCGTGTGTCTGCCCGATGGAGAAAGCTGCTATCTCATTGAAACGCTCGTAGGACTCAACGGCCAATTGTCGTTCAAATTGATGGATCATTAGCACGTTTTGCACTTTTTGATGGCTTGGTAGCATCCTTCAAGTGCAAAAATATGCAAATTCATCACATTGTATTTCATTTATTGCACAAAAAATTTGCAAATGTGCAGGAAAGAATGTACCTTTGCACAAAATTTTCGAAATTGTGCAATGAACAAAGGCTCAAGTTTCAACGAATACATACGCCAAGCTATATTAAAAAACTGGAACCAGAATGCCTTGACCGACTATCAAGGCCCCACGCTTCAGTATCATGATGTAGCAAGGAAAATAGAAAAGATTCATATTGTATTCCAGAATGCAGGTGTAGTAAAAGGCGACAAGATTGCCATTTGTGGCCGTAACTCGGCTCACTGGGCTGTTACTTTTTTGGCAACACTCACCTACGGTGCTGTGGCCGTGCCCATCCTGCACGAGTTTAATGCCGAGCAAATACACAACATCGTCAATCACTCCGAGGCTCGTCTGCTCTTCGTAGGTGATTTCATCGCCAAAGAGATTGACCCAAGTCTGATGCCCCGTTTGGAAGGCATCGTCAACCTGCCCGATTTCTCGCTGATGGTAACACGCTCCGAACAGCTCACCTACGCGCGTGAACATTTGAATTTATTGTTCGGCTCGAAGTACCCACGTGCTTTTGTGCAAGACGATGTCCATTATCATGAGGATCAGCCTGAAGAGTTGGCACTAATCAACTATACCAGTGGTACAACCGGATTCTCGAAGGGCGTGATGCTTCCTTATCGCAGTCTGTGGGGCAATGTGGATTTCTGCATCCGACGCTTGGGCAAACTGGTTCCTCCTGGTTCATCCGTGCTCGACATTTTGCCCATGGCCCACATGTATGGCCTTTCTATCGAGTTCCTCTTCGGATTCTGCAACGGCAGCCATCTTTTCTTCCTTAACCGTCTGCCATCACCTACACTAATTGCCAAAGCCTTTACCGATATTCAGCCCGCGCTGGTCATCAGCGTGCCCCTCATCGTGGAGAAAATCATTCGCAAGCGGGTGTTCCCCATCATGCAAACGCCACGCATGAAGCTCCTCATGGCCATGCCCGTAGTATCGAAGAAGGTGAAGGAGAAGATTTGCGAGCAGGTCTATGCTGCCTTTGGCGGAAAAGCCTACGAGATTATTGTGGGCGGTGCTCCCCTTTCGAAAGAGGTCGAGCAGTTCCTCATTTCCATTGGTTTCCCCATCACCGTGGGCTATGGTGCCACCGAGTGCGCCCCGCTCATCAGCTATCGCGACTGGCATGAGTTTGCCCCAGGGTCGTGTGGATGCACCATCGACAACATGGAGGTGCGCATCGACAGCCATGACCCGGAGAACACCCCTGGCGAAATCTTGGCACGCGGCACCAATGTAATGCTGGGATACTACAAAAACGAGGAGGCCACACGCGATGCATTGGATGCCGACGGATGGTATCACACAGGCGACTTGGGCACCATGGATGCCGATGGCAACATCTACATTCGTGGCCGCATCAAGAACATGCTGCTGGGAGCCAACGGGCAGAACATCTATCCCGAAGAGATTGAAGACCAGCTCAGTTCTATGCCCATGGTCAGCGAGTGCATCGTGGTGCAGCGGCAGCAGAAACTCGTCGCACTGGTCTATCCCGACCAGGACGAGATGATGAACTTTAGCCACGATGAGTTGCAGGGCATCATGGAGCAGAACCGTCAACAGCTGAACCTCACCCTGCCAGCCTATTGTCGATTGACACAAATTGAACTACACGACACTGAATTTGAAAAGACGCCCAAGAAGAGCATCAAACGTTACCTTTATAACTAAAGACCCATCCCCCTTGCACAGGGGCAAGAAGTATGAAAGAAATACCTAGCTATAACGAACTCATTGAGCGTAGCATCATCAACCATTGGGACATGGATGCGCTCACCGACTACAAAGGGCAGACACTGCAATACCACGACGTGGCCCGAAAGATAGAAAAGGTGCATATTCTTTTCGAGAACAGCGGTGTGCAACGTGGCGACAAGATTGCCCTCTGCGGGCGCAACAGCAGCCAATGGACCGTAGCCTTCTTGGCCACGCTCACATACGGAGCCGTGGCTGTGCCCATCCTCCACGAGTTCACGCCCGACCAGATTCACAACATCGTCAACCACTCGGATGCCAAGCTGCTCTTTGCTGGCGACCACATCTGTGGCTGCGTGGACCCTATGCAGATGCCAAATCTGGAAGGCATCATCCGCAACAACGACTACTCGCTGCTGCTCTCACGTACCGACAAGCTCACATACGCTCGTGAACATTTGAACGAGCTATATGGAAAGAAGTTCCCCAAGTATTTCCGTAAGGAGCATGTGAGCTATTACCATGAGCAGAGTCCCGACGAGTTGGCGCTCATCAACTACACCAGCGGAACCACAGGCTTCTCGAAAGGCGTGATGATTCCCTACCGTGCCCTGTGGTCGAACTACGATTTCGCCTGTCAGGCCATGGGTAGCGAGCTGCCCAAGGGCTCGAAGATTATCAGCATCTTGCCCATGGCTCACATGTATTCCATGGCCTTCGAGTTCAGCTTCGAGTTCCTTACCGGCTGCCACGTCTTCTATCTCAATCGTGTGCCGTCACCAGCCATCATCGCCCAGGCTTTTGCCGATGTCAAGCCTCGCATTATCATCGCCGTGCCGCTGGTCATTGAGAAGATTATCCGCAAGAAAGTGTTCCCAAAGATACAGACCCCCCGCATGCGCTTGCTGCTGCAGATTCCCGTTGTCGAGCAGAAGGTGCGCGAGACCATTTGTCAGGAGGTGAAGAAGGCCTTCGGAGGCAATTTCTTCGAGGTCATCATTGGTGGTGCCGCTTTCAACCAGGAGGTGGAAAATTTCCTGCACCGCATCAACTTCCCCTATACCGTGGGCTATGGAGCCACCGAGTGCGCTCCCATTATCTGCTATGCCGACTGGCGCGAGTTTGTGCCCGGTTCGTGTGGAAAGGCTGCAAGGCACATGGAGGTGCGCATCGACAGTCCCGATCCCGAAACCATTCCAGGCGAAATCCTCACACGCGGTCTCAACGTGATGCTGGGGTATTACAAGAACGAGAAGGCCACCCGCGAAACCATCGACAGCAACGGATGGTATCACACTGGCGACTTGGGTACGATGGATGAGGATGGCAATGTCTTCATCAACGGACGCTCGAAGAACATGCTTCTCAGTGCCAATGGGCAGAACATTTATCCCGAAGAGATTGAGGACAAGCTGAACTCCATGACCTTGGTGGTGGAGTCGGTGGTGGTGCAGCGCGAATCAAGGTTGGTGGCGCTGGTGCATCCCGACTTTGATGAGGCCCGCACCCTGGGTTTCACCGATGAAGACTTGGAGGGAATCATGGAGCAAAACCGCAATGGCCTCAACCAAGCCCTGCCCGCTTATGAGAAAATAAGCGAAATCATCATCCACAAAGAAGAATTCGCGAAGACGCCAAAGAAGAGCATTAAACGCTACCTCTACACATAATAGTAAAAAGGATTTGTCAAAAACTGAACGAAGCTGTTTAGTAAGTGCACACACTTTACAAGGCCCATGTACAGACAGTACATCGGCCTTGTAAAGGTATTAAGCGGACTCGTTACTGTTATTCTTACGCTCAATTAGTATTTGTTTTATATACTCTTGGATTTCAAGAGCCGTAACATCGTAAACTGGCAATAACTCTTCAAATCCCTTTTCTTTTACGAACAGTTTCCCATTTGTCAGCATGGAAAGCAATCCGCGTGTGCGCAACTTATGCTCGGAATGCTCCAATGCCGCTTGAATCATCTTTTCTATGTCACATCCTTCTTGGAGTATGGAATAGATGTCGTAATAATCCCTAAACTTAGAACGTCGGAGCATCGTTTCCATCTTCATGGCTCCAATTGATGCCATGTCGGCCAGATACAGATTATTCATATACGGTATTCTAACCATAGATGGTATCTGTTTGCGAGGGGCTGCATAGAAGGACATCTTTACGCCTTCAAAATTGAAAGTAACAAAGTCAAGACCTCCAATCTCATAATCCTTGATTTCGCCTGCTTCTGACAATTCTTTTTTTATTGCTGGCCAGTTTACTTCAGGTTTTTCGGATTTCTTCGACAACCATTTCATAAAATCAAGATCCTCGCTTTGCCGTTTACCTATCTGCAATGAAAGAGCCGTCCCTCCAACAAGCGTGAAGGGTTTGATGCACTCCAGACGTGATATTGTTTCAAAGACTCTACCCGTATGGGGCGCCAAGCACCTCGCGAATTCCTGAATCATATTGCCATTATATGGTTTAGATGACGAGTTTCTATACTTTTGACGTAAGCTTCAGGACGTTTTGCTCCGAAGTAATACCATGCGTATAGGATGTTGTACGAGCGGAACATGGCACCTTGGGGAGCAACACGATCTAACCAAACGCGTTTTACTTTCTTGTACCCATAGAGAGGGAAAAGCATATTGATATCTTCGATGTCCAGATAAAGCATTACATGTTCAATAAGGGCCTCATCGGAGATGGTTTTCATCTTCGAGATATCGTAAGACCAAAAGCAGTTCTCCTGTTTTAGCTTGCGAAACAAGTATTGCTTTACATCGCTCTTCATCCAAGAATAAACTAATCGATGCAAAAGTACACAAAAAAAGCCGAAAGCACAAAACTTTCGGTCCCTTTTTTATTTCTCGAAAACAATACTCCCCAGAACGAGCGGCGTTCTGGGGAGTATATGATGTGTAGATGTCTGTTTCTACGACATGGCGACGGTGAGTCCGGCCATGACGATGGAAACCATTGACATGAGCTTGATGAGGATGTTGAGCGAGGGACCGCTGGTGTCCTTGAACGGGTCGCCGACGGTGTCGCCCACGATGGTGGCCTTATGGGCAAAGCTGCCCTTGCCACCGAAGTGGCCTTCCTCCACCATCTTCTTCGCGTTGTCCCAAGCACCGCCCGCATTGGCCATGAAGACGGCCAGTGTGAAACCGGCGGCCAGTCCGCCAACGAGCAGTCCGAGCACGCCAGCCACGCCGAGCACCATACCTACCACGATGGGGATGGCAATGGCGAGGAGCGACGGCAGGATCATCTCATGCTGGGCGGCACGGGTGCTAATCTGCACGCACGAGTCGTAGTCGGGGGTGCCTGTGCCTTCGAGGATGCCCTTGATTTCGCGGAACTGGCGACGCACCTCTTCCACCATCTTCTGGGCGGCGCGTCCCACGGCCTCCATCGTGAGTCCGCAGAACAGGAAGGCGGCCATGGCTCCGATGAAAGCGCCAACAAGCACGCGGGGGTTCATCAGGTTCACCTGGAAGTAGTTCATGAAGTCGGGGATGGTGGCGTCGGCAGCGGCGATGATCTCGCCCTTCAGGTTGGTGAGGGCAGTTCCAGCGCGCTCCATGGCAATCTTCACCTCTTCAATATAGGATGCCAGCAGGGCCAGAGCGGTGAGAGCAGCCGAGCCAATGGCGAAGCCCTTGCCGGTGGCGGCAGTAGTGTTGCCCAGTGCGTCGAGGGCGTCGGTGCGGTGGCGCACTTCCTCGCCCAGCTCGCTCATCTCGGCGTTGCCGCCAGCATTGTCGGCGATGGGGCCGTAGGCGTCGGTGGCCAGCGTGATGCCCAGTGTGGAGAGCATACCCACGGCGGCGATGCCGATGCCATAAAGTCCATGCGAAAGGGCCTCGGCGCTCATCTCCATGTTGAAGCCGTTGGCGCAGAGGTAGCTCATCATGATGGCCACGCCGATGGTGACCACGGGGATGCACGTCGACATCATGCCCGTGCCGATGCCCTTGATGATGACGGTGGCCGAGCCGGTGAGGCCAGCCTCGGAAATCTTCTGCGTGGGTTTATAGGAATGGGAGGTGTAGTACTCCGTAGCCTGTCCGATGATGACACCGGCAGCCAGTCCGCTGATGACCGAGAACGAGAGGCCGAGCCAGTTCTCGATGCCCAAGAAGTAGAGGATGGCGAAAGTGGCTCCGGCTATGAGCACGGCGCTGATGTTCGTTCCCAGTGCCAGCGAGTGGAGCAGGTCCTTCATCGTGGCGCCTTCCTTGGTGCGGACGAGATAGATACCGAAGATGCTGAGGAACACGCCCACGGCAGCGATGAGCATCGGGGCGATGACGGCGCGCAGCTGCATGTCGGGCACCATGGCGAAGGCGGTGGCTCCCAGGGCAGCGGTGGAGAGGATGGAGCCGCAGTAGCTCTCGTAGAGGTCTGCGCCCATGCCGGCCACGTCACCCAC
>JAFZSR010000112.1 GCA_017619275.1 Prevotella sp. | reverse complement strand
TAAAAAAATGTAATAATCCACCTCTACGCCCTCCTCTTTCTCCTACTACTAGTATCACTAGTGCTACTAGATCTACTAGTCCCACTAGGTCTGCTAGTCCCAGAAAAAAACAAAAAAAACATTAAAACAAAAGATTATTTGCAGGAATATTTTGGACTTTACGGAAAAATTAGTAATTTTGCACCCTGTTTGGAGTAAGTATCATAAAAGAAAACAAAAAAATTAGATAGAAATGTCGAAGATTTGTCAAATTACGGGCAAAAAGGCTCAGGTGGGAAATAACGTTTCCCACTCAAAACATCGCACAAAGCGCACCTTCGATGTGAACTTGTTCACAAAGAAGTTCTATTATGTGGAGGAAGACTGCTGGATCAGTCTTAAAATAAGTGCCGCTGGACTCAGACTTATTAATAAGGTGGGGCTAGACGCCGCACTGAAGCAGGCCGTGGCTAAAGGATATTGTGATTGGAAGGACATTAAAGTTATAGGAGACTAAACCATGGCATCAAAAAAAGCTAAAGGCAATAGAGTGCAGGTAATTCTCGAATGCACAGAGATGAAAAATAGCGGACTGCCTGGAACAAGCAGGTACGTCACAACAAAAAACCGCAAGAACACACCTGAGCGTATGGAGTTGAAGAAATACAACCCCATCCTGAAGAAGATGACTCTTCACAAGGAGATTAAGTAAGAGAAAGGCTAAAGAACTATGGCAAAGAAAGTAGTTGCTACCCTGCACGAGGGTTCGAAGGACGGACGCGCCTATTCGAAGGTGATCCGCATGGTGAAAAGCCCCAAGACGGGTGCTTACATCTTCGATGAGCAGATGGTTCCCAACGAGGCCGTTAAGGATTTCTTCAAGGGCTGATTCTTTCATCAACAACCAATAAATAATAACCAATAACCGTCGTTGTGCGGCTATTGGTTATTGTTTATTTTCTTTTTTCCCACCTCTCATTTCTCACTTCTCACCCCTTATAAATACGCTCATACTCTTGCGCCACCTTCAAATAGTCGTGGTGCCGTTTGATGTATGCTATGCTTTGGCGCTTCAACAGGGGGATGCGCTCGGGATGGAGCGCTATTTGTTCCAATTCGTGGCAGACGCTCTCGAAGGTGGGTTCCACGTTGATGATGGGGCGTAGCTCGTGCTCGTTCAGGATGTCGTAGTTTTCCGGCTCGCCGCCTCCCACGCAGACGATGCCCTTCGACATGGCCAGCAGGGCGTTCATGGCTGGTGTGTAACTGTAGAGCTGGTCGAGGATGACGTCGCTGCTATCCATCATGTGCTGGTATTGCTCGTAGGGCACTCCCTCGGCCTTCACGATAGTGATGCGGCTGGGATGACGGGTGGCGATGGCCTCGGCGGCCCGCAGCATGATGTCGGTGCCCTTATAGGCGTTGCGCCCTCGGCTGATGCCCACAAAGACCTTGATGGGGCTGGGAGGTGTGTCGCTGACGACGGGTTCTGGACTTTGGGGCACGATGGGCATAGGCACGAAGTGGAGCTTCGAGGCAAAGTGGGGCTGGTAGCACACCACGTATTCGTAGAGCCCGGCCACGATGTCGTCGCAGTCGGTAGCAATGAGTCGGTTCAGCTGCTCCTTGGCCGTGCCCATCCATTCGCGTTGCTCGCGCAGGGCTGGCTCGTCGGTTCGCAAGCGGTCGCCAATGTTGAAGTCGCCGTAGCGCAAGGGCTTGTTCACGGTGTTCTCGCTCACCCAGTAGTAGTCCATGCCCATCGCACAGAGCACCATACGCCTGTTGTGGCGGCGCAGATAACGGTAGATGGGAGCCAACCGTTCGGCGCGCAGCTCGAAGAAGAGAGGGTTGATGAGCTGCACCACATCGTAGCCCTTGAGGCGTGGCAGCAGGGTGGCGATGCGTGCTGTCAACCGCAGACCTCCCAGCATGCCCTTGGGACGGCTCACGTCGATGTCGCGCGGATAGTTCTTCCAGAAGTCGCCATTCGACACCACGGTGACCTCGTGCCCCAGCTGTCGCAACCCTTGTGCCAGCGTGGCGTGCACATTACTGTATTCTCCAAGCAGCAGAATTTTCATCGCTCACGGTTCATCAGGGGGAGGAGTCGCAACAAGACGTTCAGCCCGGCATCGGTGCTGGTCATGCGGCGAAACCATTTGTATTTAGTGGTGTAGTCTTGGTCGGGTAGGGGGAAGAGCCCTTTTCGGCTCAGTTCGCCCAGACGGTGCTTCAAGTACGATTTACTACGCGTGTCGACGACGACTTTGTAGATGTAGTCCATCGTCAATTGTGCCACGCGGCGTTGCAGTGCCAACCGCTCGTTGTGTGGCAATGTGCTGGCATGCTGATGCAGACGGCCGATGATGTCCTTCATGTCGTTGAGCCGCTTCAGTTGTATGCGCGGTCCCTTAGCTGTCGTTATCGACTGTTGCCGTTGGCGATAGAAGTAGGCCTTGGCATCGGTGGTGATGAGTGTCTCGGCCCTGAGCAGCAGCAGGGGCGTGAACTCCTCGTCTTCGTGGACGATGCCGGGGGTGAAGCGCAGACTGCCGAGGATGTTTTGCCTGAAGAGGTAGCCACAGGCCGACCCGCGGATGTTGTGCTTGCGCATGTGCTCCGCGCCGCTGGTGGTCTCCTCGTCGTGATAGGCGAGGGTCTTCACCTGCTCGCTGCTGAAGGAGAACATCACCACGTCGGGCTGGTGGAAGCGCGCGATGTCGAGGCTGTGGTCGTAGTGTCCGGCGACGAGGCTGTCGTCGGCATCCACAAACTGTATGTACTTGCCCCTTGCCATCTTCAGCCCCGTGTTGCGTGCACCGCTCAGTCCTTGGTTCTGCTGGCGGATATAGGTCAGCTGGTTGGCCACATCGCCTAAGGATGGCAGCGGCGTCAAGGCCGAGCCATCATCGACGAGGATGATTTCGCGCTCCTCGGCATTGAGCTTCAGGGCCAGGATGCTGTCGATGCATTCGCGAAGCATGCTGGCGGGCAACTCGTAATAGGTGATGATGAAGCTTACGAGCGGCTGATGGCCGTCTTGTTCATTCGTCGGTTGATATTGCATAGCTTTTCAATTCCAAAAATGTTCAGCAGCAGGGCTTTGGCTCTTTGCTGTGGGGTGAGTCCTTTGCACAGTGGATTGACATGTCGGCGGAGGAGCGTTGCTCTTTGCCCTGTCATTCGTGCCACGTCGAGCTGAATGTT
>JAFZSR010000111.1 GCA_017619275.1 Prevotella sp. | reverse complement strand
GCGCTGGGGACGCGGCCAGGAGACCTACGGCGAGGACCCCTACATGAACGCCACCCTCGGCGTGCAGAACGTCTTGGGCATGCAGGAGCCTGTCACCATCAACGGCAAGACCTACTTCAAGACGCACGCCTGTGCCAAGCACTATGCCGTGCACAGTGGTCCGGAGCCGCTGCGCCACTCGATGAACGTGGAGCCTACCAACCGCGACCTCTGGGAGACCTATCTGCCCGCCTTCAAGGCATTGGTGAAGAAAGGCAACGTGCGCGAGGTGATGTGCGCCTACCAGCGCTTCGAGGGCAAGCCCTGCTGCGCCAGCGACCGTCTACTCATCGACATCCTGCGCAACAAGTGGCACTACGACGCCATCGTGCTCACCGACTGCGATGCCATCAACAACTTCTTCAACCGTGGACAGCATGAGACCCACAAGGATCCGCTCAGTGCCACCGTCGACGCCGTGCTCAACGGCACCGACCTGGAGTGCGGCAAGGTGATGATGAACCTGACCGACGGACTGAAGCAAGGCCTCATCAAGGAGAGCGACCTCGACGGCCACCTGCGCTACACCCTCAAGGGCCGTTTCGAACTGGGTATGTTCGACCCCGCCAACATGCTGCCCTGGGCCAAGCTCACCCCCGACGTCATCAGCAGCGAGAAGCACCACGCCCTGGCCGTTCAGGCTGCTCGCGAAGCCATGGTGCTGCTGGAGAACAATAACAACACCCTGCCCCTCTCGAAGAGCATCAAGACGCTTGCCGTGCTAGGTCCTAATGCCGACGACATTGGTCTGCTGAACGGCAACTATGGCGGCACCCCCACCAAGGCCCACCAGCACTCGCTGCTCGAAGGCATCAAGAACGCCGTGCCCGGTGCGAAAATCATCTACAACAAAGCTTGCGAGCTGAACGACGAGTACACCACCGTGCACCACATCCAAGACTTCAACGGTGGCAAGGGCCTGTTCATAGAGTTCTGGAACAACAAGAACCTGGAGGGCGACCCCGTGAAGAGCGGCTACTATACGAACGAGCTGAACTTCTCGACCTTCGGAGGCTGGGGCTTTGCCGAGGGCGTCGACAACGAGAATCTCTCCGTGCGCATGACAGGTAAGTACACAGCCACCTTCACCGGCGAGATGAAGTACTATCTGATGACCGACAACGGTTACATCTTCAAGGTGAACGGTCAGGTCATCGAGGAGAATAAGGGCGGTGGCCGTCGTGGCTTCGGCATGGGCCGAGGCCGTGGCGTGGAGTACAAGTCGTTCCCCGTGGAGCAGGGCAAGACCTACGACGTGCAGGTTGAATATCGTCGTGGCAACGGTCAGTTCGCCATGCTGCGCGGCGACATCTGCGAGCGCAAGCTCGCCGACTTCACCGATCTGGCCAACGAGGTGAAGACGGCCGATGCCATCGTCATCATTGGCGGCATCAGCGCTGGCATGGAGGGCGAGGGCGGCGACAAGCAGACCATCGAGTTGCCCGTCGTGCAGCAGCTGCTTGTCAAGGCCATGCACAAGACGGGCCGTCCCGTCATCTTCGTCAACTGCTCCGGCTCGGCCATCGCCTTCGGCAGCTTGGAGGGACAGTACGACGCCCTGCTGCAGGCCTGGTATCCCGGCGAGGGTGGTTCTGAGGCATTGGCCGAGGTGCTCTTCGGCGACTACAACCCCGGTGGCAAGCTGCCCGTGACGTTCTACCGCTCGAACAACGACCTGCCCGACTTCCTCGACTACTCGATGAAGAACCGCACCTACCGCTACTTCACCGGCCAGCCGCAGTATGCCTTCGGCTACGGACTCTCCTACTCCACCTTCCAGCTGGGCAAGGCCAAGATTAGCGCCAAGCAGATGAAGAAGAACGGCAAGGTGACCGTCACCGTGCCCGTCACCAACACTGGCAAGCGCGAGGGCACCGAGACCGTGCAGGTGTATGTGAAGCGCCTCAACGATGCTGGCGCTCCCATCAAGGCCCTGAAGGGATTCCAGAAGCTCAGGCTGAATGCTGGCGAGACGAAGACCGCCACCATCACCCTCGATGGCGAAGCCTTCGAATACTACGATGAGAAAATCGACGAGTTGAGCACCATGGCCGGCAGCTACAAGATTCTCTGCGGCACATCCTCGCTCGACAAGGACCTGCAGGCCTTCGATTTCGCCGTGAAGTGATGCTAAACGCAAAAGTTTGCATCTTTTAACTATCACCTTGCCCACATTAACGAAATTCTTTATACCTTTGCAAGCTAACGCACCCACAAGGTCGTTAGCTTGCAAGTTTTTATGACGAATCAAAGCGACAAGATGACACGCAATCTCACCTTTGCCCTCTTTGGCAACGTGTACCAGAAGGAGAAGTCGGCAGCCGTGCGCCATGTGCTGGCCTGTCTGCGCGAGCATGGTGCCCACGTGCTGATGGAACGCGAGTATGCCCAGTTTGTGCACACACAGGCACTCGTCGACATCGAGCCAAAGGACACCTTCAGCGGCAGCAACTTCACGGCCGACTTTGCCATCTCCATGGGTGGCGACGGCACGCTGCTGCGCACGGCCAGTCTGGTGGGTGCCAAGCCCGTACCCATCCTGGGCGTGAACATGGGCCGACTGGGATTCCTGGCCGACGTGAGTGCCAACGACTTCGCCCGAACCCTCGACGCCATCTACGCCGACGACTACAGCGTGGAAGACCGCGCGCTGATCAGCGTCAGCACCGAGGGCCACCGCATCGACGGCTGCTGCTGTGCGTTGAACGATGTGGCCATCCTGAAGCGCGACAGTGCCTCGATGATCAGCATCCGCACCAGCATCGACGGCGAGCACCTGACAACCTATCAGGCCGACGGTCTCATCGTCTCCACGCCCACCGGCTCCACCGCCTATTCACTCAGCAATGGCGGTCCCATCATCGTGCCCCGCACGGGTGTGCTTTTGCTCACCGCTGTGGCTCCCCACTCGCTCAACGTGCGCCCCATCGTCATCCCCGACTCTGCACAGATTGAGCTCACCGTGAGCAGTCGCAGCCACACCTTCCTCGTGGCCATCGACGGCCGTTCTTCCTCTCTGCCCGAAGGCACCACGCTGCGCCTCACGCGCGCGCCTTATATGATTAAGGTGGTAAAGCGCGCCGGCACCCGCTACTTTGCCACCCTGCGCGAAAAGATGATGTGGGGAGCAGACGGGAGAAGTGAGAGGTAAGAGGTGAGAGGTAAGAAGTGAGAGGTGAGAAGTGAGAGGTATGAGAAGATAAATGTGTCTATAGTCTATAGTCTAAGGTCTACAGTCTAAAGTCTATAGTCTAAAGTCAAAACCTACAGTCGAAAGTGAATTTAAGGAAACTGTTACAACTCCCTAAAAGCCGTTACTCATGGCGGGTGATAGCCCGCTGGCTATGGCATGCGCTGAAAGGCAACCGTCTTCAGGCTTGTCTTAATGCCAGCATCGGACTGGTGGGTGTTGTCCTCAGTCTGCTCACGGTTTGGGCCATGCAGCGCGCCATCGACACCGCCTCTGGCTTGCGTGAAGGCTCCATTTACTGGGCTGTAGGGATCATGGCCATCATCTTCTTGGCAGAGTTTGGCGTTGGCATCAGTCGGGTGTGGATTCGAAACATCCTCGGCGTCAAAGCCCAGAACCGCATGCAGCAGCAGCTGGTGGCCCGCATGCTTCGCCAGCAATGGCGTGGGCGCGAGGCCATGCACTCCGGCGACATCATCAACCGTTTGGAAGAAGACGTGAAGCAGGTGGTGACCTTCCTCACCGAGACGCTGCCCTCGGTGCTCTCCACGGTAGCCTTGTTCATCGGAGCCTTCTTCTATCTGTTGCAGCTCGACGTGTGGCTGGCTTGCATCACCGTGTTCATCCTTCCCACCTTTGCCGCCCTCAGCCGCATCTATATCGCCCACATGCGCCGCTATTCGCACATGGTGCGCCAGACCGACAGTAAGATTCAGAGTCTGCTCACCGAGATCATGCAGCACAGCATGCTGGTGAAGACCATGGAGGCCGAGACCCAGATGCTGCAACGCCTGGACGGCACACAACAAACGCTGCGGGGCTGGGTGCGCCAGCGCACTTTCTTCAGTCTGGCCAGCAACCTCTTGCTCAACCTGGGTTTCACACTGGGCTATCTCATCGCCTTCCTTTGGGGAGCCTTGCGCCTCCATGCCGGCACGCTCAGCTTCGGCGGTATGACCGCTTTCCTGCAACTGGTCTACCGCATCCAAGGCCCTGCGCGCGACATTGCCCGTCTGGCTCCGGCCTTCGTCAACGTATTTACAGCCACTGAGCGACTGATGGAGCTGGAGGACGCTCCCGACGAGGAGCAGGGCGAGCGCCAGATGATGGACGCGCCTTGCGGCATCCGCTTCGAGGGGGTGACGTTCAACTATGGCGCCCCAGGTCAGCTGCCCACCATGGAAAATCTATCGCTCAATTTCCGCCCCGGAACTTGCACCGCCATCATGGGGCATACGGGGTCGGGCAAGACCACGCTCATACGTCTGCTGTTGGCACTCATCCAACCCCAGCAAGGCCACATTTATATATATAGCGGCCCCCACGACAGCGATGGACAGGAACTTGCCCCGCGCCACCGTTGCAATTTTGTCTATGTGCCACAGGGCAACACGATGCTCAGTGGAACGCTACGCGAAAACCTGCTGCTGGGCAACCCGCAGGCCACCGAGGAACAAATGTACGAGGCGCTGCGCTTGGCTTGCGCCGAATTTGTGGAGAATTTGCCTCAGGGCCTCGACACCCAGTTCTCCGAGCAGGGAGGTGGCTTGAGCGAAGGTCAGTCGCAGCGCCTGGCCATAGCCCGTGCCCTGCTGCGTCCCGGCAGCATCATGCTGCTCGACGAGGCCACCAGCGCCCTCGATGCCGAAACGGAGCGACGCGTGCTGCAAAACATTCTGAGTCCCGAGCAGCATCGCACCGTCATCATCGTCACGCACCGCGAAGCTGCCATCGGCTATTGTTCCGAGGTAGTCAATATAGGGCGCTGAAAAGAGGGGTAACGCCTTCCGAAATTTTGGTAACGACTTTTTGAAAAAAGTCGTTGACTTTTGAAAAAATCTCGTACGAGATTTTTTAAGCCCTCTTTTGTTGTCTAAGTTATCTTAAAAATAACAATGCGCAGCCACTCCCCTCCCTTCAAGGGGAGGGGCAGGGGTAGGGTCTGTATATGCTTCATTCGCAGGAATTTAGAGACCCCACCCCTCGCTCGGCCGAAGGACGCTTGCAAGGCAAGAACCCCTCCCCTTGCTTCCTATGGTTTTTTCAAAACATATTTAGTTAATATTCTCTAATTGGGCAGGATTTTTTGTTCTGCCCTTTCCCTGCACCCCATTGAACAAATGGTCCGCCTCGTAGTCCACGTCGTTCGTGACGAGGGAGAGCACCAAGTGGATGAGTTTGTTCCTTACGTTGTTGATGACAACTCCGTGGGGCTTCCCTGCCGCTTGCAGGCGCAGGTAGTAGTCGCGGT
>JAFZSR010000110.1 GCA_017619275.1 Prevotella sp. | reverse complement strand
CGGCAAACTCGTCTTTATCAACTCCGTGGTCGGTGGTGCCATCGATGCCCGCTTCATGCCCGCCATTCTGAAGGGTGTGATGGAGCGCATGGAGCAAGGCCCGCTGACCGGTAGCTATGCCCGCGACGTGCGCGTCATCGTCTACGATGGTAAGATGCACCCGGTGGACAGCAACGAGCTCTCGTTCATGCTTGCCGGACGCAACGCCTTCTCGCTGGCATTCAAGGAGGCTGGCCCGAAGGTGCTGGAGCCTATCTACGACCTGGAGGTGCTGGTGCCCGCCGACTACATGGGCGACGTGATGAGCGACCTGCAGGGCCGCCGCGCCATCATCATGGGTATGGACTCTGAGGCTGGCTATCAGAAGCTGGTGGCCAAGATTCCTCTGAAGGAGCTGGCCAGCTACAGCATCGCCCTGAGCTCGCTCACCGGTGGCCGCGCTTCGTTCACCACCAAGTTCTCGAGCTACGAGCTGGTGCCCAACGACATCCAGCAGGCTCTGATCAAGCAGCACGAGGAAGAAATGAAGGACGAGGATTAATCCTCTGCCCAGTATGTAATAGAGGAGTGGCGTCTGCCATTCCTCTTTTTATGATTCAAAACAACAAAAAACATTTCATCATGAAAAGATACATGAAAACCGCCTTATGGCCCATGACCATGCTGCTGATGGCCGCATTGGTGTTCGCCTCGTGCAAGGACACGAAGCAGAAGGCGCCAGTGATTGACGACGAGGAAGAAGAGGAGCAGGAGGCCACCGTGGACGACATCGAGGCCGACGAAACCGTTGAGGTGAGCACTGCCCGTGAGTTCCTGCTGGCCCTGCGCAGCAACACCCACATCATCATCAACAACGATGTGCCCATGAACATTACCGATGCGCTGGACGACCTGATCGACGAGGGGCGCATCACCCTGCGTGAACACGGCAGCAACGCCGGTGGCTTGTTCTACCTGGACGAGTACGACGGCAACTCGCTGGTGGTGGCACGTCGCCACGACATCATCATCGAGGGAAAGAAAGGACTGGACGTGGAGTTCATCGCCACACCGAGCTATGCCGATGTCATCCGCTTTGAGAACTGCAAGAACATCCAGGTGAAGAATATCACCATGGGACATAAGGTGACGGGCGGCTGCTCGGGCGACGTGCTGGTGTTCAACCAGTGCAAGGACATCACCGTCGACGGCTGCAACCTCTATGGCTGCGGCGTGAACGGCCTCACCCTCGACCACTCGAGCAAGGTGAATGTGAGCAACACCCAGCTTTATGGATGCAGCGACTATGGCGTGCAGATGAGCAGTGCCGAGAATGCCACCTTCAACAAGTGCAGCATCTACGACAACGGCGGCGGCATCTGGACCGACGAGTACTGCAGCAACGTGCTGTTCGAGAAGTGCGAGCTCTACGGAAACCACGGTCAGCTGTTCTTCTGCTACTCCGACATCACGCTGAAGAAGTGCTCGGTGAAACATCACCACGACGACATCACGGGCAACGTGAAGTTCCGCGACTGCGAGGTGGACATGGACTATGCCGAAGCCGAGGAGTATCCCGACATAGAGGAAGATTAGGAGCCCACCCCTACCCCCTCCAAAGGGAGGGGAAGAATACACAAAAAAAGCTGCCAGCCTGTTTCCCGTTGTGGAATCGGCTGGCAGCTTTTCATCTGCCTTTCCCGTTGCCCCCTCCCTTTGGGAAGGGCTGGGCTTTTTTAGTCGGCGGTCTTGAAGAGGTCCTTGATGCCTCCTATGCTGCCGAGCAGGTTGGTGGCTTCGTAGGGCAGGTAGACGGTCTTCGTCTTGTCGCCCTCGGCCAGCTCCTGCATCATCTGGATATACTTCTGTGCCAGCAGATAGTTGGCGGGGTTGGTGCTCTTGCCCACTGCCTGTGAAATCAGTTCGATGGCCTTGGCCTCGGCCTCGGCCTTGCGGATGCGTGCCTGAGCCTCACCCTCGGCGTGGAGGATGGCTTCCTGCTTGGCGGCTTCGGCCTTGTTGATGATGGCCGTCTTCTCACCCTCGGATGCCAGGATCTCGGCAGCCTTCTCACCCTCCGACGTCAGAATCTGGGCACGCTTGTTGCGCTCGGCCTGCATCTGCTTCTCCATCGCGTTCAGCACGGTGGCGGGCGGTGTGATGTCCTGCAGCTCCACACGGTTCACCTTCACACCCCACTTGTCGGTGGCGTCGTCGAGGACGGCCGAGAGCTTCTTGTTGATGGTGTCGCGCGAGGTCAGCGTCTCGTCGAGTTCCAGCTCGCCGATGATGTTACGCAGGGTGGTCTGCGTGAGCTTCTCAATGGCGTTGGGCAGGTTGTTGATTTCGTAGGTGGCCTTGAAGGGGTCTACAATCTGGAAATACAGCAGGGCGTTGATTTCCGTTTGCACGTTGTCCTTGGTGATGACGTTCTGCTTGGGGAAGTCGTACACCTGCTCGCGCAAGTCGATGGTGGTGGAGTACTGGTAGCGTCCGTTGTGGAGCACTACGATGGACTTGGCGTGGTCGATGAAGGGGATGATGATGTTGATGCCCGGCTTCAGCGTGGCAAAGTAGCGTCCCAGACGCTCCACAATCTTGGTCTCCGACTGCGGGATGATGACGATGGACTTCTTGGCAAAGATAACCACGCCGACGGCAATGGCTATCAGGATGTAGGTTGTTGTATCCATATTCTAAAGCTTTAAGATGGTCGTTCGTTTAGGGGGCGACGGTGATAATGGTGCTCTCACGACCTACGACATGCACGTTGGTGCCCTCGGCAATCGAGGTGCCGTCGGCGCTCACGGCCTTCCACACGTCGCCATCAATCTGCACGCGGCCAAAGCCGTTGGCACGGATGGCTTCCACCACTCGCCCTTGTCGGCCCATCAGCGCATCGGCGTTGCTCACCCGTGCATCCTCGCCCTTGTGCAGATAGCGCTGCGCAAAGGGGCGCACCCAGAACAGGCTGACCAGTGTGAACACGGCAAAGAGCATCAACTGCACATAGATGCTGCCACCCAATGCGGCACCGATGGCGGCAAACAAGGCACCAATGGCAAAGCAGATGATGAAGAAGTCGCCTGCCATGAGCTCCAGGATGAGGCAGATGACGGCTATTGCCGCCCACGTCTGCCAAAGATGTTTCAATAGAAAGTCAAGCATAGGAGTGAGTCATTAGCCTTGCATGTCGTAGACCACTTGCATCAGGCGCTTGCCCAGCTCGTCGGCCTCCTCCATAGTCTGTGCCTCGCTGTAGACACGGATGATGGGCTCGGTGTTCGACTTGCGCAGATGCACCCAACGAGCGGGGAAGTCAATCTTCACGCCGTCGATGTCGTTCACCTGGGCCTCGGGGTCTTGGGCAAACATCTCCTTCACCTTCACCAGGATGGCGTCCACGTCGGTGTCGGGGGTCAGGTCGATGCGGTTCTTGGCAATCTGGTAGTCGGGGAAGGTGCGGCGCAGCTCGCTGGTGGTGCAACCCTTCTGAGCCAGGCTGCTCAGGAAGAGCGCAATACCCACCAGGGCGTCACGGCCATAGTGGCTCTCGGGATAGATTACTCCGCCGTTGCCCTCGCCGCCGATGATGGCACCCACCTCTTTCATCTTGGTGGTTACGTTCACCTCGCCCACGGCAGCGGCTGTGTACTTGCCACCGTACTTCTCGGTAACGTCACGCAGGGCGCGGGTGCTACTCAGGTTGGAGACGGTGTTCAGGGCAGCCTGTCCGTTCGAAGCACCCAGCACATAGTCGGCCACGCTCACCAAGGTGTACTCCTCGCCAAACATGCGTCCGTCCTCGCAGATGAAGGCCAGACGGTCCACATCGGGGTCGACGACGATGCCCAGGTCGAAGCCGCCCTGTCGCATCTTGTCCATGATGCCCTGCAGGTTCTTCTCCAGCGGCTCAGGGTTGTGGGCGAACTGTCCGGTGCACTCGCCGTTCAGGATTTCGTAGTCCACGCCCAGCGCCTCGAACATCTGAGGCAGGATGATGCCACCCACGCTGTTGATGGTGTCGGCGCAAACGCGGAAATGGCGCTTGCGGATGGCCTCCACATCGGCGAGGCGCAATCCCAGTACGCTCTCCACATGGCGCTGGTTCATCGTGTCGTCCATTACCACATGGCCCAGCTTCTCCACGGGTGCATAGTCGAAGTCCTCGGCCTCGGCAATACGCAGCACCTCGGCTCCGTCGGCAGCGGTGAGGAACTCGCCTTCGCTGTTGAGCAGCTTCAAGGCGTTCCACTGCGTGGGATTATGGCTGGCCGTGATGATGATGCCACCGTCGGCCTCGTGCCAGCGCACGGCCAGCTCGGTGGTGGGCGTAGTGGCCAGGCCAATGTCTATCACCTCATAGCCCATGCCCACGAGGGTGCCGCACACCACATCGCGAACCATGGGTCCACTGATGCGGCCGTCGCGACCCACCACTATTTTGTGTCCTTTGATAAAGGTGGCGTATGCGGTTGTAAACTTAACGATGTCAAGCGGATTGAGCGTGTCGCCCGTGCGTCCGCCGATGGTACCGCGGATGCCCGAAATGGATTTGATAAGTGTCATATATCTGTCTTACGTTGGAAACTAATTTCGTAATAATAGGGATAAACATAGCTCGAGGCCACTGCGTGACCTTGGGTGTGAGGCACGATGAGTCGCACCTTGGCAATGTGGTCGTCGGCAGAGCGCGGACGCCCCATGCACAGGTAGCTTAAGGGCGTCAACAGACCGGCTGGCACCTGCTCGCTGTTATAGGTGGACACCCACATGCCACTCACAAACGAGGCCGTGTACGTGTTGCCTTGTCGGCGCACGTTCATCACGTCCACATCGTAGGGGTTCACATCGTTATAAACAGCAGAAGAGTCGAGCAGACATCTTTCCAGGAAGCGTACCAGCAGGTCGGAAGTCTCGCCATCCTGAAGAGGCTTGCCACAGCCACGATGCACGATTTGCATATACACGCCATTGTTGTCGAGGTAAACAAACTCACGCTTGTCGACATTGGTGACATCGCCCTGCTGGTGGAACTGGCTCTCGCTGATGACCACAAAACTGGAATCGGCCAGAAACTGGCGGATGGCCTTACGCTCCTTCTCTTTCTTGTCGCCGTAAGTCTCGTAGTCGTTGCAAGAGGTAAGCAGCGAGAGGAAACCAAGCAGCACCAAGAGCGTCCTAAAACCTTTTCTCATGAATACATTATATTAAAATAGGGATGCAAAGGTAGTAAAAAGTTGAGAGTTGAGCATTGAGCATCAAGAGATCTTAATCATTTTTAACTACACGTCTTGCTCTTCGTTACAGCACTGTGAAAGCAGGAAACGCTTGAAGTCGGCAAAATCGCCCGAGAGCTGGACGCTCTGCTTTGTGCCCTTCATGAAGGCAGCCAGCCTATCGGGAATAGGAATGTCGATGCCCAGAATCTCGTCAACTTTCTCCTTGAACTTGGCAGGGTGTGCCGTCTCGCAGAACACGCCCACCTCGCCCGGCTGCAGTTGTTCCTCCAAGGCCCTGTAGCCGCAAGCACCATGCGGGTCGAGAATGTAGCCAGTCTCTTCGTAGCAGCGGCACATGGTTTCCTTTATCTGCTCGTCGCTGTAGGTGGCTCCGCTGATGAGGTTGGTGATGCGCTGGTGGGTCTCTTCGGCGCTCAGCTTGCCATTCTGGCTGTAGAGGTTGATGATGCGTGCAAAGTTCGAGGGGTCGCCCACGTCCATTGCGTTGGCCAGCGTTGGGATAGAAGGCTTCGGCTCGTAGCTGCCCGTCTGCAAATAGTTGTAGAACACGTCGTTGGCGTTGTTGGCAGCAATGAAACGCTTCACCGGCAATCCCATCTCGTGACCGAAGAGGGCGGCACAGATGTTGCCAAAGTTGCCCGAAGGAACGCACATTACCAAGGAATCGCGATTGGCAATTTCGGCCATTCGTGCAGCGGCGTTAAAGTAGTAGAACGCTTGGGGGAGGAAGCGGGCTACGTTGATGCTGTTAGCCGAAGTGAGCATCATCTGGCTGTTCAGCTCTTCGTCCATGAATGCCGACTTCACCAGGCGCTGGCAGTCGTCGAAGACACCGTCCACCTCGACGGCAGTAATGTTCTGCCCAAGCGTAGTGAACTGGCACTCCTGTATGGGGCTTACCTTTCCTTTGGGATAGAGCACGTAAACGTGTATGCCCTCCACACCCAGGAAGCCATTGGCCACGGCGCTGCCTGTGTCGCCGCTGGTGGCCACGAGCACATTCACCAGGCCTTTACTCGTTTTACTAGAATGGCTAGCATTTCTAGCATCTTTGGTGTAGTATCTCAGCAGGCGGGCCATAAAGCGGGCACCCACATCCTTAAAGGCCAGCGTTGGGCCGTGGAAGAGTTCCAGGGCGTAGATGTTTTCCTTCACCTTCACCACAGGGCAGTCGAACTGCAGGGTGTCGTAAACCAGGTCTTGCAGTCCATCGCCGTCGATGTCGTGGCCAAAGAAATTGGCGGCCACGTTGTAGGCGATGTCCTGAAAACGCATCTGGGGCATGTCGTCGATGAAAGCCTTGGGCAGGGGGATAATCTCTTCGGGCATGTAGAGTCCGCGGTCTTCGGCCAGCCCTTTCACTACGGCTTTCTGCAGGTCGGCCAAGGGGGCCTTTCCATTGGTACTATAGTATTTCATTGAGTTGAGAATTTAGATTTCTTTCATGAATGTTTGCATGAACTGCTCTAGCCTCAGCAGTCCGTAGCTGCCGCTGGTGCATGCCACCTCGTCGTAGTGCTGCACCTCGTCGGCCTCGATGCCAGGATAATAGATGAGGAAGGGCACGGGTTCGTTCACATGGATGCGCAGTTCAACGGGCGTAGGATGGTCGGGAAGCACGGCGATGGCGACGGGTTCTTCCATCTTCAGTGTTGCTTCATAGATGGGACGCACCAGCCGCTGGTCCAGATAGTTAATGGCACGGAGCTTGAGGTCAAGGTCGCCATCGTGGCCTGCCTCGTCGGTGGCCTCCACATGAACAAACACGAAGTCGTCGCCCTGCTTCAAAGCATCGATGGCGGCCTGTGCCTTGCCCTCGTAGTTGGTGTCGGCCAGTCCGGTGGCACCGGGCACCTTCACAATGCGCAACCCAGCATATTTGCCAATGCCCTGTATCAGATCAACCGCCGAAATCACCGTTCCCGTTTTCACTTGCGGATACAGTTGCATCAGCGTCTGCATGCTGGGACGATAACCACCGCTCCAAGGCCAGATGCTGTTGGCCTGTCGCTCGCCACGGGCAGCCTTCATCTGGTTGTAGGGATGCTGTGGCAACAACTGCTGTGAGCGCAAAATAAGTTGGTTGATGAGTTCGGCCGTTTGCTCAGGAGTGAGGACGGAATGCTCTTTTGTTTCTTCACTCTTCACCAGCAGAGGTTGCCACAGTTCGCCGGGATGGTCGTGTGGCGGGGCACAGTCGATGTGCTTGGAGCCGCCCTTGATGATGAGCAGATGACGGTATTGGATACCGGCAACAAAAGTCACGAGCTGGCAACCCTCTTCAGCATTGATGGGGGCAGCCAGATACTCGTTCAGGTAGTCGATGAGCTGACGGGCATCCTCGGTCTGCAGGTTGCCGCCATTGTGGGTCACTATCTTCCCCTCCTCCAAAGTGATGATGTTGCAGCGCAGGGCCAGGTCGTCGTCGGCCAGGTCGTAGCCAATGCTGGCGGCTTCCAAGGGTCCTCGTCCCTCATACACTCGGTTCAGGTCATAACCCAGTATGGCGGTGTTGGCCACCTCGCTACCCGGCGGGAAACCGTCAGGCACGGTGATGAGGCGCCCCGTGCGACCTTTTTGGGCCAGCAGGTCCATCATGGGCTTGTCAGCCACCTGCAACGGTGTTTTTCCACCCAAGCGCTCCACGGGATGGTCGGCCATACCGTCGCCTAATATGATGATGTGCTTCATTGATGCTTCTTTCGTTTTCTTTTCGCTGTGGTTCGGGGTTTTCCCTTTGCCGCTGCAAAATTACTACTTTTTTTTCACCTTTCAAGCCATCATCCCCATTTTTATGGAAAATTATTAGAAATGGGATGTAAAAAATAACCTTGCGAAGAGCCTAAAACAACGCTGGAGACCCACCTCTATAAATATAAAAAACATATTTTTCATTTAAAAATTTGGTTTTTCGCTCGTTTTGCACTACCTTTGCAATCTTTAAGCACTTATTGAAACTACAAGACATGGAGAAACAGAAAGAACACCCCATACGCACGGGCTGTGACCGTGGCCTTTGTGCTGCTGCCATCGGCCGCCAAGACCGCCAGCTGAACACCTACGACTGGCTGGCGGATGTGCCCGGCAATGCCGAGAGCACCGACCTGGTGGAGGTGCAGTTCAAGCACACCCGCAAAGGCTACTTCCACAACGTGAACAACTTGCCGCTGAAGAAGGGCGACGTGGTGGCCGTGGAGGCCAGCCCGGGCCACGACATCGGCGTGGTGACGCTGACAGGGCGCTTGGTGAAGCTGCAGCTGAAGAAAGCAAACCTGAAGAGCGAAGACGACATCAAGCGCATCTACCGTCTGGCACGCCAGAGCGACATGGACAAGTTTCGCGAGGCCAAGGCCTTGGAGCACGAGACGATGATTGAGAGCCGCGAGATTGCCAAGGGCTTGGGACTGAAAATGAAAATTGGCGACGTGGAATACCAAGGCGACGGACAGAAGGCCATCTTTTACTACATCGCCGACGAGCGCGTGGACTTCCGCCAGCTCATCAAGGACCTTGCCGCAGCCTTCCACGTGCGCATTGAAATGAAGCAGATTGGCGCCCGACAAGAGGCTGGACGCATAGGCGGCACAGGCCCCTGCGGCCGCGAACTGTGCTGCGCCACTTGGATGAAGAACTTCGTCAGCGTCAGCACCGGGTCGGCGCGCTTCCAGGACATCTCGCTCAACCCACAGAAACTGGCGGGCATGTGCGCCAAGCTGAAATGCTGCCTGAACTACGAGGTGGACGACTACATTGAGCACGGCCGACGGCTGCCCAGCCGCGAGGTGGTGCTGCAGACGCAAGATGCCGACTACTACTACTTCAAGAGCGACATCCTTGCTGAACTGGTGACCTACAGCACCGACAAGCGTCTGGCCGCCAACCTGGAAACCATCACTGCCAAGCGAGCCAAGGAAATCATTGAGATGAACCGCAAAGGAGAGAAGCCCCAGCAGTTGCAGCCCGACAATCAGAAGAAAGAACCCGAGGGACCCATCGATCTCCTGGCCGGCGACAGCATCACCCGCTTTGACAAAGCAAAGAAAAAGAAAAAGAAGAAGGCCCCCAAGAAGGAGTAAGGTTTCATGAAGCGACAAAGGAGAAACACCATACTCTACCTACTGACAGCGGTTGCACTGGTCATGACCAGCTGCAACCGCTTGCCCCTATACAGCCACTACGAGCCCATCGACATGCAGGGGTGGCAGCAGACCGACTCCGTCAGATTCGTGGTGCCACTGAAGCAGGCCGGTACCTATCAGGTAAAGATGCATGTTCGTGCCACAAGCATCTACCCCTACACAGAGCTCACCCTCACCATTCACCAGAAAAGTCCTGTTGACTACACCGAAAGAATCAACCTGGACATCAACAACGATGAAGGGTCAACGTCGAACGAAGGCTACGGCATCAACGACTATAGCGCCACCCTGCACGATGTGGTGGCCACCCACGACGACGACACCCTTGCCATAGCCATCGCTCATGGAATGGCGCGCGAGCTGTTGCCCGGCATTGCCGACGTAGGCATCACGGTGAACATTGAACGTTGAACGTTGAACATTGAACATTGCGCTAATGAAGGGACGCAAGAAAGAAGAAAAACGAACAGATAACTGATGACCATCATAGAGAGGAATTACTTCCGACTTCTGCGCGCTGGAGCTTACGGCTCGGAAGAAGTGGTGGAGCCCATGTCGGCATGGAAATGGCGGCAGCTGCTGGCCATCGCCCGCAAGCTTGACATGGCCGCCCTGCTGGCCGATGGTGTGAAGGCTTGTGCCAACCAGTTCTTTGCGCAGATGCCCTCCGACGTCGTCGAGGAATGGAACCAAACCACGACAACAGCGGAGCAGCGCCATCAGGAAGCCTTGAACGATGTAGCCCTGCTGCTGCAACAACAAGCTACCAGTCAGTTGCGCCCCATCCTCACGGGGTTGTGGGCATCGCAAGCCCTCTACCCCATCCCTTCGCACCACTGCACAGGGTTAGTGAGCATCTACTTCCCCTACGCCACTCAAGGCAAGAAAGCCGACGATCAAGCTCGTGCCATCGATGCCAATGCCACCAACCCCAACAAGCACGTGCTGCGCTACACCTGGCAAGACCTGAGCGTTGAGCATCGACACTGCATGCTGCAGCTGAGCAACAAGCTGAACAACCACACACTGAAGGACATCATCGAGAAAGAGTGGCTCGAAGGAGGCACCAGCCACATCGTCGTGGGGCAACAGCGCATCGAGACGATGGCCCCCACACTGGCCATGCTGGTGGCGCTGGTGGAAATGGTGAAGACCACATTAGCCAATGGCGTCAGTCTGTGGCAGCTGCTCGACATAGGGATGATGCTGCGCCAACTGGGCGACCGCATGGACTTTGTGAAGATTGAGTCGTGGATCGACAGGCTGCACTTCCAGCGCATGGCCATGCTCACAGCGCAGTTGCTGACGGGGTTGCTGGGATTCAGCACCGACGAGGTGCCCTTCGTACGGGAATTCAGTACCAAGGCCGACATCGACGCGCTGGCCTCCAGCATGCTGGGGACTCAAGGCAGCAAGGCAGCACGTTTCACCCGTTACTGCTTGGGAGAGAGCATGATGAACACCTTGGCTTCGATTGGACACAGCATAGGAAACGTGGAGGAGTGAAAAAAAGAATGAATCATAGTGCCCATCTGCTAAGAACAAGGCGACTGCTGGCAGTGGCCTTCTTCTTTCTATTTCCATTCTGCGGACAGGTGGGCGCGCAGAACTTGCTCTTCAACTACGCCAAAGCACACGAGAACGACACCTTGGAGGGATTCCAATCGAATGTCTACATCAAGAATCATCTGATGACCCACCAGCGCAACTTCACGTTGTGGTGCGTGCCGTCGATGTATGCCATCGCCCGAGGCCAACGCTCGTTTGTGAGCGAGCAATATGGCCGACTGAGCATCAACAGTGCGGGGGAGATAGAGAACCAGCGACAGGTGTACTACACCACCATTCCCCACAACCGGCGCACTATGCCCACGCTGATTGAATACATCACGCCACGTCTCTACTCCTCCACCCTCTATGGCGACCACATTCTCTCGCCCTTCAACCACTCCAACAAAGTGTTCTATCGCTACACCGAAACGCCCATCGACTCCATGCGAACACGGGTGAGCTTCCGCCCTCGCTATGTGAACAACACCCAGCTGGTGAGCGGACATGCCACCATCGATGCGAACACAGGCCGCATCCTGGAGGCCGAGATGAACGGTGAATTCGATATGATGCGCTTCCATTCCCACACGGTGCAGGGCAACGAGGAAGGCTCCCGCGCGCTGTTGCCGCAGTTCTGCGAGACAAAAGCTGACTTCAAGTTCCTGGGCAACCATATCTCGGCTGCCTTCGAGGCTGCATACGACTGCCCCATCACTCTGCCCGACACGGTAAACGTGAAAGGCGACCGCCAGCTCATCGACTCGCTGCGCCCTTACGACCTGTGGCCCGAAGAGCTGGCCATCTACCAATTGCGCGACTCGCTGCGCGCCAGCCGACAGCATCCCGACACGATCAGCATCGACACCATCATCGCTCCACCAAAGGAAAAGAAGCGCAACTACTGGAAAGAGTTTGGCGAAACACTGGGCGAAAGTCTGGTGCAGCGCATCAGATTCAGCAACGAGGATGGCTGGGTGAGGCTCTCGCCTATCATCAACCCACAGTACATCAGCTACAGCCACCGCAAAGGTCTCTCCTACCGCTTCAAGTTGGGCGCCCGCTACAACTTCACCGACGACGTGGCTGTGGGCATGAACGCCCGATTGGGCTACAACTTCAAGCAGAAGCGTTTTTACTTCGATTTACCTTTCCGCCTCGACTATGACTATCGGGGCCGCGACGCATTCGCCGAACTCGTGTGGAGCAATGGCAACCGCATCTACAACTCCAGCGTGGTCGACGAGCTGCAACGCACTCAAGGCAACCTGCCAAACATCGACGACATGAAACTCGACCAGTTTGACGACTTGAACATGCGCCTCCAGAACACATTGCCGCTCAATAACCGTTTGGCCGTAGAGGTTGGAATGGTGTTTCACCGTCGCAAAGCCGTCGCCAAGAGCCAGATGGCTGCTATGGGCATGCCCACGGATTACAAGAGCTTGGCTCCCAACCTGAGCTTCAAGGTGCGTCCTTGGCATAAGGGTCCCCTTTTCACCATCGACTACGAGCGCGGTCTGCCAGGTAAGAAATTCGACGTGAGCTACGAACGCTGGGAGTTGGATGCCTCCATGAAGCACAAGATGCGCCGACTGCAGATACTGAACCTGCGTGCTGGAGCAGGCTTCTACACCAAGCGCGACAAGAACTACTTCATGGACTACACCAACTTCCGCGACGAGAACCTGCCCGAAGGATGGAACGACGACTGGAGCGGCAATTTCCAGTTGCTCAGGTCTCGGGTCTACAACCAGAGCAAATACTATCTGCGGGGCAACGTATCCTTCGAATCGCCCTTGATGGCGGCTTCGTTCGTGCCCTTCGTGGGCCGCTATGTGGAGAGCGAGCGGGCCTATATCAGCACACTCTCCATCGCCCACACACGGCTCTACAGCGAGCTGGGCTACGGTTTCACCTGCCGCTTTTTCTCCATCGGCTGCTTCGCCAGCTTCTATAACACCAGCTTCATCGAGAGCGGTGCCAAGTTCACCTTCGAACTATTCCGCAGATGGTAAAACATCCCACCCCCAGCCCCTCCCGTGCGGGAGGGGAGATTATATAGAATTATACAGAATACAATGGATAATACGATAGCAGAAGTAACTAAGCTCCCCTCCCGTCCAGGAGGGGCTGGGGGTGGGTCTGCTTTGCCTTCCCCCCTCACCGTCTACAAAGCCAGTGCCGGCAGTGGCAAGACGTTCACGCTGGCCTCGGAATACATTAAGCTGTTGGTGCGAAATCCACAAAACTACAAGCAGATACTGGCCGTGACCTTCACCAATAAGGCCACCGAGGAGATGAAGATGCGCATACTGAGCCAGCTCTACGGCATCTGGCGTGGTCTCGACGATTCTAAATCGTATGCCGAGAAGGTGTACAAAGGACTGGGAGGTGAACTGTCGGAGCAGCAGATTGCCCAGCGGGCTGGCGAAGCCCTGCACTTGCTGCTCCACAACTACAGCTATTTCCACGTGGAGACCATCGACTCGTTCTTCCAGAGCGTGATGCGAAACCTGGCCCGCGAGCTGAACCTCACGGCCAACCTGCGTGTAGGGTTGAACGACGTGCAGGTGGAGGAGATGGCCGTCGACCAGCTCATCGACTCGCTCTCGGCCTCCGACAAGATGTTGCAATGGCTGCTGAAGTATATTATGGACAACATCAGCGACGACCGCTCGTGGAACGTCATCGGAAAAATAAAGACCTTTGGCCGCACCATCTTCCACGACTACTACAAGAGCCACAGCGAGCAACTCAACGCCGTGATGCACGAGGAAGGATTCTTCGAAAACTATCAGCAACAGCTGCGCCAAGTGCGCCAACAGGCCCGCCAGCGGATGGAGCAAATTGGCAACGACTTTTTCGAAACGCTCGAAAACGAGGGCCTTGGCATCAACGACCTGAGCTATGGTGCCAAAGGAGTGGCAGGCCTGTTCCTGAAGCTGCAGCATGGCGAGTTCGACGAGACGGTGCTGGGAAAGCGCGCCTCCGACTGCATGGGACAGCCCGACAAATGGTGCACGAAAAAACATCCACGTTGCGAACTCATCTACCATCTTGCCGATACGTCGCTGGGCGACCTGCTGCGCCTCGCCTTCGACGAGCAGCCTCGCCAATGGAAGCTCTACAAGAGTGCCGACCTGACGCTGCGTCACCTGAGCCAGCTGCGACTATTGGGCAGCATCGAGCAGAAGGTGCACCAGCTGAACGAGGAGCAGAACCGATTCCTGCTCTCCAACACCCAGCAGCTGCTCCACCAGCTCATCGACGGCAGCGACTCGCCCTTCATCTTCGAGAAGATGGGCACCCAGCTGGAGCACATCATGATCGACGAGTTCCAGGACACCAGCACCGTGCAGTGGCAGAACTTCAAAGTACTGCTACAGGAAACGATGAGCCACAAAGGCTCCGAGAACCTTATCGTGGGCGACGTGAAGCAGAGCATCTACCGCTGGCGCAGCGGCGACTGGCGCTTGCTGGCTGGCATCAAGGGGCAGTTTGGCTATGCCAACGAGATGGTCAGCGTGAAACCCCTTGACACGAACTGGCGCTCGACCCGTCGCATCATCTATTTCAACAACGCCTTCTTCCAGGAGGCTGCCAAGCTGGAAGAGGTGACAGCCTACGACGACGTGGAGCAGAAAGTGCCCGACAAAAACCCCGACGAGGGTCAGGTGGAGGTGCGCCTGCTTCCTGCCGCCGACTACGAGAGCACGACGCTCCAGCTACTCTCCAGCCAAGTGCAGGCGCTCATCGGCGAGGGTGTTCCCGCATCCCACATCGCTATCCTGGTGCGAGCCAACAACTCCATCCCCCTCATCGCCAATCATCTCAATGCCACGATACCGCAGCTAAAGGTGGTGAGCGACGAAGCCTTCCGCCTCGATGCCTCGACAGCCGTGCTCACCATCGTACAGGCGTTGCGCTTCCTGGCCCATCCCGACGACCACATCGCACGAGCCTTCCTAATGCAGCAGTGCCAAGGCCAGCTGCCCCAGCATTTCAATCCCACCCTGCTGCAGATGCCGCTGCACGAGATGGCCGAGGAGCTCTACGCCCTCTTCCAACTCGACCAGCAGGAGTCGCAGAGCGCCTACCTGTGTGCCTTCTTCGACCAGCTGACGAGCTTCGTTTCCGACAACGGCTCCGACGTGGAGGCTTTTTTGCAACAGTGGGACAATAACATTGGCCAGAAAACCATACAGAGTCCTGAGGTGGACGGACTGCGCCTCATCTCCATCCACAAGTCGAAAGGACTGGAGTTTCCCTGCGTGCTCGTTCCCTTCTGCGACTGGCGCCTTGAGATGTCCGACGTGCTGTGGTGCTCGCCCAGCGAGGAGCCCTTCAATCAGTTGCCCTTGGTGCCTGTAGACTACAGTCAGAAGGGAATGAAAGGCACCATCTTTGAGCACGACTACAACGAGGAGCACCAGCAGAACACGGTCGACAACCTGAATCTGCTCTACGTGGCCTTCACCCGTGCCGCCCAGCGTCTCTTCGTCTATGGCAAGCGCAAGGGTGGCCAGCAGTCGCGCTCGGCACTCATCGAGCAGGTGCTGCCAGAAATCAGAAAACAGCTCGACGGAGCCACCCTCACCGCTGCTGACGATGAGACCCTTCCCCTCGTCTTCACCTATGGCAGCCCCTGCGGCACGTTCAACGTTGAACGTTCAACGTTGAACGTTCAACGTGCCGCTCGGCCCAACCCCTTCCTGCAGGAGAGCCATCCCATCAAGGTCGACATCGGCGTGTTCACCTCGAAGGTCGACTTCAAGCAAAGCAACAAGAGCCGGCAGTTCTGCCAGCCTGATGACGACGAAGCCAACGACGAAGCCCAGTTGCGCACGGCCTACATCCAGACGGGCAGTCTGCTGCACAACGTGCTCTCGGCCATCGCCAGCACCGACGATGTGGAAGGCGTGCTGCGGCAGATGGAGCAAGACGGCATGCTGAGCAACGGTTACGAACCCCAGGACAGTGAGAAGACCAACAAACTGCCCTCGCGCCACGAACTGCTGCAACTACTACGCCAACGACTGGCCAGCCCCCGCGTGGCCGAATGGTTCAAGCCTGGACGATGGCAGCTGTTCAATGAGTGTACCATCCTCGCCCTCGACCCAGACACAGGCCGCGTAGTGGAGCGACGCCCCGACCGTGTGATGACCGACGGCCACGAAACCATCGTCGTCGATTTCAAGTTCGGACGTGAGCGGGCCGAATATCACGAGCAGGTGCGCCAATACATGCAACTGCTCACGCAGATGGGACACGCCAACGTGAAAGGTTTTCTTTGGCTGGTGTATAGCAATAAAATCATTGAAGTATGAAATCGTTTCTTGAGCACGTTGCCAGCGACATACTGGCAAAATATGGCAGCGACCTCTCGCGCGTAGCCGTTGTCTTCCCCAACAAGCGCGCCTCGCTGTTCCTCAACGAGCATCTGGCACGCCTTTCGGAGAAGCCCATCTGGAGCCCTTCCTACACCACCATCAGCGACCTCTTCTGCCATCATTCGCAGCGGCGGGTGGCCGACCCCATCAAACTGGTGTGCGACCTGCACCGCTCGTTCACCGCGCAGACAGGCATCGACGAGACGCTCGACCACTTCTATGGCTGGGGCCAACTGCTGCTGGCCGACTTCGACGACATCGACAAGCAGCTGGCACCTGCCGACCGCATCTTTGCCAACCTGAGCGACCTGCACGAGCTGGACGACGACAGCTTCCTCACCGACGAGCAGCGTGCCGTGCTGAAACGATTCTTCAGTAACTTCAGCGACGAGCACAACAGCGAGCTGAAGCAACGCTTCCTGCGCCTATGGAGTCGCATGGGCAACATCTACACCGACTTCAACCAGCGGCTGCAAGAACAAAACCTGGCCTACGAGGGGGCACTATATAAAGAGGTGGCGCTGAACAGCAGCGACATCGACTTCCGCTACGACCACTACCTCTTCGTGGGTTTCAATGCCCTGCTGAAGGTGGAGCAGAAGCTCTTCACCACGCTACGCCGACAAGGCAAGGCCCACTTCTACTGGGATTTCGACCGCTACTACATGCAGCACAACGAGGCTGGCCACTTCATCGGCCAATACCTGGAGCTGTTTCCTAACGAGTTCGATAACCTTCCACAGAGTTCACAGAATGCACAGAAGAATTCCGTGTCTTCTATGTCTTCTGTGGACGATGCCGAAAATTGTCCACAGAGTTCACAGAATACACAGAAAAATTCTGAGATAAATTCCGTGTCTTCAGTGTCTTCTGTGGACGATGCCAAAAACTGTCCACAGAGTTCACAGAATGCACAGAAGAATTCCGTGTCTTCTGTGTCTTCTGTGGACGATACAAATATCTACGATAACTTCAGGCGTCCCAAGCAGATGCGGTTCATATCGGCTTCGACCGAGGACATCCAGGCACGCTACACCAGCCAGTGGCTACTAGAGCAGAACCGTATCAACGACGGACGACAGACCGCTGTTGTGCTGTGCGACGAATCGCTGCTGCCCAGCGTCATCCACTGCTTGCCCGACGAGGTGACGAGCGTCAACGTCACCACCGGCTACCCACTGGCACAGGCGCCTGTGGCCTCGCTCATCACCCTGCTCATCGCCCTGCGCCGCGACGGCTTCGACCACCAGCGCCAGCACTACCGACTGCGCCAGGTGGGCGCCCTGCTGCGCCATCCCTATCTAAGGGCGGCCTCGCCACAAGTGTCGGCCCTGCATCAGCAGCTCAAGACCGACAAGAACTACTACCCCACACAGCAGGAACTCGCCATCGACGACCTTACACAGCTACTCTTCCGCCCCTTCGGCAGTCAGCACCAGAACAGCGAGCTGCTGTCGTGGCTCTGCGATGTGGTACAGTTCATTGCCACGCTCCCAAACGACCAAGTACCTACCCCCAGCCCCTCCCGTACGGGAGGGGAGCTTATAAAGACCGTCAATGAGACAATCAACGGAGCAAACGACAGCAAAAGTAACCAAGCTCCCCTCCCGCACGGGAGGGGCTGGGGGTGGGTTCCAACCGCCCTTCGCCTATCGCCCCTGCGCGAGGAAAGCCTTTTCTACACCTTCACCCTGCTGCAACGGCTGCTGAACCTCTCGAACAGCGGCGACCTGCAAACCGACATCATCACCCTGAGCCGACTCATCGGTCAGCTGATGCAAGCCACCACCATTCCTTTTCACGGCGAGCCTGTGGAGGGATTGCAGGTGATGGGACTGCTGGAGACGCGCAACCTGGACTTCAAACACCTGCTGGTGCTCTCGGCCAGCGAGGGCAACATGCCCCGCGGGGGCAACGACACCTCGTTCATCCCCTACGCCCTGCGGCGCGCCTACGGCCTCACCACCCCCGACCACAAGGTGGCTATCTACAGCTACAACTTCCACCGACTGCTGCAGCGTGCCGCCGATGTCACCGTGGTCTACAACAACAGCACCGCCGACGGCCAGAAGGGCGAGATGAGCCGATTCCTGCTGCAGCTCATGGTGGAGGCTCCCCACCCCATCGACCTCTTCACCCTGCAAGGTGGACAATGCACCAAGCGACGCCAGCCCCAGCCACTGCCCAACACGGCCAAGCTCCCCGAAAAACTCTCGCCTACAGCCATCAACCGCTATCTGCGCTGCCCCCTGCAGTTCCATTATTATTATAATGAGGGACTGCGCGAACCCGACGACACCGACGACGACACCATCGACAACCGCCTCTTCGGAAACATCTTCCACGAAGCAGCGCGCATCGTCTATTCACGTCTGATGCAGCAAAGTCGCCAAATCGTGGGCAGCAACATCGACCAACTGCTGAAGCAGCAGGCCGACATCGAGCGTGCCGTCGACGAAGCCTTCCGAACAGAGCTGTTCCAAATACGCGACGAGCGCCCCAACTTCCATCCCCGTCTGAGCGGACTGCAAATCATCAACCGACAGGTCATCATCCACTATCTACGTCAGCTGCTCACCATCGACCGCCAGCTCGCACCCTTCACCATCCTCGACCTCGAAGGCGATGTGAGCATGCCGCTCTATGTGCCCGACCTCGACGGCGGCATCAACGTCAACATCGGAGGACGCATCGACCGCCTCGACATGATTACCGATGCCAGCGGACAGCAGCGCATACGCGTCATCGACTACAAGACGGGAGCACATCGACTGAATCCCCTCAACGACGTGGAGGCCATCTTCGCCCAAAAGCGTCTGAAGACCCCCGCCGACTATTACCTGCAGACCATGCTCTACGCCATCATCGTGGCACAGCAGCACCCCCACACGCCCGTAGCCCCCGCCCTGCTGTTCATCCAACATGCCCAAGGCGACGACTACGACCCCATCCTGCGCTTCGACAAGACGCCCATCAACGATGTAGTGCAGCATGCCGAACCTTTCGCAGAACAGCTGCGACAGGTCATCGCCCGTATGTTCGACCACTCCCTGCCGCTGGAACCCACCGCCGACCGGCAACTGTGCGACACCTGCCCCTATCGCCAGCTATGCTATTAGAGAGGGGGCTTCATCGCCCCCAATCAATTGCCTAAAACAACGAAAAACCATCGAAAAAAGAAATTTTTTTGAAAAAAAGTAAAGAAAATTTGGCGGTTTCGTTTTTTTTCGATACTTTTGCACTCGATAAATCATTAATAACTCACTTTTAAAACTTTTATTGCCTATCGAAAAGAAATTTACTTCATAACAAAACATTTAATGATATGAAGAAATTTGAAGGGATGACCGACGAAGCGTTGGCCATGCTTTACGTGAAAGGCAATAACAGTGCTTTCGACGAGTTACTTGATCGTACACAAGCAAAGTTGTTCACCTACATTATGTTTGTGGTCCACGACCACGACATCGCCGACGATATCTTCCAGGAGACATTCGTGAAGGTGATAACGCGGCTCCAGAGCGGACAATACACCGATTCGGGCAAATTCATCTTCTGGCTCACGCGCATCGCCCACAACTGCATCATGGACTGGTATCGCCAGCAAGAGGGGCGCCACATCGTGGAGCCCAACGCCAACAACGACCTGCAGAACCTGAGCA
Source organism: Prevotella sp. (assembly GCA_017619275.1). GTDB lineage: Bacteria > Bacteroidota > Bacteroidia > Bacteroidales > Bacteroidaceae > Prevotella. The sequence continues at coordinate 33,559 of JAFZSR010000110.1, read as the reverse complement.
TGGCTTCGGTGATGGACACCTTCCGCGAGTCGGAACTGGTGAACGAGCAGGTGCTGCGCGACGTGAGGCGCATCATGGACGCCCTGCCCGCACCGCAGCGCGAGGTGGTCTACATGCGCTTCTACCAGCAGCTATCGTTCAAGGAGATCTCCGACATCACAGGCGTCAGCATCAACACCTCGCTCGGTCGCATGCGCTACGCACTCATCAACATGCGCCGCATGGCCAAGCAGCACAACATCGAGCTTGCACTGCAGGATTGAGTTGGGAAATTGGGGGATTAGTCGTTTGGTCGTTTGGGTGGTTGGTCGTTTAGTCGTTTAGGGGAGAAACCCACCCCCAGCCCCTCCCGTACGGGGGAGGGGAGTTTGGTCAGACTTCTCCGCAGCAAGACTATATAAGCCCCCCTCCCGTCCGGGAGGGGTTGGGGGTGGGTTCTTGATAATTATCATGTAAACAACAAGTGTGAAGAAAGAAACCCTGAAAAAACTTGCCGGGCGCGAACATTAGCCATACCTTTGCACCCGATTTAAGTTTTTCAGGATAAATAATAACCATTAAAAATTTAAAGAAAGGAAAAAGAAAATGAAAAAGATTCTGATGACAATGGCCGCCATGCTGGTGACTATGACCATGAGTGCACAAGTGTATGTAGGTGGCGAAGTAGGCTTCACCTCTGTTTCTTACGACGGCAACAGCACATCGTCGTTCATCATCAAGCCCGAACTGGGTTATGTCCTTGACGACAACTGGGGCCTGGGTATCATCTTTGGCTACGGAGAGACTGGAAAGAACGCCACCAAGGTGAAGACCCTCACCGTGAACCCCTACGCACGCTACACCTTTGCTAAGTTCGACCATGTGAACCTCTTCCTCGATGGTGGTTTCGACTTCACCAACGTCGACTCCAAGTCTGCTGGCCACAAGACCAACACGTTTGGCGTGGGTGTGAAGCCCGGCGTAGCAGTGAACCTGAACGAGAAGCTGTCCTTCGTGTCGCACTTCGGTTTCCTCGGCTACCAGAGCTCTAAGCCCGACTACGATGGAGCCAAGGCCACCAATACCTTTGGTTTCGACATCGATGCCACCAACATCACCTTCGGTCTCTACTACAACTTCTAAATCAAAAAAAGAAAAATCAACTTAAATCCACATAGAGGCGTGTCACTGCGATACGCCTCTTTTTATTGTCCCAAAATGGATATAGGTTTAATGAACAGAAACTGTCATTTATCACACTATTGAACTAACGCCATCAGGGTAAAGACTCCATTTCTTCAATGTATTGCTCTCTCATAAATGATCATCTTGTCGCGGCTGGCTGTTGCCTCTATTGCCGGGCGCAGTGCTCCCTCTTCCACAAGATCCACCTTCCTACCAAGCCGCTCTTCCAGTTCGCGCCACATCCGGGCGTATGCAAACAAGCCAATGGCCTTGCTGTGGTCGAACTGAACCAGCAAGTCCACATCGCTGTCGTCATGCCCCTCGCCTCGGGCAAAAGAGCCGAAAAGCCAAGCCTTAACGACGGGCTGGGTCTTGAAGTAGTCGGCTATCAGCCGTATCATTGTCTGGGTTTCCATAAGCACCTTTTTCAACTTACGTCGGCAAAGATACGAATAATTCTGGAAACGGCAAAGGAAAAATGATGGAAAGTAAAAAACCAGCATTTTTTCGATAGCAAACGCATGCTGGTTTTCAATGAATTACGAACCATAAAAAATCTCGTACGAGATTTTTTCAAAAAGCGTTACCAAATTTCAAAAAAGCGTTACCAAAATTTCAGGAAGCGTAGCCATCGGGGCACTTGAGAGTTTTTTTGCTCATTAAACGATATTTTCGGCATGCTCTTATTTCTTCGTGTTCGGACTGATTGCCATTTATGACAGTTATGACAGATGACAGTTTGCGTGCAAGATGAGAAATGAGAGGTGAGGGTCTATCCTCTCACCTCTCACCCCTTTCTTAAGGAGCTATAGCCCCGGCGATGATGTCGGCCAGGCGCTGGGCACCCTTGCCATCGGGATGGATGCCGTCGGAGAGCATCTTGTCGCCATCGTTGGCATAGAGGGTGTGCAGGTCGATGACTTGCAGACCGTATTCCTTGGCCACCTCCTGCTGGATGGGGATGATGTTGTTCGCGATGACCTCGTCGCTGATGTTCCACGTCGACTTAAAGGCGGGGATGGGTGTGCAGAGGTAGATCTGCGGCTTGGCAACAGGAGCGGGCTGCGCCTTCTTACTCTTTTTCTTTGCCTTCTTCACAGGCTGCGCCAGGTCGGGACGGAGCGTGGTGATCATCTGCACCAGGTCCTGACGGAACTCGCTGCCATAGCGCCAGTTCTCGGGCTTGGAGTCGTTGGTGCCCAGCTTGATGATGACGATGTCGGGCTTGAAGGCCAGCGCGTCGCGCCAAGCCATCTCGTTCATATATGGATAGTCGCCCTTGTTGAGCATCGTGCGTGCGCTCACTCCGAAGTTCTTCACCCAGTAGCCATTACCCAGCTTGCGCTGCAACAGTGCAGGATAGCCGTTGGCCGTTGCCAGGTCGATGCCGTGCCCGTCGGTGATGCTGTTGCCGATGCAAGCCACGCGGATGGCGTCGGTCTTGGGTGTCTGGCGGGCGTCGAGCCACTTGCCCAGTGTGGCCAGCATCTCGTTGCGATAGGAGAACCACTGGCCGAAGCCGTAGCCGTGACCACCGCTGGGATAGACCAGCAGGGCGCACTCATTGCCTGCCTGGCGCATGGCGGTGTAGTAGGCCAAGCCATTGGTGAGGGGAGGCACCAAACCGTCGTCGCTCGACATGATGATGATGGCGGGCGGCGTGAGATGGCGGCGCACGGCCTTGTCGGTCGAGAACTCACGCACCAGCGCGGGGTCTTTCTGCCCTTCGCCCAGGAAGTTACGGCACGAATACACATGCGACACGCGCTCGTCCATCGAGATGACGGGATAGAAGAGGATGCTGAAGTTGGGGCGCACCTCGAAGGGCGAATGGGTGGAGATGACCGAAGCCAAGTGTCCGCCAGCCGAGAATCCCATGATGCCCACATCGTTAGGGTTGATGCCCCACACCTGTGCCGAGTCGCGTACGATGCGGAATCCCTGCTCCACATCGCCGATAGGCTTCGAGCGGTCACCCTCGGGCAGACGGTAGTTCACCACGAAATAGGCAATGCCGCGCTCGTTGAGCCATCCCGAAGCCATCGTGCCCTCGTGGGTGTTCGACAGCACGGAGTAGCCTCCACCCGGTATGCCCACGATGGCCTTGCCCGTAGGCTTCTGTGGCAGGAAGCACACCATCTGCGCCTTGCCGTCCTCGGTGAGGTTGAGCGTGAACTTTCTCGCCGTCATGGGCGACGTCTGTTCTGCTGGCCGTTGCCATTGCGCCTGCGCCGTCATGCTGAGCAGCGCCAGGCAGATAATCATCAGTTTCTTCATATAGATCATTGTTTTAAGATTTGCCTTCGCAAAGGTACGCATTATTTACAAACTACCAAAGAAATAGCAGACCAAATTGGTGGTGAAAGGAAAAAAAGACAACTTAGACATCATAGACAACATATAACGGTCGAAAAAGTTGTCAAAGTTGTATGAGTTGTCTTTAGAAATAAAAAAGGGACCCGATGCTGTCGCAGCGTCGAATCCCACGCAAAACGTAAAAACTGCTCTACCTAAAAATGCGCATAATAGGCGAGCACATGTAACTATCTTATGAATAGCAGCTCTCTGTATTTGGGCAATGGCCAGAGGCTATCGTCGACGATGAGCTCGAGCTTGTCGATCTCATAGCGGATGGCATCGAGATAGGGCTCCACCTTGTCGTGATAGGCGATGGCTTTCTCATGCTCGTCGTCGATTTTGTTGGCCAGCTTGCGGGCGTTGACGAGTTCCTCCACACCCTTCTCGATGGCGCTGGTGCGCTGGGCTATCTCCTCGATAATCTTGAGGTTGCGGGCGTTGAGCTTCTCGGCCTTGTCGACAGGGAACACGGTGGAGACGCTGTCGACGTTCTTCAACAGGGCGCTCTGGTAGCGGGTGGCCACAGGAATGATGTGGTTCATCGAGAGGTCGCCCAGTACGCGTGCCTCAATCTGAATCTTCTTGGTGTAGGTTTCCCACTTCACCTCATTGCGGGCCTCCAACTCCTTGCGGGTCATCACGCCAAGGCTCTCGAACATCTGGATGCTCTCGGGGTCGAGATAACGCTCGAAGATCTTCGGGCACGACTTCTCCACGTCGAGTCCGCGCTTCTCAGCCTCCACCACCCACTCGTCGGAATAGCCATTGCCATCGAAGCGGATGGGCTTGCAGGTCTTGATGTCCTGTCGCAGCACGTCGATGATGGCGTGGAACACGGCGCTATGGTCGGTGCCAGCGAGCTTCTTCTCCAGTTCGGGGATAAGGGCGTCGACACGCTGCTTGAACGACACCAGAGCCTCGGCAACTGCCGAGTTCAGAGCAATCATGGCGCTGGCGCAGTTGGCCTCGCTACCCACAGCACGGAACTCGAAGCGGTTGCCAGTGAAGGCGAAGGGCGAGGTGCGGTTGCGGTCGGTATTATCGATGAGCAGTTCGGGAATCTCGGGGATGTCCATCTTCAATCCCTGCTTGCCGGCGAAGGAGAGAATGTCGTCCTGGTCGGCCTTCTCGATATGGTCGAGAAGTTCGCTCACCTGCTTTCCAAGGAACGAGCTGACGATGGCTGGCGGTGCCTCGTTGGCGCCCAGACGGTGGGCGTTGGTGGCACTCATGATGCTGGCTTTCAGAAGTCCATTATGGCGATAGACACCCATCAGCGTCTCCACGATGAAAGTGGCGAAGCGCAGGTTCTGCTCGGGGGTCTTGCCAGGAGCGTGGAGCAGGATGCCGTTATCGGTCGAGAGGCTCCAGTTGTTGTGCTTACCGCTTCCGTTGATGCCGGCGAAGGGCTTTTCGTGGAGCAGCACGCGGAAGCCGTGCTTGCGGGCCACCTTCTTCATCACCGACATGAGCAGCATGTTGTGGTCGACGGCCAGATTGGTCTCCTCGAAGATGGGAGCCAGCTCAAACTGGTTGGGGGCCACCTCGTTGTGGCGTGTCTTGCAGGGTATGCCGAGCATCAGCGCCTCAATCTCCAGCTCGCGCATAAAGGCAGCCACGCGCTCGGGGATGGAGCCGAAGTAGTGGTCGTCCATCTGCTGGTTCTTTGCCGAGTCGTGACCCATCAGCGTGCGACCCGTGAGCAGCAGGTCGGGACGGGCAGCATAGAGGCCCTCGTCGACGAGGAAGTACTCCTGCTCCCAGCCCAGGTTCGACGTCACCTTCTTCACGCTGGTGTCGAAGTAGTGGCATACGTCGGTGGCAGCCACGTTCACGGCGTGCAAAGCGCGCAGCAGGGGAGCCTTGTAGTCGAGCGCCTCGCCGCTATAGGATATGAATACGGTAGGGATGCAAAGGGTGTCGTCGATGATAAACACGGGCGACGTGGGGTCCCATGCCGAGTAGCCGCGTGCCTCGAAGGTGCTGCGTATGCCGCCGCTGGGGAACGACGAGGCATCGGGTTCCTGCTGAACGAGCAGCTTGCCAGTGAACTCCTCGACCATGCCGCCCTTGCCGTCGTGCTCGATAAACGAGTCGTGTTTCTCGGCGGTGCCCTCGGTCAGCGGCTGGAACCAGTGGGTGTAGTGCGTCACGCCCTCTTCGGTGGCCCACTGCTTCATGCCCTCGGCCACAGCGTCGGCTACCGTACGATCGAGCCGTGCGCCATTGTCCATCACGTCAATCATCTTCTCGTACACGTCCTTCGGCAGGTACTTGTACATCTTCTCGCGGTTGAAGACCTTCTTGCCAAAGTACTTGCAAGGTCGGTCACTGGGTGCTTTTACGTCGAGGGGCTTCTTCTTGAATGCCTCGCCGACAACCTGAAATCTTAATGCTTCCATAATTGTTGTGTGTGTTTAGTGTTTATGAGTCCAGTTTTCTATTCTTGTTAATGCTTCCTCTGTTTTCTCATGACTGCCAAAGGCGGTGAAGCGGACGTAGCCCTCGCCCGAAGGACCAAAGCCGACACCGGGCGTGCAGACCACATTGGCACCGTAGAGCAGGGCCTCGAAGAACTGCCACGAGCCCATGCCGTCGGGGGTGCGCATCCAGACGTAGGGGGCATTCTCGCCACCATACACCTCGTAGCCAAGGGCACGCAGACGGGAGAGCAGACGCTGTGCGTTGGCCATGTAGTAGTCGATGGTGGCCTTGATTTGCAGCTTGCCCTCGGGGGTGTAGATGGCCTCGGCGGCGCGCTGCGAGATGTAGCTCGTGCCGTTGAACTTGGTACACTGTCGACGCAGCCACAGCTGGTTCAGGGGGATGCGCTCGCCCTCGAAGGTCGATACGCTCACGTCCTTCGGCACAACGGTGTAGCCACAGCGCACACCCGTGAAGCCTGCGGTCTTCGAGAACGAGTGGAACTCAACGGCACACTTGCGAGCACCACGAATCTCGTAGATGCTGTGGGGGATGTCCTTGTCGCGGATATAGGCCTGATAAGCGGCGTCGTAGAGGATGAGCGCGTCGTTCTTCAAAGCATAGTTCACCCACTTGCGCAGCTCCTGCTTGGTGATGACGGTGCCCGTAGGGTTGTTGGGGTAGCAGAGATAAATGACGTCGACAGGCCGTCCCGTAGGCAGCTGTGGAACGAAACCGTTCTCGGCCGTGGTGGGCAGGTAGCGCACGTTGGTCCAGCGCCCTTCGCGATAGGTGCCGCAACGCCCTATCATCACGTTTGAATCGATATAGACGGGATAGATGGGGTCGGTGACGCCGATGAAGTTATCCCAATGCAGCAGCTCCTGAAAGTTGCCTGTGTCGCTCTTGGCACCATCGTTGATGAAGATCTCGTCGATATCGAGGTGGACGCCGCGCGGCAGGAAGTCGTTCTTCAGGATGGCCTCGCGCAGGAAGTCGTAGCCCTGTTCAGGACCATAGCCTCGGAAGCCCTCGGCAGTCGCCATTTCATCTGCAGCCCGATGCATCGCCTCTACGACGGCGGGCGCCAGCGGCTGTGTCACATCGCCAATGCCAAGCGAGATGACATCTGCCTTGGGGTGCATCACGCGGAAAGCGTTCACCTTCTTGGCAACGTCGGCAAACAGGTAGTTGTTCTGCAGGTTCAGGAAATGAATGTTTACTAATGCCATGTGTATTTGGTCGTTTGGGGGGTTGGTCGTTGAGGGAGTTAGTCGTTTTTGGGGGAGTTATAGGGGAGTTCCCGCTGTTCCTCTATGCTGCGACACTGTCGCAGCAAAGGAGGCAGCTTCTCCATCGAAGACGAAGGCGGCAGGGCCAGTCATATAAACGTGGTTATCCTGCTCGCGCCATTCAATGTTGAGCGTTCCGCCATCCATCACGATGCTGCTCTTGCGCCCCACCTTTCCAGCAAGGACGGCAGCGACGGCAGTAGCGCACGCCCCCGTGCCACAGGCCTGGGTGATGCCGCTGCCCCGTTCCCAAACGCGGGTGCGGATGGTTCCGTCGGCCTCAACACGTGCGAACTCGATGTTGCAACGCTGCGGGAAGGCAGGGTGGAATTCCAAGATTCGCCCAGTTTCACCCACCTGATCCACGTCGTCAGTAAAGATGACGTAATGGGGATTGCCCATCGACACGAAGGTGCCCTTGCCCTCCTTCAATCCACGAGCTTCAACAAAAAGGTTTTCGTCTTCGAAGACTGGCGCTCCCATATCCACCGTCACACTTTCCACTATGTTATTAACAATGTGCAACTGAAGCGTCTTCACACCCGAAAGCGTCAGCAATCGAATCACCGCCTTATCTGTGAGTCCTCGCTCATACAGGTATTTCCCGATACACCGCGATGCGTTGCCACACATCATCGCCTCGCTACCATCGGCATTGAAGATGCGCATGCAGAAATCGGCCTCCGGCACAGGCGACGCATCAATCAGTACCAGTCCGTCGGAGCCTATTCCCTTGTGGCGGTCGCTCCACGCGATGGCTGTGGCCTGAGGGTCGGGTATGTGGTGTAGCATGGCGTTCACGTAGATATAGTCATTGCCACAACCGTGCATCTTGGTGAAAGGAACCTTGTTCATCTTAGAGTCTTTTTCTTTTCAAATTATTAATAACGTTATAACGTCATAAAAAATGAAATATTATAGCTGGAGGAATGCATTTACCTCTTTAGCTGTTTGCCTACCGCTGGCGAGGGCGCGCACCACAAGGGATGCGCCATTGGCGGCATCGCCACAAACGAAGACATTCTTTGCATACTGAGGGTGCTCGGGCTTTAGGAAGCCCATAGCGAGGAGAACAAGTTCGGCCTTGATGATTTCGGGCTCACCTTTCGCGACCATGATAGGCCTTCCGCCTTCCGGATTGGGCTGCCAGTCAATCTCCTGCACCTTGACACCTGTCAGTTTGCCATTCTCGCCCAGGAACTCCAGCGTGTTGATATTCCAGCGACGCGTGCAGCCCTCCTCATGCGAAGAAGTGGTCTTGAGCGTACGCGGCCAGTTGGGCCAAGGGTTCTGCGGGTCATCGGGGCCTTCTACGGGCTTGGGCATAATCTCAATCTGCGTGACGCTCTTGCAGCCCTGCCGATGGGCGGTACCAATGCAGTCGCTGCCCGTGTCGCCGCCACCAATGACGAGGACATCCTTGCCCTTGGCGGTGATGCGCTCGTCCTTGCTAAATTCCATCCCTGCCAGCACACGGTTCTGCTGGGAGAGGAGTTCGAGGGCGAAATGAACGCCTTTCAGCTCGCGGCCTGGGGCCTTCAAATCGCGGGCGGTGGGAGTGCCTGTGGCAATGACCACAGCATCGAACTGATCTGCAAGCTGAGGCAATGTCTCAGCACACGGAACCTCCACTCCATATTGGAACTGAATGCCCTCGGCCTGGAGAAGCTGGAGACGGCGGTCGATAATGGCCTTGTTGAGTTTGAAGTTGGGGATGCCGTAGCGGAGCAATCCGCCAGCGGCCTCGTTCTTCTCATAGACGGTGACGGCGTAGCCCATCTGGTTAAGGGCATCGGCGGCAGCAAGTCCTGCCGGACCAGCACCGACGACGGCGACGCGCTTACCGTTTCTCACAGGGATGCGCGGATAGATGTAACCCTCGCGGAAGGCTGCCTCGATGATGGCGGCCTCGTCCTCACGGTTGGTGGTAGGCTCGTGGTTGAAACGGTTGAGCACGCAGGCTTTCTCGCACAAGGCGGGACAGACGCGCCCCGTAAACTCTGGGAAGGGGTTGGTGCTCGATAGCAGCCTGAAGGCCAGTTCCCAATCGCCCTTAAACAACGCGTTGTTCCATTCGGGTGCTTTGTTGCCCAGCGGACAGGCCCAGTGGCAGAAGGGCACGCCGCAGTCCATGCAGCGGCTGGCCTGTTCGCGACGTTGGTGTGTGTTGAGTGTCTGCTCCACCTCGCCAAAGTCGTGGATGCGGTCGTGAATAGGACGGTAGCCTGCCTCCTGGCGGTGTATGGTGAGAAAAGCAGCCTCACTCCTGCCTCCTTTCCGTGTGGAAAGGGGAGCAGCTCCCATTATCATTGATATCTTTTCCATATTATTCTGTTTTCAAGTCTAAATATTTCCCCTCGCCCTATAGAGGGGGGTTGCGGGTGAGGCGTCTTAATAGTCACGCTGGATGTCGGCGATTTTCTCGTGCAAGCGCGCCATCTTCTCCTCTTCGAGCACACGTTTATATTCGATGGGCACCACCTGAATGAAATCCTCGATATAGCGATGCCAGTCATCGAGCATACGTCCTGCCAAGGCCGAGCCTGTGTGGAGATAGTGCTGACGGATAAGTTCGAGCAGTTCCTTTCGCGAGATGCTGTCCTCGACCAGTCCAAGCTCCACCATATCCATGTTGCAGAAGTAGTCGAAGGTGTGGTTGGGGTCGTAGACGTAAGCCAGGCCGCCACTCATACCTGCGGCGAAGTTGCGCCCCGTTGGGCCAAGCACCACCACACGTCCACCTGTCATGTATTCGCAGCAGTGGTCGCCAGCGCCTTCGATAACGGCGATGGCACCAGAGTTGCGCACACCAAAGCGCTCGCCCACCTTACCGTTGATATAGAGTTCACCGCTGGTGGCTCCATAGAGTCCCGTGTTGCCTGCGATGATGTTCTCCTCGGCTTTGAAATCGTTGCTCCGTCGAGCAGGCGGCAGAATGCTGATACGTCCGCCAGAGAGGCCCTTGCCGAAGTAGTCGTTGCACTCGCCCTCGAGACGGATGTCAAGACCTTTCACCGCAAAGGCACCGAACGACTGTCCTGCCGAGCCTTTGAACTTCATCTTGATACAACCATCGGGTAGACCTGCTTCGCCATATTTCTTGGCGATGACGCCCGAAAGCATGGTGCCCACAGCACGGTCGGTATTCTTGATGGCATAGTCGAGTGTCACCTCCTGCTGGTTGTCGATGGCCTTCTGTGCCGAGCGGATAATCTCTTCGTCCTTCACGCCGCTGACCGTCGTAAACTGTCCGCGATCCCAATAGAGCGGTTTGTCGCTTTCCGGCTTGTGAAGCAAACGGGCGAAATCGATGGTGCGCCATTTCTCCACAGGCGAACCGTCGGGCATACGCACATCCAGTAGCTCCGTTCGGCCGATGATTTCCTTCAGGCTGTGCACGCCCATCTCTGCAAGATACTCACGCACCTGCTCTGCCAGGAAGGTGAAGAAGTTTACCACATATTCGGCGCGCCCCTCGAAATGTTTGCGCAGCTCTGGATTCTGCGTGGCCACACCCATCGGACAGGTATTCGTGTTGCATTTGCGCATCATGACGCATCCCAGCACGATGAGTGGCAGCGTGCCAAACGAGAACTCGTCGGCGCCCAGCATCGCCATGATGACGACGTCCTTGGCGGTCTTCAGCTGCCCGTCGGTCTGCAAACGAATCTGATTTCGCAGACCATTACGGACGAGTGTCTGCTGCGTCTCGGCAAGACCTATTTCGGGCGAGATGCCCGCGAAGCGCATAGAAGAAGCGGGCGAAGCACCCGTGCCTCCCTCGGCACCGCTGATGACGATGAGGTCGGCCTTGGCTTTGGCCACGCCAGCGGCAATCGTCCCCACCCCACTCTCGGCCACGAGCTTCACGCTGACTGCGGCTGTGGGATTGATATTCTTGAGGTCGAAGATGAGCTGTGCCAAGTCCTCGATGCTATAGATGTCGTGATGAGGAGGCGGGGAGATGAGCGAGATGCCTGGGATGGCGTTGCGCGTCTTAGCGATGATGTCGTTCACCTTGAAGCCTGGCAACTGTCCGCCCTCGCCGGGCTTTGCGCCCTGTGCCACCTTGATTTGAATCTCCTCGGCGTTCACCAAGTATTCGGCCGTCACGCCAAAGCGTCCGCTGGCTATCTGCTTGGTCTTGCTCGAGAGGCTCACACCATCTACCTCGGTGTGATAGCGGGCGTTGTCCTCGCCGCCCTCGCCGGTATTGCTGCGAGTCCCGAGCTTGTTCATGGCCAGCGCCAATGCCTCGTGGGCCTCAATGCTCAGGGCGCCAAAGCTCATGGCTCCCGTCACGAAGTGCTTCACAATCGACTCCACGCTTTCCACCTCGTCAATGGGTGTAGGCTTGGCCGCTTTTTTGAAACCGAGGAAGTCGCGCAGGAAGATAGGACTCTTTTTCTCGTCCACCATCTTTTCCCATTCTTGGAATTTCTTGTAACTTCCCAGTCTCGTGGCCAACTGAAGGTTTGCTATCGTTTCGGGATTCCAAGCGTGGACGATTCCGTCCTTACGCCACGAGAACAGTCCCTGATTCTGCAGCATCTCCTGCTTGTTGGCCTGCTCGTGTAGACGGATGGCATCGCGGGCAATCTCCTTCAGCCCAATGCCGCCGATGGTACTCGTCTCAGTGCCGAAGTAGCGACGGAGCAAATCTTCGCTCAGTCCAATGCTCTCGAAAATCTTCGCTCCGCGATACGAGCGGATGGTCGAGATGCCCATCTTCGACATTATCTTCTTCAGACCTTTGTCAACGGCCTTGATATAGTTTTTCTCTGCTGTGGTATACTCCTCCTGAATTTTGCCGCGTTTCACCAAATCGTCGAGGATGGCGAAGGTCATATACGGACACAGGGCGCTGGCGCCATAGCCCAACAATAGGGCGGCATGCATCGTCTCGCGAATCTCACCGCTCTCCACAATCAGTGCGGTCTGCACACGCTTGCCCACGCTAATGAGATAATGATGCACGGCACTGACAGCCAACAGAGAGGGGATATAGAACCAAACGCTTCCCTCGGCGGTTTCGATTGTTTTGTCCGTGAGGATGATATAGTTCACACCTTCGTCTACGCAGGCTTCTGCATCCTTGCAGAGTTTGTCGAGAGCTGCCCGCAAGGCTTCTTCCGCCTTGTCAATGGTAGCCCCCTCCGAGGCGGAGGGACGAACCACTATCATCGGCAGTTTCTTCGTCTTGAATCCCTTATAACGGATATTACAAAGTATATCGAGTTGTGTGTTGGTCAGAACAGGTTGCGGCAGGCGCACCATCTTGCAGTTCGAGGCGTCGGGGGTCAGGATGTTCGTCCCCACCGCGCCGATATACTCCGTCAGGCTCATCACCAGCTCCTCGCGGATGGGGTCGATGGCGGGGTTCGTCACTTGGGCGAACTGCTGACGGAAATAGTTAAAGAACACCTGCGGACGGTCGCTGATGACGGCCAGCGGCGTGTCGTTGCCCATCGCTGCCACGGGTTCCTGTCCGGCGGTGGCCATAGGAACGATGGTGCGGTCGATGTCTTCCTGTCCGAAGCCGAAATTCACGAGCCGGCGCTCCAGGTCGCTGACAGCGTTCTCCACATGGCGCCCGCTCTTCAGTTTCTCCAGCTGCACACGGTTCTCGCTGAGCCACTCGCGATAAGGATGCGCCTTGGCCAGTGCCTCTTTGATTTCGCTGTCGTAGTAGATCTTGCCTTCCTGCGTGTCGATGAGCAGAATCTTTCCCGGCTGCAACCGGCCCTTGCTCACCACGTCGCCCGGCTCAAAGTCCATCACGCCCACCTCTGAGGCCAACACCATCATGCCTTGCTTCGTAATCGTGTAGCGACTGGGGCGCAAGCCGTTTCTGTCGAGCATGCCGCCCGCATAGCGTCCGTCGCTGAACAGCAATGCAGCAGGACCGTCCCACGGCTCCATCAATATCGAGTGGTACTCGTAGAACGCTTTCAGGTCTTCCGAAATGGGGTTCTTGTCGTTGAAGCTCTCCGGCACCAAGATGGCCATTGCCTGTGGCAGCGAGAGGCCGCTCATCATTAGGAACTCGAAAACGTTATCGAGTGAGGCCGAGTCGCTCATGCCCTCCTGCACGATGGGGCGCAAATCCTTGATATCGCCAAGAGCCTCGCTCGAAAGCACGCTCTCACGCGCTTTCATCCAACCGCGATTGCCCCGAATGGTGTTGATTTCGCCGTTGTGAGCCAAGAGACGGAACGGCTGGGCCAGCGACCACGTGGGGAATGTGTTTGTGCTGAATCGTGAGTGCACCAAGGCCAGTCCGCTGGTGAAATAGGGATTCGACAAGTCGGGGAAATAGCGTCTGAGCTGTCCGCTCGTCAACATTCCCTTGTAGATGAGGTTCTTGCTCGACAGCGAACAGAAATAATAGTCCTTGTCGGTCACTCGGTTTTCAATCCGCTTCCTTATTTTATATAATGTGCAGTCGAGCGCCGATACATTGTCGTGGTTGAAACTGCTTCCTTCCTTCATGGGAAGGGGCTGGGGATGGGTCTGTCTGGTCACGAAGACCTGCTTGATGTCGGGCTCCACCTCGCGGGCGGCAGCACCCAGCACCTCAGGGTTCGTGGGCACCTTTCGCAGGTGCATCAGCGTCAGTCCCTCGCGCTCAATCTCCTCAATCATCACGCTCAGGATTTCCCGCTGTGCTTGCTCGTCCTTTGGCAGGAACACCATGCCCGTGCCATATTTACCTTTCTCGGGCACAGGGATGCCCTGCAACAGAATAAACTCGTGGGGAATCTGCACCATGATACCGGCGCCGTCGCCTGTCTTGTCGCGTGTCTCGGCGCCTCGGTGCTCCATGTTCTCCAGCACCTTCAGTGCATTGTCTACCAGTTCATGGCTCTTCTCGCCGTGAATGTTCACCACCATGCCCACGCCGCAAGCGTCGTGCTCATAGTCGGACTGGTAGAGTCCTTCATGTGTTTTCCTTTCTTCTTGCGTCATCAGAGATGCCTGAAGTTTGCAATTTGTCATATTATCCTAATCTTTACTAACATTTTGTTCAATTTTGGCTGCAAAGGTAAAACAAAATGTTCAAATACGCAAATTTTTTCTTACTTTTCTATTCTTGTTTTTTATCACTACTTACATTTTGCGCAATTTTCGCTCTTTTACATGTCTTTTTGAAACCTCCACACCCTTTTCCTTCCTCAAATACTTACACAATGTCATTTCGTCCAATTTTTTAGGTCTTTTTACTCGCTAACGTCTTGCAGCCTTTTGTGCCATGTGCCCGCACACAAACCAAACAGGAATGACATTTTGCAACGACATGGCGGTGTTTCGACGCAAAGTGTAAGAAAAAGGAAGGAAACCGAATTGAGCCGCTCACAAATTGTCAACTCGCAAATATTTTAACAAACAAAACAGCAAAAACTTAACTGGCATTCCATCAAAACGCACTACCTTTGCACCCGACAGCTGTCAAAGTATAGCCCAAGAGAGGGCTTGGAGTTTATATTATTAATAAGGTAAAAAGACAAGGTTATGAAAAGGATTGAAGCAATTATCCGCAAGACGAAATTTGAGGAGGTCAAAGAAGCCTTGCTCAGTTCGGACATCGACTGGTTTGAGTACCACAATGTACACGGCATCGGACAGAGCCGACAGGAAAGGGTATACCGTGGCGTCCAGTATTCGACGGACGTGATAGAGCGTGTGGCACTGACCATCGTTTGTCGCGATCCGTTAGTAGAACCGACAGTAAAAGTGATTCTCGAAGTGGCACATACTGGTGAGGTGGGCGACGGTCGCATCTTCGTGAGCGACATCATCGACACCTGGAGTATTCGCACAGGCGAACACGGCGACACGGTTCTCAGGGACAAGAAGTAAAAGGTAAAAAGACAAAAAAAGTATCAACACAAAACCATTTAGGATATGAACGAATTTGGATTATCACTCGATACTGTATGGATGCTATTGGCAGCTATGCTTGTTTTCTGGATGCAGCCGGGCTTTGCGCTGTGCGAAGCAGGATTCACCCAGAGTAAGAACACGGCAAACATCCTGATGAAGAACTTCGTCGACTTCATGTTCGGCTCGTTACTGTTCTTCTTCCTCGGCTTCGGCTTTATGTTCGGCAGCGAGGGCGCAGGCTTCATTGGCGCTCCCAACTGGGGCGACCTGAGTTTTTACAAGGGCGACCTGCCCGTAGAGGGCTTCTTGATTTTCGAGACGGTGTTCTGCGCCACCAGTGCCACCATCGTGAGTGGAGCTATGGCCGAGCGCACAAAGTTCTCGATGTACATGGTCTACAGCGCTTTTATCTCGCTGCTTATCTACCCGATTGAAGGTCACTGGACATGGGGCGGCGGCTGGCTCTGCAACGATGCCGAAGGCAGCTTTATGATGAGCACGTTTGGCGATGTTTTCCACGACTTTGCAGGCTCTGCCATCGTACATAGCGTGGGCGGCGTACTGGCACTGATTGGTGCAATGGCCCTTGGTCCCCGCATCGGGAAATACGCGAAAGACGGCAAGAGCCGCGCTATTCCCGGTCACAACCTGACGATGGCCGCTCTGGGTGTGTTCATCCTCTGGTTGGGATGGTTCGGTTTCAACCCCGGTTCGCAGTTGGCAGCCAGTGGCGAGGTGAACCGCGTGGCCATTTCACACGTGTTCCTGACCACCAACCTCGCGGCAGCAGCAGGCGGTGTGGCTACGATGTTCCTCACCTATTTCAAGTACGGCAAGCCCTCGCTCTCACTGACGCTGAACGGTGTGTTGGCAGGTCTCGTGGGCATCACGGCTGGCTGTGACGTCGTTTCGCCCGTCGGTGCGGTCATCATCGGACTCACCTGTGGCATCGTGCTTGTCTTCGCTATCGAGTTCATCGACCATAAGCTGCACATCGACGACCCTGTGGGTGCTTCGTCGGTACACGGTGTCTGCGGCATCCTTGGTACGCTGATGACGGGTCTGCTGTCCACTTCCAACGGTGCTTTCTACGGTCACGGCTGGGGTTTCTTCGGTGCCGAGTGCTTCGGTGTACTGGTCATCGACCTCTGGGCTGCCGCCTGCGGATTTGTCCTGTTCTACAGCATCAAGAAGTTGCACGGCTTGCGTGTCGACAGGAGAATTGAAGAGGAAGGTCTCGACATCTACGAACACGGCGAGGCTTGCTATAACTAAGAAAAAAAGGAATCATTTGCTACCATACAAAATATTAGAGTTATGAAAAAGATTGTTTTATTCGCATTGGGTTTGGTTGCCAGCGCAACAACCTTTGCACAGGAAGAGATAGAGACAACCGTTGCTACGGACGTCGTAAGTAGTTACATCTGGCGTGGCCAGGACTTGGGAAGCGCCGCCATTCAGCCTACACTCGGCATTGGCTACAAAGGGCTGTCGCTGACGGCCTGGGGAAGTTATGGCCTGACCGACCCCGCAGACACGAAGGAGTTTGACCTGACAGTGGGCTACACCATCGGCGGGTTGAACATCGGCGTGACCGACTACTGGTTCAACGCTGGCCTCGACCCCGAGAACCGCTATTTCAAGTACGATGCCCACGGCACAAACCATGTGTTTGAGGCCAACATCGGCTACGACTTCGGAGTGGCCTCCCTACAGTGGTACACGAACTTCTCGGGCAACGACGGCGTAAACAAGGACGGCGACCGCGCCTACAGCAGCTACGTTGAAGCGACGGTCCCGTTCCGACTTGCCACAGTTGATTGGACTGCCACAGCAGGTGCCGTTCCCTTTGCCACCGACTTTTACGGCACAAACGGCTTTGCAGTCACCAACCTGTCGCTGCGTGCCGACAAGGAGATCAAGGTGACCGATACGTTCTCCATTCCCATCTTTGGGCAGGTCACAGCAAATCCCTGCTCGCAGAAAGCCTACCTGGTTCTTGGTATATCGCTGCATCCATAACAAAAAACAGAACCAGGATTACGTCCCCTCTTCCGCCTGCACCGACAAGGAAGAGGGGATTTTTATGATGTTTTGACGATTTGTAACACAATGACACGATTTCAAGACAAAATGTTAGTAAAACGCCACGTTGAGCCGCCATACCTTTTACAAAATGCAAGCCTGACAAGAATTTAACAATCAAAAGAAAAGCAAAGCGATGGTTATAAATGCAGAATATATTACTTTTGCGCCTTGAAATCAAC
Source organism: Prevotella sp. (assembly GCA_017619275.1). GTDB lineage: Bacteria > Bacteroidota > Bacteroidia > Bacteroidales > Bacteroidaceae > Prevotella. The sequence continues at coordinate 16,170 of JAFZSR010000110.1, read as the reverse complement.
AAGGTTAAATAATAAATAGGTAAAAAGATTATGAAGGTAAAAAAACGTTGGAAGATCCTGATGGCGGCAATCACCTTGATAGCCGTAGCAGGGCTGGCGGTGGGAGAACCGTCGTTTGAGTGTGACTGGTCGGTCATTTCGGCCGCCGATGTGGCATGGCTGATTACAGCCACGATTTTCGTTTTGATGATGACACCCGGTTTGTCGTTCTTCTATGGCGGCATGGTGGGTGCGAAGAATGTCATCTCCACCATGCTGCAATCGTTCATTGCTATGGGCCTGATTTCGGTGCTCTGGGTGGTGGTGGGCTTCTCTCTGTGCTTCGGCGACGACATCGGCGGCATCATTGGCAATCCATTGACGTTCCCGATGTTCCACGGTGTGGGCGGCGAGGTCTATACCACGCCGGCTGGCAACGTGCTGGGTGGCGCCACGATACCGTTAGCACTGTTCGCCCTGTTCCAGATGAAGTTCGCCATCATCACGCCGTCGCTCATCACCGGCTCGTTTGCCGAGCGTGTGCGCTTCTCGGCCTATATGTTCTTCATGATGTTCTTTTTCTTCTTCATCTACTGTCCGCTGGCCCACATGACCTGGCACCCCGAAGGACTCTTTATGCGATGGGGCGTGGTCGACTTTGCGGGTGGCATCGTGGTGCATGCCTCCAGCGGTGTGGCCGCTTTGGCGGGAGCCATCTTCCTTGGACGGCGCAAAGCTGAAACGCGCAAGAGCGAGCCAGCCAACATCCCCTTCGTGCTGCTGGGTGCCGCCATGCTGTGGTTGGGATGGTTTGGCTTCAACGCCGGCTCGTCGCTCCATGCCGACGGCATGGCTGTGAAGGCCTTCCTGAACACGAACACCGCCTCGGCCACGGCCATGATGACGTGGATATTCTTCGACTGTCTGCGCGGTCGCAAGCCGTCGGCTATGGGAGCCGCCGTGGGCTGCGTGGTGGGTCTAGTGGCCATCACGCCGTCGGCGGGTTATGTCACCGTGGGCCAGAGCATCTTCATTGCTTTCGTCATCACGCTCATCTGCAACGTCGCCGTCTACTGGCGCTCACACTCCCGCATCGACGATGCGCTCGACGTGTTTCCCACGCACGGCACGGGCGGTATCTTCGGCACCGTGCTCACTGGCATATTTATCCAGGAGGGTCTTATCAGCGGCACGAGCGAGGGCTTCGTCATCTTCCTCTACCATCTGCTGGCCATCGTCATCGTGTTCATCTACACCTTCGCCATGAGCTGGTGCGGCTATAAGCTCATCGACTGCCTCATCCCCATGCGCGTCTCGGCCTACAGCGAGAAAGTCGGTCTTGACTTCTCACAGCACGACGAGCACTACGGACTGGCACACATCGGCGAGCGCGAACTGGCAGAGTACGAGGAGCACATCCGCGAGAAGAACAAGTGACGCTCGTTTACGTTCGGTCCTGTTTCCCGCGCAGAAGTTGATGTCATTATGTAGGGGCTATATAATAAATGTGGAAAAAAGTCGTTAGGAGTATGATGATGTAATACACTAACAGGACAATGAAAAGAATTAAATGTTATAGCCTTACGATGATGTTACTCCTCGGGGCAACGACAGGAGTGGCACAGGAGATTGAGACGGCCATCGGCGCCGACGTGGTGAGCCAATACATCTGGCGCGGACAGGATCTGGGCAGCGTTTCCCTGCAGCCTTCGCTCGGTCTGGAGTGTAAAGGGCTGTCGTTCACGGCCTGGGGCAACGTGGGAATCTCTGAACCCAACGACACGAAAGAGCTGGACCTGACACTCGCCTACTCCACCGGCGGACTGAACATCGGCATCACCGACTACTGGACCAACAACGGCGGCGACCCCAACGCCCGCTATTTCAGGTACAACGCACATGGCACCAACCACGTCTTCGAGGCCAACATAGGCTACGACTTTGGGCTGGCCAGCGTGCAATGGTACACCAACTTCGCAGGCAACGACGGAGCAAACAACGACGGCAACCGGGCCTACAGCAGTTACATGGAAGCAGTTGTCCCCTTTAAGCTTTCCAATATCGACTGGACTGCTACGGCCGGTGCCGTCCCCTTTGCCACCAACTATTACGGCACGACGGGATTCGCCGTCACCAACCTCGCCCTCACGGCCACAAAGGAAATAAAAATCACCGACACCTTCGCCATCCCCGTCTTCGCACAGGTTGCTGCCAACCCCTGCTCGCAGAAAGTCTACCTCGTCGTCGGCTTTACGCTGCAGCCATGACCTTCCACGCGATGGTTCCTGAAAAGAATTTGAAGACTTGCTATGTGCTTTACTTGCAAAGCGCGTAGCGAGTCTTCAGATTCGTTTCCAAAAACAGATTGTCTACCTGAGTGGAAGCCTACTTATCGTCGTAATGCCCATAAGCCGAGAGAACATCTACAAAGACCTCGGTCTCGAAAATGCGATATACCAAGCGATGTTTCTTTGTAATTTCGCGGCTCCATCGATTTTCGGGCTTGCCTTTCAGCGGCTCTGGATGGCCGGTTCCCGTTTTGGGATGCACCTTCAGTTCCTCGATGAAGCGGTTGGCCTTGGCAAACGCTTTCGGCTCGCTTTTTGCAAGCCGCACCAAGTCAATTTTCACTTGGTTGGAAAGCTTGACTTTATATATCATAGCCCAATCTGCGTAAATGCGTGGTTACATCCTCGTCAGGCAGCAAAACGGAGTATTCTCCATTTTCAATTTGCTGTTCTGCCTGCTCAATCTTGGCGAAGAACTCCTCCTTAGTCATTAACGTCTCGTCCTCCTTCTTGGCCACCAGCTTCTTCAGGTACTTGGCCAGCTGCTTCATCAGCTTTTCGCTATCGGCTATTGCGGCCATGTCGCGCCATATCTGCACATTCAACTCTGTAGCTGTCATAATCCTAACATTTTTTGTTTGCGGCGACAAAGTTACAAATAAATTCTCGAATTATCGGATGATTATTATAAAAAAGAATTAAATGTGAAAAGAAAAACGAATCATTTATCTGGCTGAACGGAATCTCACGAAATAAAATAATATTCAAATTCGTTTCCAAAGAGCCAATCCAAATTCATTTCCAAAGAGCATTATTTCCTACATTGCGGAGCGGGAAAAAATCTCTTACGAGATTTTTTCAAAAGTCGTTAGTTTTTTGAAAAAAGTCGTTACCAAATTTTTGTAAGGCATAATGCTTTCCTTGAATGCAGAAAAGTAGTGATGAAATAAGGCGCAAGATTTATTATCACAAAATGACGGTTTGCAACGAAAGGACTGAAATTCGCGGCAAAGTGTCAACTACGGCCACGAATATACGCTGAATCGTTTACACAATGTCAGCGCGCGGCGTTTTTAACAAATGAAGTCGAAGGGCATCCACCCGATTGCCACGGGAATGCCGTACCTTTGCAGTCCATAAATAACTGTTTTGATTTATGGACACAAAGTACATCTTCGTCACAGGCGGTGTGGTTTCCTCGTTGGGAAAGGGCATCATTGCGGCGAGCATCGGAAAACTGCTGCAGGCACGCGGCTACAAGGTCACCATCCAGAAGTTTGACCCCTACATCAATATCGACCCCGGAACGCTGAACCCCTACGAGCACGGCGAGTGCTATGTCACTGTCGACGGCATGGAGACCGACCTCGACCTGGGACACTACGAGCGCTTCACGGGCATTCACACCACCCGCGATAACTCCATCACCACGGGCCGCATCTACAAAACCGTCATCGACCGCGAGCGCCACGGCGACTACTTGGGCAAGACCATCCAAGTGGTGCCGCACATCACGGACGAGATAAAGAGGAGAATGCTGCGCGAGGGCGATTTCGACTTCGTCATCACCGAGGTGGGCGGCACCATCGGCGACATCGAGAGCGCACCATTCATGGAAGCCATCCGACAGCTGCGCTGGCAACTGGGACGTGATGCGGTATGCGTGCACTTGACCTACGTGCCTTACCTGAAAGCCGCCGATGAACTGAAGACGAAACCCACGCAACACTCGGTGAAGGAACTGCAGAGCATGGGCATACAGCCCGACATCCTCGTGCTGAGGACGGAACGCCACCTCGACAATGCACTGCGCATGAAGGTGGCGTCGTTTTGTAATGTCGACCTGGAGTGCGTGGTGCAAAGCGAGGACATGCCGAGCATCTACGAGGTGCCAGTGAGCATGCAGAAGCAGGGACTCGACGCCGCCATCCTGCGCAAGATTGGAATCCCCGTTGGCGAGACGCCTGCCATGAAACCTTGGCACGACTTTTTGGACAAACAGCGCAATGCCACACGCGAGGTGCACATCGGACTGGTGGGCAAGTACGACCTGCAGGATGCCTACAAGAGCATCCGCGAGAGTCTGAACCTGGCCGGCATCTACAACGGCGTGAAGGTGAAGATACACTTCGTGAACAGCGAGGAGGTGACGAAAGAAACTGTAGGCCCGAAGCTGGAGGGCATGGCGGGCATCATCATCTGTCCCGGCTTCGGCCAGCGCGGCATCGAGGGGAAGATCATCGCGGCCGAATACGGGCGTACCCACGACGTGCCCACCTTCGGCATCTGTCTGGGCATGCAGATGATGGTCATCGAGTTCGCCCGTAATGTGTTGGGCTACAAGGAGGCCAACAGCGCCGAGTTTTCTGGTGGTTTAGGAGATTCGTCATCCAAACAACCAAATTACGTGATAGACATGATGGAGGAACAGAAAAACATCACGCAGATGGGCGGCACCATGCGACTGGGAGCCTACGAGTGCAAGCTGGTGAAGGGCAGTCGTGCCTACGAAGTCTACGGCGAGCAACCGCTCATCAGCGAGCGTCATCGCCACCGCTATGAGTTCAACAACCAGTATCAGGAGGAGTACGAAGCCGCCGGCATGAAGTGCGTGGGCATCAACCCTGCCGCCAACCTCGTAGAGATTGTAGAGATTCCGCAGCTGAAATGGTACATCGGGACACAGTTCCACCCGGAGTATTCCTCGACCGTGCTGCACCCCCATCCCCTCTTCATGGACTTTATCAAGAGTTGTTTAACGACAGACTAAGTTGTGATGGAAGAGCTGAAGCATGAGTGTGGTGTGGCGATGATTCGCCTGTTGAAGCCGCTGAGCTACTACGAGCAGAAGTATGGCACGTGGCGATACGGGTTGGACAAGCTCTACCTGATGATGGAGAAGCAGCACAATCGCGGTCAGGAGGGTGCCGGTGTGGCTTGCGTCAACCTCGACGCCCCCGTCGGCGAGGAATATATGTTTCGTGAGCGTGCCGAGGGCAAGGATGCCATTACAGAGGTTTTCATAGCCATTATCCATTCACCATTGACCATTGACCATTCTACTACGGGCAAGGATGGCGCAGCTGATAATGGTCAATGTTCAATGTTCAATGGTCAATTGCTCTTAGGCCATCTGCGCTATTCCACCACGGGCAAGAGCGGTCTGCAATATGTGCACCCCTTCCTGCGCCGCAACAACTGGCGCGCCAAGAACCTCTGCCTGTGCGGCAACTTCAACATGACGAACATCGACGAGGTGTTCCAGTTCTTGACGGCACAAGGCCAGTCGCCGCGCGTCTACGGCGACTCGTATATCACGCTCGAACTGATGGGCCATCGCCTGGACCGCGAGGTGGAACGTCTGTTCGTGGAGGCAAAGGAGAAGGGGCTGGAGGGCACCGACATCACAGCCTATATAGATAACAATGTGGAGATGGTGAATGTGCTCAGGAGCACGATGAGCCATTACGACGGCGGCTACGTGATGTGCGGACTGACGGGCAGCGGCGAAATGTTTGCCGTACGCGACCCTTGGGGCATCCGTCCTGCCTTCTGGTATCAGGACGACGAGGTGGTGGTGCTGGCCTCGGAGCGTCCCGTCATTCAGACCACCTTCAACCTGCATGCCGACGACATTCAGGAGCTGAAGCCCGGCCAGTCGCTGATTGTGAGGAAAAGTGGCGAGCCCCGGCTGGAGCAGATTCTGCCAGCCAAGCAGCTCTCTGCATGCAGCTTCGAGCGCATCTACTTCAGCCGAGGCTCCGACCGCGACATCTATCAGGAGCGCAAACGCCTGGGCGAACAGCTCACGCCTGCCATCCTCAAGGCCATCGATAGCGACGTGGCGCATACCGTTTTCTCGTACATCCCCAATACCGCCGAGGTGGCCTTCTACGGCATGACCAACGGCGTGCGCAAAAGCCTCCCCCATGGCGATAATGATGTTCGCATAGAGAAGGTGGTTTGGAAAGACATCAAGCTGCGCACCTTCATCAGCGACGACAGCGAGCGGAAAGACTTGGCTGCCCATGTCTACGACATCAGCTACGGCTCGCTGCGTCCCTACGAAGACCATCTGGTGATTATCGACGACTCCATCGTGCGCGGCACCACGCTGAAGGAGAGCATCTTCAAGATCCTCGACCGTCTGCATCCGAAGAAGATTGTGATGGTGAGCAGCTCTCCCCAAATCCGTTATCCCGACTACTACGGCATCGACATGTCGAGCTTGGAAGAGCTCTGCGCCTTCCGTGCTGCCATCGCTCTCATCCAGGAAGGATACCAACTCAATTGGCTGATTGCGGATGTTTATCGCAAGTGCAAAGAAGCCCCCGAAGCCGAGAATCATGTGCGCAACATCTACGCACCATTCACCGTGGAGGAAATCAACCACAAGATTGTGGAGATGCTTCGCCCAAAAGGCATGGAGGCTCCCATCGAGCTGGTGTTCCAAAGCATCGAGGGACTGCACCACGCCTGTCCCGACCATCCCGGCGACTGGTACTTCACCGGCCACTACCCCACCCCTGGCGGCATCCGCATGGTGAACCAAGCATTTGTACATTACGTTGAAGATATATTGAAAAAACAATTATGACAGAGGCGAGATTGATACTCGAAGACGGCACAGTGTTCTACGGACGCTCGTTTGGCTACGACGCCAATGCGGCGGGCGAAGTGGTGTTCAACACGGCGATGACGGGCTACCCCGAGAGCCTGACCGACCCCAGCTATGCGGGGCAGATTCTCACTTTCACCTATCCTTTGATTGGCAACTACGGCGTGCCTGACACGGGCGGCGACATGCTGCCAACGTTGATGGAGAGCGAGAAGATTCACGTGAAAGGCCTCGTCGTCGCCGAGTATAGCGAGCAGTACAGCCATTGGAACGCTAAGGAATCGCTCGCCAGCTGGCTGAAGCGGGAGAAGATTCCCGCCATCACTGGCATCGACACCCGCCGCCTGACGAAAGTGCTGCGCGAGCACGGCGTGATGATGGGAAGAATAGTCATTGAACATTCAACATTGACCATTGACCATCGCCCTGCGGACTATGAATCCGTGAATTGGGTTGAGCAAGTAAGCTGCAAGGAGGTCATCACCTATCAGCCAGAATGTTCAATGGTCAACAGTCAATGTTCAATGAAAAGAGTCGTTCTCGTGGACTGCGGCGTGAAGGCGAACATCATCCGCTGCCTGCTGCGACGCGGCGTAGAGGTGGTGCGCGTGCCTTGGGATTATGATTTCAACCAGCTCGATTTCGACGGGCTTTTCCTTGCCAACGGTCCTGGCGACCCAGAGCGTTGTGAGAAGACGGTAGAGCATATCCGTACCTTCTTGAACAACGAGACGGTCCGTCCCTGCATGGGCATCTGCCTGGGCAACCAACTGCTGGCCAGGGCGGCCGGCGCGAAGACCTACAAGCTGAAATATGGCCATCGCTCGCACAACCAACCCGTGCAGCAGGTCGGTACGACACGTTGTTTCATCACCTCGCAGAACCACGGCTACGCAGTTGACGACTCCACGCTGCCCGACGACTGGGAACCGCTGTTCGTGAACATGAACGACGGCTCAAACGAAGGTATCCGACACAAGACGAACCCTTGGTTCTCGGCACAGTTCCACCCCGAAGCCTGCTCTGGCCCTGTGGACACGGAGTTCCTCTTTGACGAGTTTGTGAGAAGCCTCACCCCCAGCCCCTCTCCGACTGGAGAGGGGAGTATATACACCATGCGGCAACAGCAAGGAGAGAGTCTATACACTCCCCTCTCCAATCGGAGAGGGGTCGGGGGTAAGGCCAAAGTCCTTATCCTTGGCTCTGGCGCATTGAAGATTGGTCAGGCGGGCGAGTTCGACTATAGCGGCGCACAAGCACTGAAAGCCTTGAAGGAGGAGGGCATCCACTCGGTGCTCATCAACCCCAACATCGCGACGGTGCAGACCTCGAAGGACGTGGCCGACACGGTTTACTTCCAGCCCGTGACGGCAGAGTTCGTGGAGCGCATCATCGAGAAAGAACGCCCCGACGGCATCCTGCTCTCGTTTGGCGGACAAACGGCCCTGAACTGCGGCGTGGAACTTTATCAAAAAGGGATACTCGAGAAGTATGGCGTCGAGGTGTTGGGCACACCCGTGCAGGCCATCATCGACACCGAAGACCGCGACCTGTTTGTGAAGCGCCTCGACGAGATTGGCGTGAAGACCATCAAGAGCCACGCCTGCTCTACCATCGAAGAAATCCAGCAGGCGGCCCACGAGCTAGGCTTCCCCGTGATATTGAGGGCGGCCTACGCCCTCGGCGGTCTGGGTTCCGGCTTCTGCGACAACGAGCAGGAGCTGCTGGCACAGGCCGAGGAGGCTTTCTCGTTCTCGCCGCAGGTGCTGGTAGAGAAATCGCTGAAGGGTTGGAAGGAGATAGAATACGAGGTGGTGCGCGACCGCTACGACAACTGCATCACCGTGTGCAACATGGAGAACCTCGACCCCTTGGGCATCCACACCGGCGAGAGCATCGTGGTGGCCCCCAGCCAGACGCTCACCAACAGCGAGTACCACAAGCTGCGCGCCCTGGCCATCAAGATCATCCGCCACATCGGCATCGTCGGCGAGTGCAATGTGCAGTATGCCCTCGACCCTGCGTCGGAAGACTACCGCGTGATCGAGGTCAACGCTCGCTTGAGCCGCTCGTCGGCATTAGCCTCCAAGGCGACTGGCTATCCGCTGGCCTTCGTCGCCGCCAAGCTCGGCCTGGGCTCTGGGCTCTTCGACCTGAAAAACTCTGTGACCAAGACCACCAGCGCCTTCTTTGAGCCGGCGCTCGACTATGTGGTCGTAAAGATTCCCCGCTGGGACCTCACCAAGTTCCACGGCGTGAACCACGAGCTGGGTTCGTCGATGAAGAGCGTCGGCGAGGTGATGGCCATCGGGCGCACCTTCGAGGAAGCCATCCAGAAGGGTCTGCGCATGATTGGTCAGGGCATGCACGGCTTTGTCGACAACAAAGCGCTGCACGTCAACGACATCCCCAGCGCCCTGCAGCACGCCACCGACATGCGCATCTTCGTCGTTGCCAAGGCCTTGATGATGGGCTACTCGTTGGAGCAGATTCATCGGTTGACGATGATCGACCGCTGGTTCCTGCAGAAGCTGAAGCACATCATCGATGTCAACCAGCAGCTCCAGGAGCACGCCGACCTTTCCGTGGTCTCCGAGTTTATGGAGCCGAGCGAATTCATGGAGTATCTGGTATCGCCCGCCGTTGGGGCTGGCTACCTGTCGCCCGCCCAGCTGCTGCGCGCTGCCAAGGTCTACGGATTCTCCGATTTCCAGATTGCACGTGCCATCGGCCTGGAGAGACTTGGTGGTTTAGGAGAAGCAACTGACGTCCCCAAACGACTAAACGACCAAACCACCAAACGACCAAGAAACATGGAGCAAGCCGGACTTACCGTCCGCTCTTGGCGCAAGATGCTCGGACTGCTGCCCACCGTCAACCAGATTGACACCCTCGCCGCCGAATACCCAGCACAAACCAACTACCTATACCTCTCTTACCAGTAAGCCCCCTAAGTTAGGGGGTTGGGGGTCTGAACAGGCTCCACCAAAATGTGATAAACAATAGTATTAACAATTAAAAAGGGCGGTCGTTCAGACCCCCATCCCCCTAACTTAGGGGGCATATAAGATTATGTGTGGAATTGTAGCTATACTTAACGTGAAAGAGCAGACGCATGAGCTGCGTGAGAAAGCATTGAAGATGAGTCAGAAGATTCGCCATCGCGGACCTGACTGGAGTGGAATCTACTGTGGAGGCTCGGCCATCCTCGCCCACGAGCGGTTGAGCATCGTCGACCCCGAATCGGGCGGACAGCCACTCTATAGCCCCCCACAATCCCCCCAAGAGGGGGGAAGCCCCGAGCGGGGGCTCCAGGTGCTGGCAGTGAACGGCGAGATATATAACCACCAGGAGACTCGCCGCCGCTTTGCTGGACAATATGAGTTCCAGACGGGCTCGGACTGCGAGGTGATCCTGGCACTCTATCGGGAACTCACCCCCAAGGGAGAGGGGGATATGCTCACGCATGAGCAGATTTGTGGCATGCTCGAGCAGCTCAGCGGCATCTTCGCCTTCGTGCTCTACGACGAGGAGCGCGACGAGTTCCTGATTGCCCGCGACCCCATCGGCGTGATACCCCTTTACATCGGCTACGACAGCGACGGCACAGTGTACGTAGCCTCGGAGCTGAAGGCCCTCGAAGGACAGTGCGAAACCTATGAACCCTTCTTGCCAGGCCATTATTACTGGAGCCAGCGTCCGGGCATGAAGCGCTATTATCAGCGCGACTGGTTTGAGTACGAGGCTGTGAAAGACAATCCTGCCAGCGTGGAGGCCATCCATGATGCACTCGAAGACGCCGTGAAGCGCCAGCTGATGAGCGACGTGCCTTACGGTGTGCTCCTCTCGGGCGGACTCGACTCTTCCGTCATCTCTGCCATCGCCGAGAAATATGCTTCGATGCGCATCGAGGACGATTCGCGCACCAAGGCCTACTGGCCCCGCCTGCACTCCTTTGCCGTGGGACTGAAGGGCGCGCCCGACCTGGCGAAGGCTCGCCTCGTGGCCGACCACATCGGCACCGTGCACCACGAAATCAATTACACCATCCAAGAGGGCCTCGACGCCATCCGCGACGTCATCTACTTCATCGAGACCTACGACGTCACCACCGTCCGTGCCTCTACGCCCATGTATCTCCTGGCCAGGGTCATCAAGTCGATGGGCATCAAGATGGTACTCTCGGGCGAGGGTGCCGATGAGATCTTCGGCGGCTACCTCTATTTCCACAAAGCCCCCGATGCCAAGGCCTTCCACGAGGAGACCGTGCGCAAGCTCTCGAAGCTCTACCTCTACGACTGTCTGCGTGCCAATAAGAGCCTCTCGGCCTGGGGTGTCGAAGGGCGTGTGCCCTTCCTCGACAAGGAGTTCCTCGACGTGGCCATGCGCACCAACCCCGAGGCAAAGCTGTGTCCCGGCTCCACAATGGAGAAAAAGATTGTGCGCGAAGCCTTCGCCAGCATGCTCCCCGCCGAAGTGGCGTGGCGCCAGAAGGAGCAGTTCAGCGATGGCGTGGGCTATTCCTGGATCGACACGCTGAAGCAGATTACCGCCGAAGCCGTCAGCGACGAGCAGATGGCGCATGCCGCCGAACGGTTCCCCATCAACCCGCCGAAGAACAAGGAGGAGTACTACTATCGCTCCATCTTCGCACAGCACTTCCCCAGCGATTCGGCCGCCCGCAGCGTGCCCAGCGAGGCCAGCGTGGCCTGCAGCACCGCCATCGCCCTGGAATGGGACGCTGCCTTCAAAGGCATGAACGACCCATCGGGACGAGCCGTCAAAGGCGTGCACGAAAAAGCATACTGACATAGAGGTGTCCGGGAAAAAGCAGCCCGCATCAGGACTTTTACTTCGGACATGTAGACATTCTTCAGACTACGTCGTGGTTTTTATAAACTACGACGTAGTTTATAAAAACTGCGTCACAATTTATATAGTTCGTGTCGCGGTTTAAACAAATAAAAAGCCTGACTGATGTTTGATTGGCTCAGCTCATTTTATTTGAACACCTATATTTTTCTTAGAAGTTAACAAACAATTTTTTGTTTTTCTTCTTTCCGTTTCAGTTTTATTTCGTATCTTTGCACCGTTTTAAATCTTCGACCAAGGTCGAGCGGCCACTTGGCAATGCCACGAGAAGGGGTTCGCTCGGCGCTACCGCTTCGCTCGTCGAAGAATGGTCAACGGTCAATGGTCAATGGTCAATAGTCAATGGTCAATAGTCAATGTTAGAAGTAGTTCCTAATATACTCGACTTTGTGTTCAAGGGGATGCTCATTGGCATCATCGTCTCGGCGCCAATGGGTCCCGTGGGTATCCTTTGTGTGCAGCGTACCATCAACAAAGGCCGATGGTATGGACTGGCAACAGGCGTAGGAGCCGCCGCCAGCGACATGCTCTATGCCCTCATCACGGGTATCGGCATGAGCTTTATCACCGACTTCGTGAACGATCCCACCTACCGCTTCTACCTGCAGGTGATAGGAAGCGTGGTGCTGCTGCTCTTTGGATTCTTCACCTATCGCAACGACCCGCTGAAGAAGATGCGACAGTCGAGCAAGCAGAAAGGCACGCTGTGGTACAACGGCTGGACCGCCTTCCTGCTCACGCTCTCCAACCCCCTCATCATCATCCTCTTCGGTGCCCTCTTCGCACAGTTCGCCTTTGCACCCAGCACGCTCTTCGACATGGGTGTGGGCTTCATGAGCATTGCTGCCGGTGCCCTGCTGTGGTGGTATGGCCTGACGTGGCTCATCGACAAGATTCGCACCAAGTTCGACAACAACGGCATTCGCATCATCAACCAGATTATCGGAGCCATCGTGATGCTGGTGAGCATCATCATCCTGCTGGGCACTGTGACTAATCTCTACCGCATTTTCGATTAACTCCCCCCCTACCCCGACTATGAAGAAAAAACTGCTCACCCTTATGCTTCTCGCCAGCCTGACAGCATCGGCACAGACGATTCAGGATGGCAACTACCGCACCGTTGGTTACATCAAAAGCGACGGCACCGTGCAGAACAGTAGCTACACCACCATCGGCCACATCAAGAGCGACGGCACTGTGCAGGATGGCAGCTACCGCACCGTGGGGCACATCAAGAGCGACGGCACCATACAGAACTCGAACTACTCAACCATCGGACGCGTGAAAGACGATGGCACCGTGCAGGACGGCAGCTACCGCACCGTGGGGCACATCAAAAACGACGGCACCATACAGGACGGCAACTACCGCACCATCGGACACACGAAGGACGTGAAAGCCGCCTGGGCAGCCGCATACTTCTTCTTTAAGCTTTTCGACTAAAAGCTTTTTAAAACAACGAGTTATGATATGAAGGCAACGGCAAGGCGCATCCTGCTATGTGGAGCCATGCTCCTGCTCGTCGTGGGCGGGAGCATGGCTCAAACAGTGAAGGAGGTGGTGGTGGCCGATGCCGACACACGGATGCCTGTGGCCCATGCCTCGCTCTATGCCAAGGACGACAGTCGCTTCCGCTCGTGCATCAGCAACGAGCAGGGTCGTGCTCGCATCACCTTCAGCAGCCAGCGCATCACCGTGAGCCATCTGAACTACGAGAAGCGCACGCTGCGCATGCCGCTGCCCGACACCATCCTACTGAAGCCCCGCTATCTGCAGAAGGCCGAGGTGGTGGTGACCAACAAGGAGCCGGAATGGATTCGCCGCTGCCTGAAGCAGGTGGTGAAGCAAAAGGAGCAGCACTACTTCAGCCACAGCGCGGTGATGCAGTTCGACTATTTCACCCAGAACATGGGCACGAACAACATCTACCGCTGCCTCATGAAGGGACTGATGCGCACCAAGAGCGACCGGCACAAGCAATGGGCCCTCGTGGCCGACAGCGTGGACATCTGTGCATCCGACAGCACCCGACTCACCGACACGGCCAACCTGAGGCGCATGCTCTACGAAGACTTCATGCTCGACCTCGACAAGGATTTTATCAGTGACCATCGCTTCAGCCATCATCCCGACTACAAGGGGCGCAACAGCAACGAGGTGGAGCTGCACTTCCGCCTGAAGCATGGCACCGACGACCGCGGCTGGATGATTGTCGACACCGTGCGCTGCGTGGTGCTGAGCGCAGAGCGCAACACGGGCACCAAGACCAACCGGCAAGAACGCATCGACGGCATCATGTATGCCATGGCCCGCGTCTTCGGCTATCACATCGACACCTGGACCCGCCAGTACCACGTGGACTATGCCGAGCGCCCCGACGGCACCCTCTATCCCGCCGAAGTGCGCTACAAGATGTACTATGCCGGGCACGACGGCAGCAACGACAAGCAGCAGAAGGAGTTTCACGAACAAACGGGTGGCGGGTTCCCCAACATGGAGGCCACCCTCGCCCTACGGCCCAGCGACGAAGAACCCGACGACTACGACCAGTGGCTCACGCTGCCACCGTCGTGGTACATCGCCTTCCACTCCGAAGCCGAGCGGCAGCAGGAAATCAACCTGTCGAACCTGCCCGCTACATTCAAATTGTTTGAAGCAGTAAACGAATGAATACCGAAAAAATAAAAGTCATTGCTTTCGATGCCGACGACACCCTTTGGGACTGCCAAGGACACTTCGAAGTGGTGATGCGGCGCCTCTACGACGAACTGACCCCCTGGACCGACCGAGAGACGTCGGCCCAGGAGCTGTTTGCCACCGAGCGCAAGAACATGCGGCTGCTGGGCTACGGCGTGAAAGCCTTCACCCTCTCGATGCTCGAGACTGCCATGCGCGTCAGCCACTACGAGATGCCCGCCGCCACCATCAACAGCATCCTGAACCAGTGCTACTCGCTGCTGGAGTTCCCCTGCACGCCGCTGCCACAGGTGGAGGCTACGCTGAAGGCCCTCAGCAGCCAAGGCTGGCGCATGGTGGTGTTCACCAAGGGCGAACTGCTCGACCAGGAGCATAAGCTGCAACGCTCGGGGCTGGCTCACTTTTTCAGCCACGTGGAAATCACCAGCGACAAGGGCGAACCCGAATTCCGCGCCCTGTGCAGCAAGCTGGGCATCAAGCCCGCCGAGCTGCTGATGGTGGGCAACTCGCTGAAAAGCGACATAGCGCCGGCACTGGCCATCGGGGCGCTGGGCGTCTACATTCCCTTCCACGTCACCTGGCAGCTGGAGCACCACGAACACTTCGAGCACGAACGGATGGTGCAGATCGACGAATTCGGACAGCTCATCGACATCCTGCATCGACCCTTTTCCTCCTAAAATGCCAATAGCGTGTGAACGACTGGGCGCATGGCGCCAGCCCCCGGAAATGCTAAAAAAAAATAAATGTACAGCCGGGCAGACACAAGTTACTGAATAATTGTGTAACTTTGTCGTTAATAATGTAACAAAATCATTTTATCCAAAAACTTAAACCCAAAACATTTATGGAAAACAACGCTCAACTTATTGCCCAGTGCGAGGCAAAAGCAAAGGAATGGCTCGCTCCCGCCTTCGACGAGGAGACCCGCAAGGAAGTACAGGCCATGCTCGACAATGAGGACAAAAGTGCCCTCATCGACGCTTTCTACCAGAACCTGGAGTTCGGCACCGGAGGTCTGCGCGGCATCATGGGTGCTGGCACCAACCGCATGAACAAGTACATCGTGGGCATGGCCACACAGGGCTTTGCCAACTACATCAACAAGGCATTCCCCGGCAAGCAGAACGCCGTGGTGGTGGGTCACGACTGCCGCAACAACGGCCGTATGTACGCCGAAACCGTGGCCGACATCTTCTCGGCCAACGGCATCAAGGTGTATCTCTTCGAGAGCCTGCGCCCAACACCCGAGATTTCCTTCGCCATCCGCCAGCTGAAGTGCCAGGCAGGCGTGAACGTCACCGCCAGCCATAACCCCCGCGAGTATAACGGCTACAAAGCCTATTGGGACGACGGCGCACAGGTGCTGGCCCCGCACGACAAGGGAATCATCGACGAGGTGAACAAGGTGAAGATTGAGGATGTGAAGTTCGAGGGCAACAAGGACCTCATCATCCCCATCGGCGGCGAGATGGACTGGGACTACATCCAGGCCGTGAAGGAGGCCATGGTCGACCAGGATGTCATCCTGCGCCAGAAGGACCTCAACATCGTCTACTCGCCCATGCACGGCACGGGCCGCGTCATCATCCCGATGGCCCTGCGCTCATGGGGCTTCCAGAACATCCATGTGGTGCCCGAGCAGATGGTCATCGACGGCAACTTCCCCACCGTGGTCAGCCCCAATCCCGAGAATGCCGAGGCCATGACCCT
>JAFZSR010000109.1 GCA_017619275.1 Prevotella sp. | reverse complement strand
GTTCTCGCCCATCGGCTTGCGGTATATTGTCGGTTTATCCATCATTTTTCCCGATTTGCGCCGCAAAGATACGACTTTTTCTCGAATTGTACAAGTAACTTTTTGATCGTTAATGAATTAATTTATAGAACATCCCTTAAATAAATGAAACGACTATTCACTACAACCTTGCTGACCATAGCTGCCGTGGGTGCTATGGCATGTACTAACTTCATCGTGGGCAAAAAGGCCTCGAAAGACGGCTCCGTCATCTGTTCCTATTCGGCCGACAGCTACGGCATGTTCCAAGGGCTGGCGCATTTCCCTGCCGCCAAGCACCAGAAGGGCGAGATGCTGAAAGTATATGACTGGGACACCAACCGCTATTTGGGCGAGATTGCACAGGCAGAGCAGACGTGGAACGTCATCGGCAACATCAACGAGTGGCAGCTCACCATCGGCGAGACCACCTTCGGCGGGCGCGAGGAGATGGTGGACACCACTGGCATCATCGACTACGGTTCGCTCATCTACATCACCCTGCAGCGTGCCAAGAACGCCCGCGAGGCCATCGACGTGATGACCACGCTGGTGGAGCAGTATGGTTACTGCTCGGAGGGCGAGACCTTCACCATCTGCGACCCCAACGAGGCCTGGATAATGGAGATGATGGGCACGGCCAGCGACCGCAAGCTGGAGAAGGGACGCACGGTGTGGGTGGCCCTGCGCGTGCCCGACGACATGATTTGCGGCCACGCCAACCAGAGTCGTATCACCCGTTTCAACATGAAGGACAAGACGGGCGACGTGCGCTATTCGAAGAACGTGGTGAGCTATGCCCGCAAGATGGGATGGTTCAGCGGCAAGGACGAGGATTTCAGCTATAACGCCGCCTACGCTGCTCCCGATTTCTCGGGTCGCCGCATCTGCGATGCCCGTGTGTGGAGTTTCTTCAACCGCTATGCCGACGGTATGAACCGCTATCTGCCCTGGGCCGAGGGTCGTGACAAGGATGCCGAGCCGCTGCCGCTGTGGGTGAAGCCCAACCGACTGCTTGGTGTGGCCGACGTGCAGGCCGCCATGCGCGACCATTTTGAGGGAACGCCCTTCAGCGTGGCCATCGACGGCGACAGCACCGACATTGGCGGGGGTATCTGGGAGATGCCCTACAGGCCTACGCCCCTCTATTTCGAGGTGGACGGAAAGAAATATTTCAACGAGCGCCCCGTGAGCACCCAGCAAGCTGGCTTCGTCTACGTCAGTCAGATGCGTTCGTGGTTGCCACGCGAGGTGGGCGGCTGCTTCTGGTTTGCCAACGACGACGGCAACATGGTGCCCTTCACGCCCGTCTATTGCTGCACCAACGAGGCGCCGCGCCCTTATAACACACCGGGTGCCGACGACCTCAACTTCTCGTTCGACAATGCCTTCTGGGTGCAGAACTGGGTGTCGAACATGGTTTATCCGCGCTATTCCATGCTCTTCCCCACCTTGCAGCAGGTGCGCGACTCGCTCGACCAGAGCTATTTCCACCTGCAGAAAGAGGTGGAAGACCGTGCGCTGGCCCTCAACGAGGCCGACCGCGTGAAGTTCCTCACCGCCTATACCGCTGAGAAAGCCGACCAGATGCTGGCCCGTTGGAAACAGTTGGGCACCTATCTCATCGTGAAGTTCAACGACATGATCTCGAAGCCCACCGACGAGCAGGGCCGCTTCCTGCGCACTCAGTATGGACTGGGAGCCACTGTGAAGCGTCCCGGCTATTCCAAGCGATATGCCCGACTGCTCATCAAGCAGACTGGCAAGCGCTACGAGGCGGAGTAGTGGTTTTTGTCCACAGAGGACACAGAGGACTCAGAAGATATAGAGGATACAGAAGAAAAGGAAAACACTGAAGACACGAAATGATGACGATAAGACGAACCGCTGTTTTGCTGCTGATGCTGGCGGTGCTCCTGCCGGCCAGTGCCCGTGAGCGGGAGAGCTTCGACAAGGGTTGGCGCTTCATCTTGGCCGACTCGGCAGGGATGGCACAGCCCGGGTATAACGACGGCCATTGGCGCCGCCTCAATCTTCCCCACGACTGGGCCATCGAGGGCGACTTCTCGGCCGGCAATCCCAGTGGGGCGGGTGGCGGTGCACTGCCCGGAGGGTGCGGATGGTACAGGAAGACTTTCAGCCTCACCCCCAGCAGACCCTCCCCCAACCTCTCACTGTCAGGGAGGGGTGTGGATAGTTCTGCCGACTCCACAACCGACGGCAAGTCTATATATACCCCTCCCTCACAGCGAGGGGTCGGGGGAGGGTCTGCAGAGGGTGAGGCTTTTCTCCTTGAGTTCGACGGTATCTACATGAACAGTACCGTCTACGTCAATGGCCACGAGGTGGGGCATCGGCCCTACGGCTACAGCTCTTTTGAGTATGACATCACGCCCTATCTGCATGATGGCGACAACGTGGTGGCTGTGCGTGTGGACAACAGCGACCAGCCCAACTCGCGCTGGTATAGCGGCTGCGGTATCTACCGCCATGTGTGGCTCACGAAGGTGCATCCCGTGCATGTGAAGCATTGGGGCACCCATGTGCAGACCGAGATGCTGATGTACAAGGGCGAGGTGCTCGTCGATGTGGAACTGGAGAACCCCAATGGCGTGAAGGCACAGGTGCGCAACACCCTGACCGACCGCGAGGGGCGCGTCGTGGCCCGCTCGAAAGGACTGCATTCGAAGATGGAGGTGAGGCGTCCCTTCAGCTGGGGCATCGACCATCCATATATGTATAATGTACGCACGGAAGTGCTGGTGGGCGGTCGCGTGGTCGACACCTACGACACGCCGACGGCCTTCCGTCGGTTCCGCTTCGACCCCGAGACGGGCTTCAGCCTGAACGGGGAGAACATCAAGATCAATGGCGTCTGCGAGCACCACGACTTTGGCTGTCTGGGAGCCGCTTTGCACGAGGATGCCCTGTACCGCAAGCTCACCAAGCTGAAGGCCATGGGTGTGAACGCTATCCGCAGCAGTCATAACCCCCCAGCGCCTGAGCTGCTGAACATGTGCGACACCATGGGCTTCATTGTGATGGACGAGAGCTTCGACATGTGGCGACGCCGTAAGACGCAGAACGACTACGCCCGCTTCTTCGACGAGTGGCACGAGCGCGACCTCACCGACTTGGTGCTTCGCGACCGCAACCATCCCTGCATTTTGATGTGGTCGATAGGCAACGAGGTGCTGGAGCAGTGGAGTAGCGCCGAGGCCGACACGCTCTCTTTGGAGCAGGCTAACCTCATCCTGAACGCTGGTCGCGACCCTTCGACGCTGGCGAAAGACGGCACGACGTCGGTGCAAAGTCTCCTGACACAGCACTTGGCTGAGATTGTGCGCCGCTACGACACCTCGCGCCCCATCACGGCGGGCTGCAACGAGCCTAACCCCAACAATCATCTCTTCAAGAGCGGAGTCATCGACATCATCGGCTTCAACTATCACCATGAATGGGTGAAGGGCGTGCCCCGCAACTTCCCTGGCAAGCCATTCCTCTTCAGCGAGAGCGTCAGCGCCCTGCAGACGCGCGGCTACTACATGATGCCCAGCGACTCCGTCTACAAGGCTCCCGTGCAGTGGTGGCTGCCCTACACCGACCCCACGTTCATGTGCTCGGCCTACGACAATATGCACGCCTCTTGGAGTTCAACGCACGAGGCGATGTGGGACGCGGTGAAGCACAACCAGTTTGTGGGTGGACAGTTCATTTGGACGGGCTTCGACTATCTCGGCGAGCCCACCCCCGATGGTTTTCCCGCCCGCTCCAGTTACTTTGGTATCATCGACTTGGCGGGCTTCCCCAAGGACGTGTATTATATGTATCAGAGCGAATGGACGCACGACAAGCCCGTGCTCCATCTCTTCCCTCATTGGAACTGGCTGCCCGGACAGACCATCGACCTCTGGTGCTATTATAACCAGGCCGACGAGGTGGAGCTGTTCGTCAATGGGAAGAGCATGGGGAAAGCTGCCAAAGCCTCCGAAGCCCCCCCTTCAGCCCCCGAGGGGGCTACAATAGACCTGCCATCTGAAGCCAGCAAAACTATAGAAGCCCCCTCGGGGGCCGTAGGGGGGGCTTCCTCCTACCATGTTGCTTGGCGTGTACAGTTTGAGCCGGGCGAGATAAAGGCCGTGAGCCGCAAGAACGGGCTAGTGGTAGCTGAGCAGACTATCCGTACGGCCGGCGCTCCCCATCACATACGCCTGACGGTGGACTATGCCGGGTGTGACCTCACCTTTGTCAACGCCGAGGTAGTGGATGCCCAGGGCAATCTCTGTCCGTGGGCCGACGACCAGCTCTTCTTCACCACCGAGGACGGCGCACAGGTCATCGCCACCGATAACGGCTGTCAGACGTCGATGGAGCGGTTCACGTCGCCCAGCCGCAAGGCCTTCTTCGGCAAGTGCATGGCTGTGGTGCGCGGAAAGGGAAAGCTGAAGGCCCAGGGTTACAACTTGCCCTCGGCAGTAATCAATCTATAGCCTACAGTCTAAAGTCTAAAGTCTACAGTCTATAGTCTACAGTCAAAACCCTACAGTCCCAAGTCTATAGTTTATGAACATTATAGTTTCAAACGAAATAAAAAACGTGTGCCCTCCGTTTGTGGGAGCCTGTGTCGATGCCCAAGTGGTGAACAGTCCCTATAGCGAAGCGCTGTGGCAGGACATCCATCAAGCCGAAGAACGTTTCCGCAGTGAGCTGACTACCGAGAGCCTGAAGGAGCTGCCGTCGATAGCCGCCACGCGCGCGATATATAAGAAATGTGGGAAAGATCCCTCGCGCTATCGGCCGGCCAGCGAGCAACTCATCCGTCGCATGCTGCAGGGGAAGGAACTCTACCAGATAGACACGCTTGTAGACCTCATCAACCTGGCGTCCATCGTCTATGGCTACAGCATAGGCGGCTTTGATGCCGACCACTTCGTGGGCGACACGCTCACGCTGGGCATCGGACGCGAGGGCGAGCCTTACGAGGGTATCGGGCGCGGCCCGCTCAACATTGCGGGGCTGCCCGTCTACCGTGACGCTGAGGGTGGGGTGGGGACACCCACCAGCGACCACGAGCGCACCAAGATCACCCTTGCCACCCGCCACCTCGTAGTGCTTATCAATGGCTACGACGGCAACCGTGAGCG
Organism: Prevotella sp.; assembly: GCA_017619275.1. Taxonomy (GTDB): domain Bacteria; phylum Bacteroidota; class Bacteroidia; order Bacteroidales; family Bacteroidaceae; genus Prevotella. Next base: position 39,805 of record JAFZSR010000109.1, on the reverse strand, counting down.
CGTGGAGGCCAACGCCCGTTTCATCCAGGAGCTGCTGCAGCGCTACGCCCAGAGCGATGGGGGCAGCGTGCTGATGTACTGATTCCTAACATTTAGATTTCAGGGCCAATACCCATTGCGCCGAATTCCTTTTCTGTGAGTTCCTCCAAGCTATTCCATTGGTTTAATCATTGACTCGATAAAAGCGATTTCTTCGTCCGTTAGTTCGTATTTAGCATAGAGTTCCGCATCCGTCCATGGGCGACTGAAGTCTTGCATGGGGACAAAAGCAAAACATTCCCGTGTAACATTGACAGACGTGATTGCTTGCCTCAGCAGATAACGGGCAAACTTCGTACACAGATAGTTTCTGTAGTTCGTTGCTTCGTTCAGCGTATCAAATACAGCTGTGTCTATATATGTTTCTGTATTTATCTCGTCTGTTTTCAGGATTCTTGGTGTAGTGAGTACTCTATATCCCTCGCCAGGCTTAACATTTAACTCACCATTACTAGGAACAAATCTTCCAACGATGATTTTATATTTGTTTACGTTTACAATGCCTTTTGTAATCTCAGAGCGGCTAACGTACCCCCATCCTTCACTGGTAAGTATCTTAATATCTCCATCTTTTTTTTCTTTTCTTCCTCTATAATATGTTCTAAATCCAAACGGATTGATAGAGAGAACAAGGCTATTGAGATACTCTGTAGATTTGTTGGTCACTTTCTTTAAGATAGGTATTGATGTGTTGGAACGTATAAATACAGGAAATTCGTCAAGATAACGTTCTACACAGCAAGAACCTAAAGGATTTACATTATATACCTTACATGGGGCGACGTTTGTTTTATGCCATAAGAAATAGCACAATCCGCCAGCAATGTCAACTGTAGGGAACAAATCCTTACTTGTTTCGAAATCATACAGATATTGTACTCGTTTGTCAGAGAGCATACATTCTCTAAACTCATCGAGTCCTCTTCCTCCTGCATACCAACGAGCAGGCATAATCATAGAGATATAGTTGGGTTTGCACTTTTTGGCAATTTCAACCAAGTACTGATATACGGGGACGGCCCCTCTGTCTGTTCCTCCATCCATAACCTGATACGGCGGATTTCCTACAATTGCATCAAATTTCATATTCGTATTTTCGTTTATCTTCCAGAATCGTTTGCCGTCGCGGAAGGTGTTGACGACAGCTTCTGGACGTTCTGTAATGTTTTGGATTAAGTCGGGATAATATTGAGCATTCACACGAGTGTTGCGGAATCCAGCAAGTGTGCGCTTGGTAATGCTTTTGGCCATTGGGGTCTTGCAAACCACAAGTATGTTTTCTTCAATGGTGGCATCCCATAAGTTCATGGCAAAGCCGTGAGATACTTCGCCATACTTGGCTTTGGCTGCCTCTACACGAGAGCGATAGATGTTGTATGCTACATACAGCGGATAGAGACCGCTCTTTGAATTGATTTCAAGGATATGGCTATCGGTACGGAACACATCTTTCGTCACCTGACCCTGATATACATAGCGTGGCAGCGACAACGTCTGTTTGAACCCTTCGTTATAGAAGCACCAGCCGCCGAGACAATCACTCATGTGCATGTTCACCACCCGCCAAGGAGTCAATACTGTTTCCTTGTCTGGGTTGCGGAAGGTGTTGAAGATGGCAGAGATACGTTCAATACGCTCTTCTATCGTAAACTTGTCTGCGGCACGCGCCATCTCACGGATGCGCTTGCCAGCCTCTCGGAAGACGTCTGGGTCGTAATACTTCTTGAACTTTTCAAATTTCTCCTTGTCGACCCCCTTGGGCATAAACTCCTCCCACGATTGGTCATCAATAAGCGAGGCAAAATTGTTGATGGTGATTTCTTTTTCCTCATTCTTCAATTCTGCACCATAGATGAGCAACGGCATACGAATAGAAATGCCTCGCAGGATGCTGATGGCATTGCGCCGCTGATTGCTCATTGCTTTCAGTTCTTCTAAGCGTGCCTTCTCTTCGGGTGTGAGGTCTTTCTTTTTCTTCTTCTCCAGTTTCTTTTTCTCCTCATACTGCTCGTTCGTGAAACCTTGGTTGTTGACATCGATATCGCCCGTCTTTGCCATTGCCTTCGTGGTGCCAATAGTTTTCTTCAAGTCGTCAAAATCGCGCAGTTCCACATCCGTCAGCTTTAGCAGTTCATCGTTGTAGAGTGCTCCGTCCTCAAAGCCACACTGCACCACCTTTTCTATCTGGGCTTTCTTCAGCTGGCCCATCATCTTATCGACATCGTACTCTTTCATACGTGAACCCTCAATGCTGATGATAGGACAAAAGTTTAGGAAGTCACCCAAGATGCGACGATCTTCTTCTGTTTGTTTTCCTGCCTTTGCTGAAACCTTTGCAGTCTCAGCCAGCACCCTCAGTGTGCGGTCGGGTGCAAAGTCAAAGGCGTAACACTGTTCCTTCATGCGCCCATGAGAAGTAAACGGTGTCTGCACGCGGAAGATGGTTTGCATGTACTGGGCAGCCGAGGTGCTGAACGAGCCAGCCATCATGAACACTGCTGTCCAAGGTTTGATGCTCACGCCCGTTGTCAGACGTCCGCAACTCAATGTGATGGTATAAGTCTCATCAGGGTCTTTGCCTATGGCTTTGTTCACCATCTGCAAAGCCTCTGCATTCTCCTCGTCTTCATCGCCCTGACCTGCCACATTGACTGGCTGAAACTTTCCGAATACAGGATGATTCTTGAGTTTGGCACTCAATGCCCTTGCAGCCTTTACACCAGGTACTACCCACAGTGTGTGTCGGAAAATACGACGGAATCTATCATTACTATAGGGATAGAGACTGTCCTTGTCTTCCTTGCAAAGGAGATTCAAGAAACAATCTACATCCTTGTCATGAATAAAAGTGTCATCGTCCTTGGTCCGGAAGAACTCACGGAAGTTGAAAGCCTTTTCATCTTCTAGGTACTCCGACATCAGTGTGCCCAAGTCGTAGGTATAGATATTAATGGCAGGCAACGAGGCGTAAGGGTTCGGCTCATACGGGTTGTCAGTTTCCCAAGCCAGCTTGGCCTTCTGTTCCATCACGTAATCCCACGTAAAGATCTCTTCCTCGCTGTAGTCGTCGAAGAGATTGAAGGGCGTACCCGACAGTTGTAGTACCTTTGTATCCTGCTTTATTAGTTCCTTCAGAACGTTCTGCCCAAGTTCTGTTTTTGTTCCTTCATGTGCCTCGTCTACAATGACGAAATCCCAAGGGGTAAAGAATATCTCGTTGTTCTTGTCGAACTTACCTCCCACCTGCTCAGAACCACGAAGGTCTTGCATGGAGGCGAAATAAATATACTTGCAGCCTTTGTTTGCCAACTCTTCAAGTTTCTCAAACAATTCACCGTTGCCTTTCGAGCCATAATGATAATCCTTCCTGTCGTAGAAAATCTTGGCGAAATCCTCAAACCAGCCTTTATCTACAACAGGACGATGCGTTAATATTATGGTACGCGTAAACTCTTCTTCTTTCACAACCTGAAGGGCGGAGAGCGTCTTGCCGAACCGCATCTTGGCATTCCAAAGCATCTGATTACCTTTGCGGAATCGCTTGCGAGTCTTGTTAATGGCACTTTCCTGCTCCGGGCGGAAGATGATGGGCGACTGTTTCTGGGTAATGTCTGAAGGGTGCAAACTCGCCTCGCCTCGTTTCACAGCACTAATGGCCTTCTTCACCGTTTCCAGGTCGCAGCAGAACCACTCGTCGGCACCACTGACACCCTCGAACTCTTTGCGCTTGATACCGCTACGCTCCAGCACCTTATGCACCTGTTTGTCGTTGAAGGTCATAATCATGCCACTTCGCACGAAGATGCTAACCTCGGTGTAGAGCAACTGATATGCTATGCCTGCCGTCTTGGTATACTGCCGTATTCGATTGTGGGCTGCTTTTTGAAGCGTCTCAGCATTATTGAAGAGATCACTACCATCGTCTTCGTCAATAGTGGTCTCTCCTATCTTCAAACAGTCCTTATGTCGCTCGTCGTTGATGGCAAAGACATAAATGAGTTTTGACTTCAGGGATGATTCGAATGTAGCCATAGGTCTCTATTTCATTAAGTCTATGAATCGGATTTTCTTCTTGTCGTTGGGCCAGTCACGGATGAGGCAATATGTGCCGTTGTGCCTACGGATGTCTTCCTGCTGACAGCCGGTACAATGTACCACCTTTTCTACTTCACCAAAAAGGGTTTGTATTTTCTCGCTTACACCGTTCTTGCAACTGTCGGGGACAACGCCCTTCAAGCCGTCCATTTGCCAGAGATTCCAAGAAATGATGTAGGCAATGTAATTGATGCTTTTAATGAGCGGAGCTTTCAGGAACTTCGCTTGATAGTATTCAACAAAGGTCCACAGCAAAGCTTCACGAGCCAACAAAAGACTGTCGCCCTGCCACTCAAATCCATAGGTGTTCATGTAGGCAGTCTGGGCCCATCTCAGCCACTCACCGCTGTTGTCTACATTTTCGCTGACAATTCGGAGTTTACGGTCAAGTAGCCCTATTCGCTCTTCTATGGGGATAGGCTCGCCAGTTGTAGCATCGTATCTACTCACAAGATAAGGAGCTTCGCCACACGCCATCTCCATACGAGTGGCGCGAACATAGTCTTTCCATGTCTTTCCTTCTGGGAATTCGATTTTGTTTGTGTTGGTTCTCCATGTATGGTTAGTTGTGTCCTCAATATTGAACACGTCTTTTCTTCCAAACCACGCTTCATCTACAAGGTTGTTTTGCGCATTGCAAATCCATGAAGGAGTAAAAACCTCGGCCATATCCTTGGAACGGTCAGTTTGTTCCTCTTTTGATTTCAGCACACGCGGACGGACGACCATTCCATGCTTACCCGTAATCAGATGGGGAAGAATTTCGGAATGGTAGCCATACTCTGGGCCGAGCGCCTCATAGTCGTGCGTCGCCCAGAAGATGTTGCGTCCTGTGGTATGGTCGCGCAGCAGTGTGTCAAGCACCGCCGGCAATGCCCACAGGTCGTCATCGCGTTGGAGGTGATTTGAAATCCCCGACTCCTGAGTTGCGGATTTCAAATTCGCATCAACGCCCGTTTCTTTGTTGGACATTCTTGCGCTTATAGCTTTAGGCAAAAGCACTTATCGGATTTTATAGGCTCGAAACATCAAGACCTCTATGAACGTAAGAAGCGTGTCCGCTCCTTACCGAACATAGAGGCCCTGACAAAGCCCAGTTAAAGATAAGTGACGTCCACGCTATAAGCGCAGACATTCACAATTATCTGTATTTAACTTGCTTTAGAAATTTGTCAGGTTTCTATGTTCTCCAAGATAACTGCTCATGCTGTTATTGATAACCCACGAAAGTCATACCGGCACCTCCGCTGAGGCTCTGGCCTTGTCTGCCGAAACAGCGTCGCGTCACGACGATTAGCCGATACTTGTTGCAAAAGTACAAAAAAAATCGTTATCGCAATAGAAAAAAGGGAGGAAATCAATCATGGCAACAAAAAAACTTGTGTTTTTCTAAGCAAAGCACGTAGCGAGTTTTAAAATTCGTTCGACCTGTGCAGACATTCTTTAGACTACGTCGTAGTTTTTATAAATTACGTCGTAATCTATATAAACTGCGTCACGGTTTTTATAAACTACGTCGTAGTTTAAACAAATAAAAGGCTTTGGGTCACAAAAGGGGGCGAAGTGCAATAAATCTGCTGTTGGTTCGTTAATAAAGAAAAAACAACATAACGGAACGATGAAAAAGAAGTACTACGTGATGGCCGTGGCCGCCATATTCGCTTTGGCCACAGCAACTTCTTGCGGCAACAAAGACAAGAGTAATAAGGAACAGGCTGAGGCAATGGAAGAAGAAGTAGACGAGGAGGAAGCGGACGAGGAGGAAGTTGAGGAAGTCGAACATTTCTATCGCTCGCCCGATATGGCCCTCTTCGACCTCTACGGAAAGGTTCAGTCCGTTGTCTATTCAGAGAAGAACCGGCCCGACGTCACCTTCAGCTTCGACAATGAAGCATACCTCATCAGCATGACGCGCATCGTTAACGGCAAGCCCGAGGTGGCCAACCTGCCGCGCGATGCCGTTGGCCGCATCACCGAGATTCAGTGGTATAGCGACGACCCCTGGGTGACGATGTTCGACTATGGCCAAGACATTATGCCCCGGCCCGAACAGTACATCTCGACCAACCGCACGGGCAACTCCATCACCTATGAGTTCACCCGTGGCGAAGACGGCCGTATCACCCACACCAAGCGTACGGAGGTGGTACACTTCGACGAGGTGGAAGGAGGACCCGCCGTGAAAATCAGCTTTGCCAATAAGGACAGCCACGACAATTGGCTGAAGTGCACCATCGACGAGGAGGATTATGGAAAGAACATCATCACGCGCAGCATCAAGTACATCAAGGACGACGGCTCGAAACTGCAGGACGCTCTCGACAAGGAGCAGAAGAAAGTGAAAGCCTTCATCACCGACATGTATAACAACTACAAGTATGGCGAGGAAGATTTCCTAAAGGAACACTGCACCGAGCGGCTGCTCAATCAGTTGCGCGAGGCCTACGAGTACGATGGCGAGGGCTATGCCGTCTGGCTCTTCCGCACCAGTTCGAACGACGGCCTGGGCGAGGGCACGAGGGTAGTGAGCGTAAGTACCGAGGACGGCCTGTGGTATGAATATGAGTTCTACGACGGTAGCTGGAAAGGCAAGAACCGCGTGAAGTGCGTAGTGGTGGATGGCAAGGTGTGGATGGACGAAGTGGAGCGCCTCTACGACGAGGCGGCGGAATAACCCCACCCCCTACAAACCCAGCCCCAACAAACCCACCCCCAACCCCTCCCGTACGGGAGGGGAGTTTGGTTAGACTTTGCCGCTGCAAGACTATCCTCATCCCGCACGGGGGAGTTTGGTTAGACTTTGCCGATGTATGACTATATAAGGGCCCTCCCGCACGGGAGAGTTTTGTTAGACTTTGTTGCTGCAAGACTATATAAGCCCCCCTCCCGCACGGGAGGGGATGGGGGTGGGTAGCCCCATTTCCTCTGCCTTCTCCATCAGCAGCTGCATGAGGGGCTCGCGCTCATTGGGTACGCGGTTGTCGAGGACGGCATCTTTGAGGAACTGCTTCAGCACGCCCACCTCGCGCGAGGGCTTCAGATTGAAGAGCTGCATAATTTCGTTGCCATCGATGACGGGCTGCAGCAGTCGCTTGTAGTCCTTCTCCTTTAGGTCGGCCAGCTTCTCGCGCACCAGGCGGAAATTCTCCAAGAAGATTTTCTTTTTCACCTCGTTTTTGCTGGTGATGTCAGCCTCGCAGAGCGTCATCAGGTCGTCGATGTCGTCGCCGGCATCGCTGAGCAGACGGCGCACGGCTGAGTCGGTCACTTCGTCGTCGGCAATGGCCTGTGGGCGCATGTGCAGCTCCACCAGCTTCTCCACATAGTGCATCTCTGCGCCCATGGGTAGCTTGAGGCGGCGGAAGAGGGGAGCCACCATCTTCATGCCCAAATAATTATGGTTGTGGAAGGTCCATCCGGCTAAAGCATCCCAGCGCTTGCTCTTCGTCTTGCCAATGTCGTGCAGCAGGGCAGCCCAGCGGAGATAGAGAATGGAACCCCCCCCCAACCCCTCCCGAACGGGAGGGGCGTTTGTATAGTCCTGCTGCGGAGCAATCTGACCAAGCTCACCTCCCGTACGGGAGGGGTTGGGGGTGGGTTCTTTTTTAGCTACGTTGTCGAGCACCTCCAGCGAGTGGTAGAAGTTGTTCTTGTGGGCGCGGCCGTTTTTCTGCTCCACGATGTCGAGGGCGGCCACCTCGGGTAGGATGAGTTGCAGCAAACTGGCGCGCTGCAAGTCGACGAAGCCGCGGCTGGGGGTGGGGGAGAGCATGATTTTGTTCAGCTCTACTGAGATGCGCTCCATGCTGACGATTGTGATGCGGTCGGCCATGCGCTCCAGCGCCTCGAAGGTGGCATCCTCAATCTGGAAGTTGAGCTGCGTGGCAAAGCGCACGCAGCGCATCATGCGCAGGGGGTCGTCGCTGAAGGTCACCTCGGGGTCGAGGGGCGTGGCGATGATGCCGTCCTCCAGGTCGGCCAGTCCGTTGAAGGGGTCCACCAGTTGGCCGAAGCGCTCGCTGTTCAGGCAGATGGCCATGGCGTTGATGGTGAAGTCGCGGCGGTTCTGGTCGTCCTCCAGCGTGCCGTCCTCCACGATGGGCTTGCGCGAGTCGTGGCTGTAGCTCTCGCGGCGAGCGCCCACGAACTCCACCTCCATCTCTCCCATTTTTACTTGTGCCGTTCCAAAGTTTTTGAATACGCTCAGATGGGCGCGGCGGCCCAGCAGCTTCTTCAGGCGCGTGGCCACCTCAATGCCGCTGCCCACCACCACCACGTCGATGTCGTTGCTGGGGCGCTGCAGGAAGATGTCGCGCACATAGCCGCCCACCACATAGCATTCCACACCCATCTCGTCGGCTACCTGGCCAATCTGGTGGAAGATGGGCTGGTCGAGGATGGCGGCCAGCTCTTTGTCGCTGTATAGTTTCATTTGTTTCTCAACTCTCAATTTCAATATAAACGGTTTTGTCGTCCACGCCAGCCTCGGCCAATGCCTCACGGCGCTCCACACAGGTGCCGCAGGTGCCGCAGTGGTGGTCGCCGCCCTTGTAGCACGACCAAGTCTCGCTGTAGTCGATGCCCAGTTCCTTGCCTCGGCGAGCAATGTCGGCCTTCGTCAAATGCGTGTAGGGCGTGAGCAGGGTGATGCCAGGGAAGGTGCCAGCCTGTGCGGCAGTGCTGAAGGCCTCCACAAACTCCGGTCTGCAGTCGGGATAGATGGTGTGGTCGCCGCTGTGGTTGGCCATCATCACGTGCTGCAGCCCCCGGCTCTCGGCCAGGCCCACGGCCACGCTAAGCATGATGCCGTTGCGGAAGGGCACCACGGTGCTGCGCATGTTGTCGTCGGCATAGTGGCCGTCGGGGATGTCGGCGCCGCCAATGAGCAGCGAGCTTTCGAAGTATTGCCCGATGAAGGACAGAGGGAGCACCATGTGCTCGATGCCCAGCCGCTGACAGTGCAGACGGGCGAAGGGAATCTCGCGGGCGTTGTGCTTCGAGCCATAGTCGAAGGTCACGGCCAGGGCGATGCGCGCTTGGTAGTCGTGGAGCAGCGTCACCGAGTCCATGCCGCCGCTAAGGATGAGAATGCAGTCTTTCATCATTGATCACTTTTCACTTATCATTTTTCTTGGCGAGCCATTCCTCGGCACGGCGCAGGTCGTCGGGGGTGTCGATGCCTACGGTCTCCACGTCGGTGAGTCCCACTTTGATGCGGAACCCGTTTTGCAGCCAGCGCAGTTGCTCCAGGCTCTCGGCCTTTTCGAGCGGACTCTGCGGCAGCTGGGTGATGGCGTGGAGCACCTCGCGGCGGTAGGCATAGATGCCGAGGTGCTTGACGAAGGGGAACTCTGCGAGCCACTGGCTGCGCTCGCTGCCGCGCACAAAGGGAATGATGCTGCGGCTGAAGTAGAGGGCATAGCCATTGACGTCGGTCACGATCTTGGGCGAGTTGGGGTTCTCCACGGCCTCCATCGTGTCGAAGGGTTTGCCGATGGTGCCAATCTGCGTCTGTGGGTCGTTGAGGAAGAGGTGCATAAGCGTATGCAACTGCGACGGCTGTATGAAAGGCTCGTCGCCCTGCACATTGATGATGACGTCGGCATCGGTGCCGATGAGTTGAGCCGCCTCTTCTATGCGGTCGGTGCCGCTCTTATGGTCGGAACGCGTCATCACGCAGCGACCGCCAAAGGCCTCCACAGCCTGGCGGATGCGGTCGTCGTCGGTGGCCACCCATGCCTCAAGTGACATGTTGCTCACCTGCTCGTAAACTCTTTGTATCACTGGCTTGCCGCCCAGCATGGCCAGGGGCTTTCCAGGGAAGCGCGTCGAAGCGTAGCGCGCTGGAATGATGGCAATGAATTTCATCTTGTCCGATTATTTCTTATCACTTATTATTTTCCTCACAGTGCCGTCGGCGCTTCTCTCGATGATGATGCCGCGCCGAGCGGAACCGATGCGCTGTCCATTCACGTTGATTGTTTTTCGCTCGTTGAAGACCGGTGAGCGTAGCACGTCGTTGATGGCGTTTTGCTCTTCTTTTTTCATCTTCAGTACGAGGGGAGTGGAGGGCGAACCTACAAGTGCATCGGGGGCGAAGACAACGGTCTGGTTCACCTCCAGCTCGGTGATAGTGCCATCGGCAGCATAGTTGTAGAGGCGGAAACTGATGGGCGTGGCCTCGACGCTATTGCTGTGGATGCGCAGCACGCCGTAAGCCGTAGTTTGGAACACGCCATAGCCCACGCAATCGTCGGCCTGGAAGGCTCCCACGGCCACCTGGTCGTAAGCGTTGAGGCGCTGCCCGTCCTCATCCTCCACCACGGCATAGACGCTCATGTCGTACTGGTAGTTGCGTGCGTTGACCACCCAAGGCGTGCGGATGGCCAACCACTCGCCGGCACGGCGGTCGTCGGTTCCCTTCACGTTGAAAGTGCTGGCTTGCGGTCCCATAGCCGTGAGGCTCACACTGCCGCCAGTCTGCGTCATGTTGGCATCGACACTGACGGCCATGCATCTGTTTTGCTCGCCATCGGCATCGGTGAAATTACCTCCCGCCACCTCGATGCTGGTGGTGCCGCCACTGATGGCGAGCAAACCTCCATCGACGACGGTGGCGTCGCCCTCGGCCTTCTTGGCCTTGATGCCTTTGGAGCCGTCGCCATTCACCAACACGTTGATGCTGCCGCCACTGATGTTAACGGAATGACAGGCACGGATGGCCTCGCTGTCGGCTCCGTCGATGCTGATGTTCACGGCGCCGCCACTGATGGCCACGATGCTGTCGGCGTCGAGTCCAGTGGCATCGGCACCCAGGTTGATGCTCAGTGCACCGCCCTCGATGCGCACGGTGCCATAGTCGTCGGCATCGATGCCATCGCCCTGTACCGACTGCATGTTCACCGTGCCGCCCTGCATCAGGAAATAGTTCTTCTCGGCATCGGGGATGCCCTTGCCGCAGTGGATGCCGTCGCTGACGGCGCCGAGCACGTTGATGAAACCAGTCGATTTCTTCAGCTCAATGTACTCCTTGGCGGCGATGGCGTGCTTGGTGCGCCCCGTGACGTTGAGCGTGCCGCCGCCCTTGAACTCGGGATGTCCTTTGAAGTAGAGCGCGGCCTTCTGCGTGCCGTCCACCTTGTCGACCAAGGTGTTCTCGGTGCCGTCCACCAGTTCCACGGCGATGCGCTTGCCGCACTCGATGTCGATGGCAGCGCCCTTGATACTGGTGAGCTTGACACCCGCCAGCTGGAGGGTGAGCTTATAAGAGCCGTTCAGGGTAAAGGAACCGTTGCTGGAACTCCCCGACAGACGGTAGGTGTACTCGCGGCTGGTAGTGCCCGAGTTCACCACCACATGGGCGCCTTCGACGGTGTAAGTCACGTCAGTCACATTGGAAGGGATAGTCACCTTGGCTAGGCCCGACGAGTAGACGATGTCAATGACGTCTTGCGCCGTGGCGCCACTAAAAGCCGAAAGGCTGATGACAAGGGATATAAGGATGTGCTTCATATCAGTAATTTCTCTTCTGGCTTTAAAACATCAATTTTCAATCTTGAGCTTACGATAGTTGCCGTTGTCGTATTTCACCATGTAGATGCCAGCTGGCAGTTTGGCGGCATGGCAACCAAGGAAGACGCCGCTGAGGCTGTAGTAGCCCACGGCTGTGGCCGAGCCTTTGGCGTTCAAAGCTATTTCGCCTATGTTGGTGGGTTCCACCAGCACTTCGCCAGCCAGGCTGAGCACCACTGGCTGCTCCACGGTTCCGTTGATGCCAGGAGTGAAGACGTTGAACGTTGAACGTTGAACGTTGAACGTGGGCTGCGCGTTGTTACTATTGTCGTTCGTCGTGACGTTCAACGCGTAGACGGTGTCGTCGAGGCGGTCGACGGCGCGGTAGACGATGTCCTCGCCACCCTGTCCGTAGGTGGTCAGCCAGAGCAGGCCGTCGGCCGTCTTGCTGAATCCTCTGCACTCGTCGGCGCTGTAGGCCAAAAGGGTGAAGCGGTCGGCGTCGAGTGGTTGGCCGTCTTCGGTCTGCAGTTGGGCTATCAGTCCCATCACATTGGGGTGGGCATGCTTGTCAACGCCATAGCGCTGAGCCAAGGCGCTGGGGGCAAGCTGGCGGCTCATGTTCACTGCCACGCTGGGGGCGTTGAAGCGCAAGCTCTTGACCGATGCCGACTTGTAGAGGTATCCCTTTCCGGTTTCAAAGGCCGAGAGGGTGCCCGTCCATCCGTTCTTTCCGTAGGTGGCGAATCCGTCCTGACCGATCAGCTGGTCGCCCTCTTCCACGGGACTGCCAGCCAACGCTGCCGTCAGGGTCTGCATGCCGTTGCAGGGATAGCCAATCCAGTTCCAGCCCGTTTGCAGGGTCAGCGGCTGCTGGCCTGTGCACTGTGGTGCATCGCTGTCGAAGGTGTCAGTCTGGCTCATCTGCACCTTATACAGATTTCCAGCCACCAGCTGGCGCAGCGTGCCGGTCATGCCGAGCCGCTCCTCGCGGATGGCCTCATGCTGCTGGCCCACGATGCGCTCTGCATGGCTGCTCAGGTCGTCGACGGCGATGGGCGCTTGCAGGATGTGCGACGTCCAGTTCCATCCCTTTGCCAGCTGCAGCTGGAACGAGGCGGTTTGGGTCTTCATCAGATTCTGGTCGTGGCCTATGAGCTGGTCGGTAGTGAGCACTCGGTTGGTGCGTTCGATGGTGGGGCGCGTCATCAAGTAGAAATCGGCACCGCCATCGGGGAATCGTCCCACGCTCTCATCGCCTCTATGGGCATTGTAGGTCATACCGTCCACGAAGGCATGCATGCTGGGATGCTGGCTGAAGTAGCTGCTGTTGTTGGCCACAAAGGCATCGCTACTGCTCACCACCACCATCTGACCGTCGTCGTTGCCCAGCTTGAAATTAGCGTGGATTTGCGATTGGCTCTCCAGCTTGTCGGCCCAAAGGATTAGGTGACTGCCAGCGGGGATGACGGTGTTGAGCAGACTGCTCTGTGGAATTTGGAATTTCAGCGGCTCGTCCAGGTCGTCGCTCACGTAGAGGCCGGCCACGTCGATGGGCTGATCGGTGTTATTGTAGAGTTCCAGCCAGTCGTTGCGCTTGAAGTATTCGTTGGCATAGATGTCGTTTCCGGCGCTCACCTCGTTCACTTTCACGGGCATGGCCAACTGCTGCAGCAGGTCGGCGTCGGAATCCATCCGCTCAAAGACGGCTGTTAGCGTCAGGTCGCCACGGTGGTCGATGGTGAGATTGGGCGTAGTGGCCAGCATGGTGCCGTCGGCCTCCTGCCATCCTTTGAAGACGTAGCCTTCGGGAGCCGAGGCGGTGAGGGTACAGGGGGCGAAGAGGGTGCCGTTGAATCGTGCCATCGGGATCACCAGCCCGTTGGCCTGCAGCTGTGCGGCGCCGATATTGCTATTCAGCACTACGCGCTGGGCGGGCGTATTGATTTGTGCCCTCGACCAGTTGCGCAGTCCTTCCATCATCTTGTCGCGCCGCTGTGCTGTGAGGACTTGCTTCATGTAGTCGGCGGTGGGCTGTGTCGACAGGTTCTCGAATGCCAGCGCGGGGTCCATCTCGGCCGAGATGCGGTCGATGATGGCTGCGCAGCGGTCGGGGTCAAAGACGCTGCCGGCTACGATGCTGTACGTGTCAACGAACTGTCGGCGGAAGCGGTCGTTGTTGAGCATGTTGAGGAAGATCGACACCAGCGGCACATTGCGGTTGTTCATGATGTGCTGGAAAGCGTAGGTATCGTAGCGCAGGGCCTGGTCGATGTCGAAGAGCACGATGTGGAACTTGCTGTCCCATCCTTTGAACGCTTTGCAGTTGTTGCCGGGCCAGTCGTCGCCGCCCAGGAACATCTGCGTGGCCATGTAGTTGACGAACTCGTCGATGTCAACCATGTCGCAAATCTGCTGGTACACGTTTTCGTTGGCCGCTTGACGGGAAAGTTCGCGCCAACGCGTGAAGGCTTCGGCCGAGCCCACGTTCACCTCAACGCCTCCGCCCAGACGCATCTGGTCCATCTCGTCGGTGTCGAGTCCGTAGTTGCTATAGCCCATGTGCTTATTGCTCGGCTCGCGTATGTTGAGCATGCCAATGTACCGTCCGTTGATGAAGGTGTGCACGGGCATATAGTCCTGACAGTCGAGATGCAGACCGCTGCTGATGATGATGTTGTGCAGGGCAGCATCCTTGATACGGCATAGCAGGTCGTTACCACCATTGCGCACCTGCAGCACCTTGTTGCGCTGGTAGGGCTTGTTGGGGAAGAACGGGAAGGTGAGATAGCTCTGTCCTTCATAGAGACTCTGCGCCTTCAGCTTGAAGTTGTAGGGATACCACGAGCGGCTCCATCCTCCAAAGCGCGTGAGCGCCACCTCTTGGCTGTGCACCGAGTCGCCGCTGGCGGTGATGTAGTTGAAGGCGGCCAAGCGGTCCCAGTCCATGTTCCAGTTGCAGGGGAAGTCGATGCCGCTGCCATTGACGCCATTCTCGCCCGTGACGAAGACGCCAATGGAATCGCTGTAGAGATGGTCGGGGTTGGCCACCACAGAGAGCACGGGCAGCATGTAGTCCTTGTCGCGCAGGATGTAGGAGCACGTCTTCACGGCGCTGGGCAGCAGTCCATCCTGGAAGAGACGCATGCGCACCACGGTGGTGCCCGCGATGTTGATGCCGTCGGTATATAGCTGTCCGTTGCTGTCGGTGGGCGTGGTGCCGTCGGTGCTGTAGCGCAGTGTGGCACCAGCAGGAACATTGGCCGTGAGCGTGAAGGGCGTGGTAAACACTTGCGACTCGTGGCTCAGCTCGGGCATGGGCAGACGCTCGAAGTTGTCGGGGCTGAGGAATGTGCCGCTTCCCGCATTGCTGGCTCCAGGGGTGGGGTGGGCCGTCACTCCCCATTCATTGCCTCCGTCGGTGGTAAGTGCATAGCTGGTGCGGCTCACAGCTGGGGGATAGCTTTGGCTGGCCAGCAGCTTGCCGCTGCTGTCGCTGATGTAGATGGTGCCGCCGTCCATGTTGAGTTTGAAGTCCACCTGCCCGTTATTACTTGTAGCGTGGTCGAACCAGATGATGCCGAAGCCCTTGGCGGGCACGGCACCACTGTAGCTGGTCAGCCGATGCTTCGTCAGGTCGCTGGCATCGTCGCTCACGTAGAGTCCATCGAGCGAGATGCCTCGGCTGGTGGGATTGTAGAGTTCCACGTAGCCACCGTAGTTGAGCGAGCGGTCGAGGAACATGTCGAGGTTCGACACCTGAATCTCGTTGATGACCAGGCGGGCAGCCGTGACGCTGGCGGTGCTCACCTGCACGTTGATGGTCGTCGTCACCATCTGTCCCTGGCTGCCCAGTGCGCGCACGGTGATGGTGGCCTGTCCGTCGCCCTTGGCGGTGGCCACGCCCTTACTGTCGATGCTTACCACGCCCGGGTTGCTCGATGTCCATTGCAGCTGACAGTTCGAAGCGTTGGCGGGCAGCACCTCCACCGTCAGCTGTCGCTCCTCGCCACGGGCCATGGTGATACTGGTCTGTTCTGCGTTTAGCTCGGCGACATATTCAAACCTGTCCTTTCCCAGGTATTCCAACTGGAAGTTGTCCCAGACGCTCCAGTCGTATTTATAGCCCAGGCCCTTCTTCACGCCGAGTCGCAGCTGGCCGCCCACCACGGGCACCATCAGCTCCACGGGGAACTCTCCGGCCGTGAAAGCCTCGCTGGCTCCCCATTGTGAGTTGACCACCCACCCGAACTCGGTCTCCATGTCATCGGCATGGGTGTATTCCTCGTGGGCGCTGCTGAAGGGCGATGGCAGTTCCTGCTCCACATGGTTGGCATAGAGGTGTGCCAACCCTCGCTCTATGCCCAGTTGATGGCTGATGATGGCATAGGGGATGGTGTACATGGCGTAGACGTTGTTGGCATCGTTCTCTTCCCAACCGCCGCCATAGTACGACTTGTGCTGCTCGTACTCATACGACCCGTAGCGATAGAAGCCCTGTGCCCGCAGTCTGTACCAGCCGTCGGGCACGTCGTTCAGCGTCTGATACACGTCGAAAGTCTTGTTGTATGCTTCGGCGCAGGGGTTCTCGCTGTTGCCTCCAATGCCTGGATAGCCCTTCCATCCCCGCTGGCTGTTGAAGTTGGCATTCGTGATGAGGCTTGTCACGTCGAGGGGATTGTCCCATGTGGCCTTGTCGTAGTCCAGCTCGTCATCGTCATCCTTGCCGCTGGGGTTGTAGTCGGCGTTGTTGCCCGCCTGCAGCAGCGTCAGTTCAAAGTTGTCCCAGATGGTCCAGTCCACGCCGTCCTGCTGCTCCTTGCGCAGTCCTATCTTCAGTTCGTGGTTGGTCACGTCCACCTCCACCCTGTTCTTGGCATAGAGTCCGTAACTGAAGGCCCACGATGCCTCGGTCATGCTGTAGGGCAGGTCGGCGTCGCCTCCTGGCAGTCCCCAAAGCTGTATCTGCTCCAGCTCGCTGGCAATGCTCTGCAAGGGAGTGCTCTGGTCGCCGGCATAGAGCATGGCATACAGCTGCTCAGTGCCGTTTTCATAAGCTTGGCGAGCCGTCCAGTTGGTGTTCTGGCCGTTGTTGTTCCAGCGGTAGAAGCCCTGCACCGTCAGGCGGTAGCGCCCATTGGGAATGTTCTCCAGTATTTGGTAGATGTCGTAGTTCCTGTTCCATGCTTCGGCGCACCAGTTCTCTTCCAAGCCTCCCAGGTCGATGCGGCTCCCTTCCCACTCGCTGTTCTTGTAGTTGCGGTCGAAGCGGGCGTTGCTGATGAGGAAGGTGGCGTCGGCGGGATTGTCGGTGTTGGCGGTGAGCAGGGCAGTGAGCATTTCCTCCTTGGTGAGCAGGTCCCATTGCACGGCCTCGTCGGTGCCATCCTCAATCACGCCCATCACATAAAATTCATCTACGTCGCTCCCCAGATAGGTTCCCCATTCCGAGCTCAAGGTGTAGGCACCATCGTTGCCTTTCTCAATGATCCATGGCTGCTGGAAGTCGATGTCGGTAAAGACGTCACCCTCGTCAGTGATGGCCAGGTAGCCTGTGCTGCCGGTATTGCTGAATCCGCAGTCGATGGCAAAGACGTTCTCATCCAGTTGTGTAAACTCTATCGGCAGGGCGTGCTCTCCCAGCACGGCATGGGTGCCATAGATGCCGCCGCCGATGAGATAGCGTCCTGTGGCGTGGTGGCGCAGGTAGTAGGTGCCCGTGGCAATCACCTTGGGCTTCTCGGTGGTGTCGTGATAATAGAGTTCCACATCCTTCCACGCCACCCAGTTGCAGTAGGTGGCATTGGCCACGTCGATGCCGAAGTCGAGCTGTCCCCCCTCGTCTACGGTGCACTCCAGGGCGAAATCGCCGCAGGTGTACTGCTGACCGTTATAGTCGCCTATGTCGGCCCCTTCCATCACGCTGATGCTGGCGCCGTTGGCCACCAGCTTGATGTCGCCAGCGGGGGTGCCCGTTCCACTCTCGTCGTAGCAGCGCACCCGCATGCGCACCGTGTACTGTCCTGCTGGCAGACCACTGATGGGCAGATGGCGTATCTGCGCGTCGGCCAGCGGCCCCGCGCCATTGTCAATCCAGTACTCCATGAAAGGTGTTTCCATGTCGCTGCCATCGCGACTGCCGCGCGACGACCAGGTGTCGCACTGCAGCAGGCCGCTCCCATGATTGCCGGAGATGGCCCAGAAGGCGGCATCGTCGCACCAGGCGCCGCCCACTTTGTCGGTATAGTCCACCAGGCGTGCAGCCGAGGCGGCGGCGCACAGGAATAGTGCCAGGAACAGCGCGAGGGGCCTTCCGAGCGTAGTTTTTTTTATTTTCATATTCTGTTTCTTTTTTCTATAAACTGAAATTCGCGTAATACTCCGGGATGACGCTGCAAAATTACGAAAAAACAAGGGAAATGCAAAGGGAAAGTTGCTTTTCTTTTCATTTCCGGGTGCCCCCCGAAATTTTGGTAACGATTTTTTGAAAAAAGTCAACGACTTTTGAAAAAATCTCGTACGAGATTTTTTTGAAAAGCGGCACCGTTTGAAATCATGCTGTGCGCACGGCTTAGAAAAATCTGTCGGTGCCATCATTTTGTCGTGTTTTTATTTCGTTTTTTGCCTGCCTTTTCGTACCTTTGCACCATAACAACTAAAAACCCCTGAATGATGAGACAAATAAGACTGATTCTGCTGGTGCTGGTGATGGCTCTGATGGCCACCGCCGCCTCGGCACGTGCCCGCAAGAAGCGCCCCGAACCGCGCCCCATGAGCACCATTGAGATGATTACGAAGGTGAACGACTTTTGGCAGCGGACGCACTCGCCGCGAGTGCGCTCGTTCTGGGACGAGGCCGCCTATCACACCGGCAACATGGAGGCCTATCGCCTGTTGGGCGTGGCACGCTGGATGGACTACAGCGAGCAGTGGGCGCGTCACAACAAGTGGATGGGCGCACGCGAGAAGGACCCCTCGAAGTGGAAGTACAAGCAGTATGGAGAGGGCATGGACTACGTGCTCTTCGGCGACTGGCAGATTTGCTTCCAGACTTATCTGGACATGTATGAAATCAACCCCCAACCCTTCCGCATTGAGCGAGCTTTGGAGGTGATGGACTATGAGGTGCGCCAGCCACAGAACGATTTCTGGTGGTGGGCCGACGCGCTCTACATGGTGATGCCCGTCTTCACCAAGCTCTACAAGACCACGGGCGAGGTGAAGTATCTCGACAAGCTCTACGACAACTACTGGTGGGCCGACGAGCTGATGTACGACAAGGACGAGCAGCTCTACTACCGCGATGCCAAGTATATCTTCCCCAAGGTGAAGACCACCAGTGGCGGCAAGAGCTTCTGGGCACGTGGCGACGGCTGGGTGCTGGCCGGCCTGGCCAAGGTGCTGGCCGATATGCCAAAGGACTATAGCCACCGCGACTTCTTTGTGCAGCGCTTCCGCGAGCTGGCACAGGGCGTGGCCCGTGTGCAGCGTCCTGGCGGCTACTGGAGCCGGTCGATGCTCTGCGAGGAGGATGCACCAGGCCCCGAGACCAGCGGCACCGCCTTCTTCACTTACGGCATGCTGTGGGGCGTGAACAACGGCTTGCTCGACCACGACACCTTTGTGCCCGTGATTGAGAAGGCGTGGAACTATCTGACGACGACGGCCTTGCAAGAGGATGGTAGCGTGGGCTTTGTGCAGCCCATTGGCGAGAAGCCCGACCCCACGAAAACCGTCGACGCCCATTCGCAAGCCAACTTCGGCGTGGGTGCTTTCCTGCTGGCAGCCTGTGAGCATCTGAGGTATGAGACGGCCTCCGAAGGGGCTACCGTCACTGTCGCCATCAGCAATGAGAGCGATGAGTTCCGCCATCAGGTGGTGGAGCTGGATGCCGAGGACATCTTTGCACGTCTGGGCATAAAGGGCGGTCGCCAGTTCATCGTGAGCGATCCTGCGGGGCTGGAGATTCCCTATCAGCTGAGCTACGACGGCAAGCTGCTCGTCGAAGCAGGGGTGAGTCCGCATGCTACGCTCACGCTCGTCATCCGCAAGGGTATGCCCCAGAACTACCGCACGGTGTGCTATGGGCGCATCTATCCTGAGCGCAAGGACGACTATGCCTGGGAGAACGACCGCGGCGCCTATCGCGTTTATGGCCCTGCCCTGCAACGCACTGGCGAGCGCAGCTATGGCATCGACGTATGGTCGAAGAACACGCCCGAACTGGTGGTGGAGCAACGCTACTGGACCGAGGATGTGGTGATGATGCCCACCGTGGAGCAGCTGCGCCGCGAAAACAGGCAGAAGGGCGACTCGCTCTATCGCACCATCTCGTACCATCATGACCATGGCCGCGGCATGGACCTCTACAAGGTGGGGGCTACGCTGGGATGTGGCACACCGGCGCTGATGCAGGGTGGCGAACTGGTGTATCCCTATTGCTTTAAAGACTATGAGGTGCTCGATAACGGTCCGCTGCGCACCACGGTGTTGCTCAACTACGAGAAGAAACTCTTTGGAAATGATAGTATTACCGAGCACCGTATCATCTCGCTCGACAAGGGGCAGAATTTCAACCGCTGCACCGTTTGGTACACCAATCTGCGCCAGCCTGCTCCGCTGGCATCGGGTGTGGTGATTCATTCGGAAGACAAGACGAGCGTGGTGTTGAAGAATGACTACGTGGCATACGCCGACCCCACCGACAATCCCCGTGTGAACAACTGTCAGCTCTTCGTGGCTACGCTTTATCCCAAGGGAGGCGTGGAGACGAAGCTGATGCCCTTGGCTCAGCCCGGCGGGGGCAACGAGGGTCACGCCGTGGGCATTGCCAATAACTATAAAGGAGAGCGCTACACGTATTATTTCGGCTCGGCATGGTCGAAATTCGACGTGCGCACCATGGCTGAGTGGCAGCAGCGCATAGATTGGACGTTGCGACAGGTGCGCCAGCCATTGAAGGTGACGGTGAAGTGATGCACGACTATCCCGACAGGATGACGCCCGAGCAGGCACGCGCTTTTCGCGACGACGTGCTGAACATCGTGGCGCAGATTCCCCGTGGCAGCGTCACCACCTACGGCATCATCGCCGCGCTGGCGGGCTGGCCCAGTCATCCGCGCATGGTGGGTCGCACGCTGCGCTATACACCAGGCGCCGAGCAGCTGCCCTGTCACCGCGTGGTGACCATAGCGGGGCGCACGGCACCGGGATGGAGTCGCCAGCGCACATTGCTGGAAGAGGAAGGGGTGACGTTCAAGCCCAACGGAAACGTGGACATGGACCGACATCTGTGGGAGCCGACTATTGTTTCTTTTTCCCAGTAAAACGGTAGATGGCCGACAGCATGACGTAGCGGGGGATGCAGTTGTTCCATGTCTCGGTGCGTCCCTGGGCGTTCACGCTGTACTGGGTTGAGGATAGCTGGTGCAGGAGGTCGAAGGCGGTGAGCTTCAGTGTGAACTTCTCTTTGAAGAACGAGCGCGAGCACTCGGCATTCCACACCAAGTCGTCGGTGTTCATCATCTCGCTCTGGTAGCCGCGTCGGCTGAACATGCGGATGTCGGTGGCCAAGTTTACTTTTAGCCAGGGGATGGTGTAGCGCAGGCGTCCGCCGTAGCTGTAGTCGAAGGCCGAGATGCTTTCGAAATCCTCGCGGCTGCTGGTGGAGCGTCGCCAGTTCACCTCGCCGCTGATGCCCACGGTGAGCTTGTCGCGCTGGTACTCCAGCCCCAGTTTCTCATGAACATTCCAATTGTGCACGGTGCTCTTTTCTGGTTGGGTGTGTTGTGGCACCGCCACAACATACTGCACGGGGAAATCGACCGAGTGATTATAGTTCACATCGAAGTGCTGCTGCAGGGTGAGGCGCTTGGCACTGTCGAGGGGCTGCTCGTAGGAAGTACTGAGCGTCCCGTTCCAGTTGCCCTCGATATTGTCTTGCTTGAAGGTGTAGGCGCCCGTGGTGGTGTTGTAGATGGTGCGCGTGCCGATGGCGTGCTGGGTGAGGCCGCCGCCCAGCATGATGTTCAGGAAGTGGCGCGTGGAGTCGTTGTTGAACTGGAACCCCATGTTGGCGAAGTGGTTGAGGGTGTTCTTCAGTTCAGGGTTGTTGATGCGCGTGATGAGCGGGTTGGTGGTGTCGTCAACGGGCATGAGGCTCGACAGCGAGGGGCGGCTCATGCTCATGTTGTAGCCCAGCTGGTTGAGTCCTTTCTTTATTCCCCAGCGATGCCAGTTGATGCTGGGCTGGATGTCGACGTAACTACGCTTGGCAATGGTGTCAAGCTCGCGGTCGCGATAGTGCAGGCGCTCGTGGGGATTGCTTGTGCGGAGCGAGATGCTGAAGAAATCCTTCTCGCCCGAATGGTCCAGATTGATGCTGCCGCTGAAGGTGCGGTCGAGCTGTGTTTGACGGTCGCTGTTGTCGTGGTCGAGGGCCATCAGCAGGGCGTCGAAGGTGGAGGGCAACCAGTCGAGTGCCCTCGCTTCTCCATTTTGGGAGGATTGAGAGGGGCTGAGCCAGTCGAGGCGGTAGAGGTCGTTGTTGTTCTTGTTGAGCGACTGGGAATACCTGGCATTGGTGCTGATGAACCACCTGTTGAGCAGCTGCAGGGTATAGCCGAAGCTGGCCTGGTAGTTGTAGCTCTCCGAGTGGTTGTCGTTGTAGTTATGGCGCACGTCGGTGGAGTCGTTCACGGCATAGTAGGTGCGGTTCAGGCTCCAACTTTCGCTCGGCTTCTGACGTGAGTAGTTTCCCGAGAAGTTGAACGAGAGGTAGTCGCCCCATGCGAACTTATGGTAGATGCCGATGTCGCCACTGAGGTTGAGCGTGCGATAGCGGTTCAGACCATCGTTGAGCGTGCGGTTGATGATGGCGTCACGATAGGTGCTGTCCTGTCGGTTGGTGTTTCGGTGGCCATTGCTATAGTTGGCGTTCAGACTACCCCAGAGGGTTATGGGCTTTCTCGCCTGGAAGAAATTGTTGACCGAGAAGTTGAAACTCTTTTGGCGGCTCCACGTTTCCGAGCCGCTCACGATGTTGCCGCCCGAGGCAAAGCGCTCGCTGGTGGTGCGGCTCCAGTCGTCGGCATCGTTCCAATCGAAGGTGGCGTCGAGGCCATCCTCCCAGTTCTTGTCCTCGTCTTCCGTGGCCAGGTGAAGGCCCGTCTGTTTGCTCGATTGCAGACCCTGGGGCATCGCCGAGGGGCTCCACTCGCCCTCGCTTCCTGGGGGGTGAGTCTCATTCACGTTGTTGGTGTTTCCAAAGATTGAGACGCGCGAGTGGTCATCGTAATAGAGGCTGAATAGGCGCCCCAGATAGCGGCGGTCGGTGCCGATGCCTCCCTCGATGTTGCCCATGATGCCACGGTTGTACTCACGCTTCAGTTGCACATCCATCACGTAGTCCTTCTTCTGCACGTCGTGCCCAATGAGCTCGCTTTGCTTCGTCGACTTGTCGAAGACCTTCAGCTCCTTCACGGTGTAGTAGGGTAGGTTGTCGAGCATTACCTTGTTCTGGCCTTTGAAGAAATCCTTGCCGTTCAGGGTGAGGTAGTCCACCTTTCGGCCGTTGATGTAGATGTCGCCGTTATCCTTCAGTTCCGCGCCGGGCATTTGGCGGATGAGTCCGTCGAGCATCGAGCCTTCGGGCATGTTGAAGGCCGAGGCGTTGTAGACGAGGGTGTCGCCACGATAGGCCAGCTTCACCTTCGTGCCCGTGATGACCACGCCGTTCAGGTCGACATCTTTGTAGATGTCGTCGTCGGAGCGTTGCTTCTTTTTCATGAGGATGCGGGGCAACTCAAACCATGAGTTGCGGGCGATATGTCGCAGATGGTACACCACCGTGGTGTCGTTGTAGCCTTCGGCCTTGGCGTGAATGAGAAAGTCGTCGTTCCGGGCGGGCACCTTGAACTCGTAGTACGACGAGGTGCTCCAGGTCCAGCACGTCATCGTGTCGACCACGGTGCTGTCTTCTTGGCGCATCAGGGTCATGAAGGCTTTCACCTTTGCCTTGGTGAACGAGTCGTAGACTTCGCCGCTCAGTTCCACCGTGCGTTCTTTCTTCTTGGTCTTTGTAGAATCATTTTGCGACCACAGCGAGGTGTGGATGAAGGCAAGAAGACACGCTAAAATCAATGTCTTTTTCATAATTGGGTGCAAAGGTACGAAGAAATGCTGGAATAACGAAGCACCTATCCCATAAAAAACCTTATAGACTTTAGATGATGGACTAGACTTTAGACTATAGACTTTAGACTGTAGACGATAGACTTTAGACATTAATTATGCGCGTACGCGCGAAAACAAAAAGAGGGAAGCCATCAAGACTTCCCATCTTTTTAAAATATCTATAGTCTATAGTCTACAGTCTACAGTCTATAGTCTACAGTCTATAGTCTACAGTCTATAGTCTACAGTCTACAGTCTATAGTCTACAGTCTACAGTCTATAGTCCTCGCTCTATAGTCAAAGAATGGCTTTGACGGCCTCCAGCATGCCTCTGTCTTGAATGAGGTCGAGATACTGCTTCACGAGGGCGTTAAGGCCTGCCACCTTGTTGAGGTCTTCCTGCCAGATGAACGATGCGCCGAGCACGCCGTCGGCTACCTTCTGCGTGTCGCCCGTAGCCCAGAGTTGCTGAAGCAATTCGATGATCTTCGGGTCGTCGTTGGGTGTGATCTCGGTACCGTCGGCCCGTTTTCCTCCCTTGTAGTAGGTGATGATGGCGGCCAGTCCGAACACCAGTCCACGAGGCAGCTCACCCTTGCGCTCCAGATAGGTTTTCACGCCGGGTAGGTCGCGTGCTTGGAACTTCGGGAAACTATTGAGCATAATGCTCGTAACGGCGTGGTCGACAAAGGGGTTATCGAAGCGCTCCAGCACGTCGCTGGCGAATTTCTCCAGCTCCTCGATGGGCAGGTCGAGCGTTTGCATCAGCTCGTCGAACTGCACCTTGTGGATGTACTTGCCGATGACCTCGTGCTGGCAAGCATCGCGCACAATGTTCACGCCGCTGAGGAAGGCCACAGGCGAGAGCACGGTGTGCGGGCCATTGAGGAGAGTGACCTTCCGCTTGTGGTAGGGTTCCTCGGATGGCACGAAGAGCACATGCAGGCCAGCCTTGTCGGCGGGGAACTCCTGCTCCACGCTCTTCGGGGCCTCGATGACCCATAGGTGGAAGTTCTCGGCCTGAACCACCAGGTTATCGCGATAGCCAATCTTCTCCTGAATCTGCGCAATCTCCTTGCGGGGGAAGCCCGGCACGATACGGTCGACGAGCGTGGCATAGACGCCGCAAGCATTCTCGAACCACTGGCGGAAGCCCTCGGGCAGCTGCCATAGGTCGATGTACTTGCGGATGCAATCCTTCAGCACGTGTCCGTTGAGGAAGATAAGTTCGCACGGGAAGATGATGAGTCCCTTCGTGGGGTCGCCGTTGAAGGTCTGATAGCGGCGATAGAGCAGTTGCACCAGCTTGCCGGGGTAGGAGGCGGCGGGCTTGTCGTCGAGCTTGCACTCGGGGTCGAAGGCGATGCCGGCCTCGGTGGTGTTGCTAATGACGAAGCGAATCTCGGGCTGGTCGGCCAGGGCCATGTACGCGTCGTTCTGCGAATAGGGGTTGAGGCAACGGCTGATGACATCGATGCGCTCAAGGGTGTTCACCGGCTTGCCGTTCTCGCGTCCCTGCAAGTTCACGTGATAGAGGCAGTCTTGCCCATTGAGCCAGTCAACCATGCCGTTGGCCAAGGGCTGCACCACTACGACGGAGCCGTTGAAATTTGTCTTCTGGTCCATGTTCCAGATGATCCAATCCACGAATGCGCGGAGAAAATTTCCCTCACCAAACTGGATGACCTTTTCGGGCATCACACTCTTGGGAGCGAAGTGCTTGTTAAGTGGTTTCAACATTTTCTAATGCTTATTAGTTTGTAAGTTAATTGAAATGTAGCTGCAAAGGTACGAAGAAAAGCTTGAAAAGCCAAATTTATTTTGGCAATTTTTAAACCTTCTTATACTCCTTTCGTCATAAAGCGTAGAAATTACAATATTAGTTAATATGAAACGATTATTACTCGTGATGGCCGTAATGCTGCAGGCGGCCCTCTCCGTTCAAGCGCAGCGCACCGTTAGTGGTACCGTCATTGACAAAGAATTGCAAGAACCCGTTATCCAAGCCACCGTTGCCCTGCTGAACAGGCAGGACAGTGCTTTGGTGAGCAATGGCGTGACCAATCTGAGTGGACAGTTCTCGATCAACGCCCCCAGAGATGGACAATTTGTGTTGCGCGTCACCTACGTGGGCTACAAGCCCTTGTTCCGTAACATCACCGTCAGCGGACAACCCCAGCGCTTGGGAACCCTTACCATTGAGACCGACTCGAAGATGCTGAAGGGCATCGAGGTGGTGAAGAACATCGCCCGCGTGCAGACGAAGGGCGACACGTTGATTTATAATGCCGACGCCTTTAAGACCCCTGAAGGCTCCGTCGTTGAGGAGCTGGTAAAGCGCCTCCCCGGTGCCGAGGTCGACGAGAGTGGCAACATCAAGATCAACGGCAAGCAGGTGAGTAAGATTAAGGTGGACAATAAGGAGTTTGGCGATGCCCAGACAGCCCTGAAGAACCTGCCCGCCAACATTGTGGAGCGCATCCGCGCCTACGATGAGAAGAGCGACCTGGCCCGTATCACCGGTATCGACGACGGCAATGAGCAGACGGTGCTCGACTTCGGTCTGCGTGCTGGCATGAACCGTGGTACAATGGTCAACATCGACCTGGGCGTGGGCACGAAGGACCGCTACACCAGCCGCCTCTTCGGTATGTATATGAAAAACGACTACCGCATTATGGCTATGGGCAATGCCGCCAACGCCAACGAGGGCATGGGTGGCGGTGGCCGACGCTATGGCGGTGGCGGCGGTATGGGAGGCGGCGGACTGAACGCCACCAAGACCGGCATGGTGAACCTGAACTATGAGAAGACCAACAAGGTGATTGCACAGGCCAGCGTGAACTGGAACCACCGCGATGGCGACACCTGGTCGCGTCGCTCCAGCGAGAACTTCGTGGGAGAGAATACCTCTTCGTTCCAGAACTCGGTGAACCAGAGCTTCTCGCGTTCCAATAGCTGGAGCGCAAACGGACGCATCGAGTGGACCCCCGACACGCTTTGGAACATCAGCTTCCGTCCGCAGTGGAGCTATTCCACCAACGACGGTCGCAGCTGGAACACTTCGGCCACGTTCAACGAGGACCCCTATGGCCGTGTCGACTACCAGTTGACGTCTGCCATCATGAACGAGATTGTGAAGACTGGTGGCGACCTGAGCAGTATCATTGTCAACGGAAGCAACAACAAGACGCTCTCCTACGGCGAGAACAAACGACTGGGTGGTACGCTCATGGTGAATCGACTGCTGAGCGGCACGGGGCGCAACCTCACCCTGCAGTTTACTGGTAACTACAGCAACAATGAAAACCAGCAGCTGTCGAGCAGCTGGACACACCTTTTCCAGGGAACAGCCACGTTCAATGGCGTTAGCGGTATTTCTGATTACCAAACTAACCGCTATAACCTGACCCCCACCAAGTCATGGGACTACAGTGTGCGAGCCACCTATAGTGAGCCCATCGCCTACGCCACGTTCCTCCAGTTCAGCTACACCTTCCAGTATCGTAACAACGAGAACGACCGTGCCACCTTCGACTACTCCGACCCGCTCCTCTCCGACCCCACAAAGAAATTCGACTTCAACAACATGGTTGCCTATCCCCACTACCGCTCGTGGAGCGAATACTTCAACCTGGTGAACAGAGGCTATAACCCTGAGGTTGGCGACAGCTATTATAGCAAGGACCAGAGCCGCTACTCGGCCTACGAGAACTACATCCACACGGGCGAGGTGATGTTGCGCTTCATCCGCAACACCTACGACTTCAACGTGGGCGTGCAATTCATTCCCCAGACGTCGGAGTACACCCAGCGCTATCTGGGCGTCGACACCATCGTGAAGCGCAATGTGACCAACTGGAGTCCTACGGCCAATTTCCGCTGGCGCATCTCGCAACAGGGTAACATGCGCTTCGAGTACCGAGGCAGCACCAGCCAGCCGTCGATAGATCAGCTGCTCGTCATCAACGACGATACCGACCCCCTGAACAAGACTACCGGTAACCCCGACCTGAAGCCCTCGTTCACACAGAGTTTCAACCTGCGCTACAACGACTACTTTATGGCACGCCAGCAGATGATCAATGCCAACGCCAACTTCTCGACCACGGCAAACAGCATCGCCAACAAGGTGACTTACGACCTGAAGACGGGTGGACGCACATCGAGGCCCGAAAACATCAATGGCAACTGGAACGCCGGCGCCAACATCATGTGGAACTCGGCCATCGACTCGCTGGGCCTCTTCAGCTACAGCATTTCGCTCAACGACAACTACAACCACCGTGTGAGCTATCTCGACCAGAACAAGGAGGCCGTGAAGAATGTCACCAACTCGAACAACATCGGTAGCCGTCTCGGCCTTACCTTCCGCAACGACTGGTTGGAAGTGGAACTCAACGGTTCGTTTAGCTACAACCACACCCGCAACAAGCTGCAGCCCAAGTCGGACCTCGACACCTGGAGCTTTGCCTACGGCTTCAATACCACGATTTACATGCCTTGGGGTACGCAGATTGCCACCGACATGGGCATGAATAGCCGTCGTGGCTACTCCGATGCCTCGATGAACACCAACGAGCTCATCTGGAACGCTCAGATCTCGCATAGTCTCCTTAAGGGCAAGCCCCTCACGCTCATGCTCCAGTTCTTCGACATCCTGGGTAGGCAGTCGAACTTCTCGCGCACCATCAGCGCCATGGCCCGTACCGATAACGAGTACAACGCCATCACCAGCTACATCATGTTCCGCGCCAGCTATCGTCTGAATCTCTTTGGAACACGCGAGGCTCGCCGTGGCATGCGCAATGGCATGATGGGCGGCATGGGCATGGGAATGCCTGGTGGCGGCTTCGGCGGCGGTGGCGGCCGTGGTGGCAACCGTGGCGGCGGTGGCTTCGGCGGAGGCGGCGGCTTTGGCGGTGGCGGTGGCTTCGGTGGCCCCGGACGCTTCTAATCCCCTTTCTCCTTAATACGCTACAGAACAAGATTTATTCGCAGATATTTGGAGCGCGAGCGTTTTTCAAAAAGCCAATCCCTTTTGAAAAACGCTCGCGCTCCAATTTTTCATTTTACGACGTGGTTTTTATATTTTACGACGTAGTTTATAAAGCTTGCGACATGATTTATGTATTTTACGACGTAGTTTAGACATTTTGAGCCGTCGGGCGTTAATCTGCTGCCGGGTGTCATGCTTTGACGCACGACCTCCTTAATCGTCCCAAGTCATTATTTAACGGTTACTTATCGTATTGGTAACTGTGAAAACTTGGTAACGTGCTGTAAAAAAAGTGATAAACTTTTTGCCATTTGAACAAAAATGGCTAATTTTGCACTCCGAAATTCAAAGAACATGAACAAAGGAATAATTGTTGTGGGGCTTTTGGCCTTCTTGCTCACGGGTTGTGCTGCCGAGTTCAACAAGGTTTACAAGACCACAGACATGGATTATCGCTATGAATATGCCAAGCAGAGTTTTGCCGAGGGCAAGTATGGTCGTGCCTCTACGCTCCTGCTCGAACTCATAACGCAAAAGAAAGGTCACGACGATGCCGAGGAAGCTCTTTATATGCTGGCCATGAGCGAGTATATGAACGCCGACTACGAGTCGGCATCGGCCACCTTCAAGAAGTATTACCAGACCTATCCTAAGGGCGACTATGCCGAGCAGGCGTCTTTCTATGTGGGCCAGTCGCTCTATGAAGGAGCGCCCGAGCCTCGACTCGACCAGACGCCCACCATCGGTGCCATCAACGCCTATCAGCAATTCCTCGATTTCTTCCCCGAGAGCGAACTCCGACCCAAGGCACAGGAGCGCCTCTTTGAGTTGCAGGACAAGCTGGTGCAGAAGGAACTGCTCTCGGCACAGCTCTACTACAATCTGGGAGGCTATTTCGGCAACATCAACTCGAACAATGAGAGCAACTACATTGCCAGCATCATCACCGCCCAGAACGCCCTGAAGGACTATCCCTACTCGAAGTGGCGCGAGGACTTCTCGGTGATTGTGATGAAGAGCAAGTTCGAGCTGGCCGAGAACTCCTCCACCGACAAGCGCCTGGAACGCTATCGCGACGCCGAGGACGAGTGCTATGGCTTCATCAACGAATTTCCCGATTCCAAGAACGTGACGATGGCGCAGAAGTTCATCGCCAAGTGCAAGAAGGTGGTGGGGGATTGAACCTAAGCCCCCTAAGTTAGGGGGTTGGGGGTCTGAACAAGCGCAGACTGCCAATCCCCTGAATATGATATAAATGAACAAAAATGGGTTTGTATTTTCGCTTGTTCAGACCCTCAACCCCCTAACTTAGGGGGCAAAGAAAAAAATGGATTACAAAAAGTCAAAGGCTCCGGTGAATACCGTGACGCGCAACATTATGGATTTGTGCGATGAGACGGGCAACATCTACCAGACGGTTGCCATCATTGCCAAGCGTGCCAATCAGATTTCGGTGCAGATTAAGGAAGACCTGTCGAAGAAGCTGGCCGAGTTTGCTAGCTACAACGATTCGCTCGAAGAGGTGTTCGAGAATCGCGAGCAGATAGAAATTTCGCGCTATTACGAAAAGTTGCCCAAGCCCACGTTGCTGGCCACCCAGGAATTTGTTGATGGCAAGGTCTATTGGCGCGACCCCCAGCGGGAAGCCGCCGCTCAAACCGAGGAGATGTAGGACTATGCTAAGACCACAAACTTGGTATCTGTTGCTGGCCGCCCTGTGCGCCCTGGTGTGCATCATTGCCGGCGGTGGCACCACCCTTCAGATTGTGTTGCTCATCGTGGCAACGGTGGCTTCGTTGGCCATCATTCCCCTCTTTAAGAACCGTCGCCTGCAGGCCGCGCTTACCCTGTTACCCATCGTGGTCCTGTTGGCGTGGTATGTGCTGCTGGCGCTCTATGCCGTTCCCGAAATCATGCACTGGAACTATGCGCTACCCGCCGTTGCCATCTTGGCACTTGTCATGGCACGGAAGGGCATCGTGCACGACGAGAAGGTGGTGCGCTCGCTCGATAGAATAAGATAAACACAAACACACTCTCTTGACGGCCCGATGGAAGTAAAAAGCGCCGATTTCGTGATTTCTTCACCCATGGTGTCGATGTGCCCTGCCGACACCAAGCCCGAATACGCCTTCATCGGACGAAGTAACGTGGGCAAGTCGAGCCTCATCAACATGTTGTGCCGTCATAAAGGGCTGGCCAAGACCTCGGCAACCCCGGGAAAAACGCTACTCATCAATCACTTTATTATAAATAAGGAGTGGTACCTGGTCGACCTGCCGGGCTATGGCTATGCCAAGCGCTCGAAGAAGGAGGTGCAGAAGCTCGACCAGATGATTCGTGGCTACATCCTTGGCCGCGAACAGCTGGTGAACACCTTTGTCCTTGTCGATGTCAGGCTCGAGCCTCAGGCAAGCGACATGGACTTTATGAACTGGCTGGGGCTTTCGAGTGTTCCTTTCTCCATCGTCTTCACCAAGGCCGACAAGATTTCGCACACGAAGGTGATGCAGAACATTGAGGCCTACAAGGCCAAGATGCTGGAGACCTGGGAAGAGATGCCCCCTTATTTCATCACCTCGGCCGAGAAAGGCACAGGGCGCGACGAGGTGCTCGACTATATCGAGCAAATCAACAAGTCGCTCCTTAGCCAGTAAGCACACATAATGGCCAAGGAAATCCCATACCTCGACGTTCAAAACCTGACGAAATCGTTCGGGGCGTTGGTGCTGTTCGAGCATATCAGCTTCTCCATCGCCGAAGGGCAGAAGGTGGGGCTGATAGCCAAGAACGGCACGGGTAAGTCGACCCTGCTATCCATCTTGACGGGCAAGGAGGGGTATGACGATGGTTCCATCATCTTCAAGCGCGACCTGAAAGTGGGGTTTCTGGAGCAATCGCCCACCTTCGACCCCGAAGAGAGCGTCCTCGACGCTTGCTTCAACCACCAGGGGGACCCCGAGCGTGTGTTGAAGGCCAAGCAAATCCTGACCCAGCTGAAGATTCGCAATCTGAATCAGCCCATGGGGCAACTGAGTGGTGGCCAGCAGAAGCGCGTGGCACTGGCCAATGTGCTCATCCTGGAGCCCGACCTGCTCATCCTCGACGAGCCTACCAACCATCTCGACTTGGAGATGATTGAATGGCTCGAAGGTTTCCTCTCGCGGGGCAACAAGACGCTCCTCATGGTCACCCACGACCGCTATTTCCTCGACCGGGTGTGCAATCTCATCCTCGAACTCGATGACCACACCATCTACACCTATCGAGGCAATTATTCCTACTATTTAGAGAAACGCCAGGAGCGCATCGACAACCGACGCGCCGAGATTGCCCGTGCCAATAACCTCTATCGCACCGAGTTGGAGTGGATGCGCCGCATGCCCCAGGCCCGTGGCCATAAGGCCCGTGCCCGCGAGGATGCCTTCTACGAACTGGAGAAGACCGCCAAGGCCCGCGTGGAGGAAAGAGCCATCCGCCTCAAGGCCAGCAACGTCTACATCGGGTCGAAAATCTTTGAGTGCCAGTATATCTCGAAGCAATTTGCCGACGATGTGGTCATCATGCGCGATTTCTACTACAATTTCTCCCGCTTCGAGAAGATGGGCATCGTGGGCAGCAATGGCACAGGGAAGACCACCTTCCTCAAGATGTTGTTGGGCCAAATGCAACCCGATAGCGGACGTATCGTCATCGGCGACACCGTGCGCTTCGGCTATTTCTCGCAAGAAGGCCTGAAGTTCGACGAGCAACAAAAGGTGATCGATGTGGTGCGCGACATTGCTGAATACGTCGATTTGGGACAAGGGCGCCATCTCTCGGCCAGCCAACTCTTGCAGCATTTCCTCTTCAGCAACGACCAGCAACATAGCTACGTGTATAAGCTGAGCGGAGGCGAGCGCCGGAAGCTCTACCTCTGCATCGTGCTCATGCGCAATCCCAACTTCCTCGTCCTCGACGAGCCTACCAACGACCTCGATATCGTAACATTGCAAATTCTGGAGGAATATCTTCAGGACTTCCCCGGGTGCGTCATCGTGGTGAGCCACGACCGTTATTTCACCGACAAGGTGGTCGACCACCTGCTGGTGTTCAAAGGTCAAGGCACGATAAAGGATTTCCCTGGCAACTACACGCAATACCGTGAATGGTTGTCGCTGAAACCCCGCGAGCAGAAGGAAGCGAAAGAGACCAAAAAGCCGGAGGCCCCAAGGGAGCCCTCATCCTCATCCCGTAGGCGCATGACGTTCAAGGAAAAGCGCGAATTTGAACAATTGGAGAAGGACATCGAGGCGCTGGAAGCCGAGAAGAAGCAGATAGAAGAGGCGCTAAGCTCTGGCTCGCTTTCGGTCGACGACATCACAAAGATGAGCAAACGCCTACCGTTGCTCACCGACGAGCTCGACGAGAAATCCATGCGATGGCTGGAGTTGTCGGAAATTGAAAAATGAAGAATAGAACGTGAATCAACAATACCCCTCACAACTGCTGGAGCGTGCCGTGCAAGAATTTGCCACGTTGCCGGGCATCGGGCGCAAGACCGCCTTGCGTTTGGTGCTTCACATGTTGCGCCAGCCCGTTGTCGACGTGGATCGCTTTGCCGAGGCCATTGCCACCATGCGGCACAATGTGAAGTATTGTAGCTCGTGCCATAACATCAGCGACGAAGAGGTGTGCCCCATCTGTAGCGACCATCGGCGCGATGCCTCCATCATCTGTGTGGTGGAAAACATTCAGGATGTGATGGCCATCGAGAACACCCAACAGTTCCACGGCCTCTATCATGTGCTGGGAGGACTCATCTCGCCCATGGATGGCATCGGCCCCGCCGACTTGCAAATCGACTCGCTGGTGGAGCGCGTGAAGCAGGGCAACATTCGTGAGGTGATCTTGGCGTTGAGCTCCACGATGGAGGGCGACACCACCAACTTCTTCATCTTCCGCAAGCTGGAGCCTTTGGGCATAGATGTCAGCGCCATCGCACGAGGCATCGCCGTGGGCAATGAACTGGAGTATACCGACGAGGTGACGCTGGGCCGTTCCATCCTGAACCGCACGCCCTTCGTCGGATAAATAGGAAAAAAGCATAAAAATGGATACGTCAATGATAAAAACCCAGCGCCGGTTGATGGTGCTCTTCATCGCCATTCTGCTGGTGGCTGCCGCCCTCTACGTTTGCGGAGAGTTTGCCAAGGTCGACATGTGCTTCCTCGCGGATGCCAGCCGTCAGCAGCGTTTCGTCTGGTCCACCTTGATGATTCTGCTCACCATTGGCTTGTTGCCCCTCTCCTTACGCTTGTTCCGGTTCAAAGCCATCAATGCCGACCTCCTTACCCGCAAGGCACCCGCCCTGTTGCGTTGGGGAAGCATCAGGCTGGTGGTCATGGGGCTGCTCCTTGTTGTCAACACCTTCCTCTATTTTGCCTTCGGCTTCGAGGCCACCTATGGCTATCTGGCCGTGGTGGCATTGTTGTGCATGCCTTTCGTGGTGCCCACGAAAGAGCGTTGCATGGCCGAGGTGAGCGAAGAGAAACCAGCCGACGAAAACATCACCGAAACCCCCGATGAAGAAGCTAACGATAGTCATAGTCAGCTATAACGTGCGCCACTATCTGGAGCAGTGCATTGTCAGTGCACAACGTGCTGCCCAGGGCATCGACTACGAAATCTACGTGGTCGACAATGCTTCTTCCGACGATACCGTGAGCTTTATCCACGAAAGGTTTGGCGAGGCCGTCCATCTCATCGAGAGCCAGAACAACCTGGGCTTCTCGCGGGCAAATAATCTGGCCATCCGCCAGTCCCAGAGCGAATATGTATTGTTGCTCAACCCCGACACGTTTGTGGCCGAAGACGCCCTGAAGCAGGTGCTCGACTTCATGGACCAGCATCCAAAGGCTGGTGGAGTGGGGGTGAGGATGCACAATGCCGACGGCACGCTGGCTCCCGAATCGCGCCGTGGCTTGCCCACGCCGTGGGTGTCGCTCCTAAAGATGATGGGCTTCTCACGCCGCTATTACCTGAGCGACCTGTCGTGGGACGAGCCTGGGCGCATCGATGTGATGAGTGGAGCCTTCTGCATGTTGCGTCGAGAAACACTCGACAAGGTGGGTCTGCTCGATGCCGACTTCTTCATGTATGGTGAAGACATCGACCTCAGCTATCGCATCTTGAAGGGTGACTATGAGAATTGGTATGTGCCGGCTGACATCGTGCACTACAAGGGCGAATCGACCAGCAAGTCGAGCTATGGCTATGTGCACGTGTTCTATCAGGCCATGCTCATCTTCTTCCGCAAGCATTATGGCCATCTGTCGTTCCTCGTCACCCTGCCCATCACGTTTGCCATCTATTTCCGGGCCTTCATTGCGCTGATGCACACGCTCTACTGGCGGGTGCGTCAGATGCTGGGTCTCGACAGGTGGTATGCCGACGAACGCTATTGCTTTGTGGGGTCGCCCACCATGCTCGCCGAGTGCCGCCAGCTGGCCATGCGCAAGGGACTGGAGGCCAGCTTCGTCGATGGTTCCCAATTGGATGCCATCGCCGACCAGCTTCAGCCCGAGTCGTATGTCGTCTACGACACCGACTCCATCTCCTTTGCCCAGGTTATCAACCATGCGGCGTCAATGCCCAGTTCGGCCAAGATGAAGATTGGCACTTACACCTCGACCTCCAAAACCATCATCACCCAGCACAACATCATCAAATGACAGACAGCATGGCGGTTCCCAATATCATCCTTCGCGCCATGGAGCCCGAGGACCTCGACTTTCTCTATCGCATAGAGAACGACTCTTCGTTGTGGGATGTGGGGGCCACCAACGTGCCTTATTCGCGCTTTGCCCTCCAAGGCTTTATCGCCACCTCCACGGGCGACATCTACGCCGACAAGCAGGTGAGGATGATGATCGACGACGAGGCGCATCGCACGGTGGGCATCGTGGACTTGGTGAACTTCGACCCACAACACTCGCGCGCCGAGGTGGGCATCGTGGTAGAAAAACCAGCCCGACGGCAACACTTTGCCCTCGCCGCCCTCGGAGAGTTGCATCGCTATGCCCACAATGTGTTGCACATGCACCAGCTCTATGCCATCATCGCAGAGGGCAACACGCCCGCCCGCCAATTGTTTTCGGCCATGGGTTATGTGGAATCGGGCATGTTGAAGCACTGGCTTTATAATGGAAGAAACTACGAAGATGCTTGCCTCATGCAAAAAGAGCTATAACACAACGTTCAATGGAGAATAATTATATTGAAGTCAAAGGTGCCCGCGTCAACAATCTGAAGAATATCGACGTGAAGTTGCCCCACGGCAAGCTCATCGTCATCACGGGCGTGAGCGGTAGCGGCAAGTCGTCGCTGGCTTTCGACACGCTCTATGCCGAGGGACAACGCCGCTATGTGGAGAGCCTGAGCAGCTATGCACGCCAGTTCCTGGGGCGAATGAACAAGCCCGAATGCGACTTCATCCGGGGCATACCGCCCGCCATCGCCATCGAACAAAAGGTTATAGCTCGCAACCCGCGAAGCACCGTAGGCACCAGCACCGAGATTTACGAATACCTGCGCTTGCTCTTTGCGCGCATAGGCCACACCTTCTCGCCCGTCAGCGGACAGGAGGTGAAGAAACACAGCACCGAGGATGTGGTGCAGAAGATGCTCGAGTTCTCGGCCGGCACCCGTTTCCTGGTGCTGGCTCCGCTTGTGGTGCCCAAAGGGCGCACCCTTGAGCAGCAACTCAAGGCCAGCATGTTGCAAGGCTACAGCAGGATATTAGCCCCAAAGGAAGATGTACAACAATCCACATTAACCCCATCTTCCCCCGAGGAGTCTACGATAGTCCGTATCGACGATTATCTCTCCACCCTCTCCGCCCACAAAACTATTGAAGCCCCCTCGGGGGCCGTAGGGGGGGCTTGTTACCTCGTCATCGACCGTCTATCCGCCTCCTCCGAAAAAGAAACCATCGACCGCCTGGTCGACTCTGCCGAGACGGCCTTCTACGAGGGCCAAGGGCAGTTGCGCCTGATGGTGCTCCCCGCAGGCCTTTGCTACGATTTCTCCACGCGTTTCGAAGCCGATGGCATCACCTTCGAGGAGCCTACCGATCAGACTTTCTCGTTCAACTCGCCGGTAGGAGCCTGTCCCGAGTGTCAAGGCTTCGGCAAGGTCATCGGCATCGACGATCACTTGGTCATCCCCAATACGTCGCTCTCCGTCTATGATGGTTGCGTCCAGCCCTGGCATGGCGAGAAGATGGGCGAGTGGAAGAACTGGTTTGTCCAGCATGCCGTCAAGGACGACTTCCCCATCTTTGAACCCTACTATGCCCTTTCCCAGCAGCAGAAAGATTGGTTGTGGCACGGGCTGCCCAGCGACCGCAAATCGAAGGAAAAGCCGTGCATCGACAATTTCTTCCAGATGGTGCGCGAGAACCAATACAAGATTCAGTATCGCGTGATGCTGAGCCGCTATCGCGGAAAGACCACCTGTCCCACCTGCCACGGCACACGCCTGAAGCCTGAGGCCGACTACGTGAAGATTGCTGGCCGTAGCATCACCGACCTGGTGCAGATGCCCGTGGTTCGGCTTCGCGAGTGGTTCGCCCAGCTGCAACTATCCGAGCATGATGCCAGCGTGGGCAAGCGTCTGCTCATCGAGATCAACAACCGACTGCAGTTCTTGCTTGATGTGGGGCTGGGCTACCTCACACTCAACCGCCAGTCCAGCTCGTTGTCGGGTGGCGAGAGCCAGCGCATCAACCTCTGCACCTCGCTGGGCAGCTGCCTCGTGGGGTCGCTCTACATCCTCGACGAGCCCAGCATTGGGCTGCATAGCCGCGACACCGCCCGCCTCATCCATGTGCTCAAGGAGCTGCAAGCCATGGGCAACACGGTGGTGGTGGTGGAGCACGACGAGGAGATGATGCGCGCCGCCGACTATCTCGTCGACGTAGGCCCCGATGCCGGTCGACTGGGCGGCGAAATCGTGTATGCAGGGAGTCCCAACGTTCAACGTTCTTGCGTCCCTTCGGTAGCAAGCGACCAGAGGTCGAGCGCAACGTTCAACGTTCAACATTCAA
Source organism: Prevotella sp. (assembly GCA_017619275.1). Classification (GTDB taxonomy): domain Bacteria; phylum Bacteroidota; class Bacteroidia; order Bacteroidales; family Bacteroidaceae; genus Prevotella. The sequence goes on along the minus strand of JAFZSR010000109.1, from coordinate 1,898 downwards.
CGTTCAACGTTCAACGTTCCCACACCCTCCGCTATCTCATGGGCCTCGACAAGCTACCCACACCCACCTCGCGCCGACCATGGAACCACTACATTGAGGTGAAGGGCGCACGCATGAACAATCTGCGGGGCATCGACGTGCGCATCCCCCTCAATGTGCTCACCGTCGTCACAGGCGTATCCGGCTCGGGCAAGTCGAGTCTCATCAAAGGCATTCTCCATCCTGCCTTGATACGCCATCTGGGCGAGGTGGCCGATGCACCAGGCGAATACAGCGGTCTGGCTGGCGACATCGACGCCATCAGCCGCGTGGAGTTTGTCGACCAGAACCCCATAGGCAAGAGCAGCCGCTCTAATCCCGCTACCTACGTGAAGGCTTACGATGCCATTCGCGACCTCTTTGCCGAGCAGCCCCTGGCACAACAGATGGGCTTCACCTCGCAATACTTCTCGTTCAACACCGACGGTGGCCGTTGCGACGAGTGCAAGGGCGCCGGCACCATCACCGTTGAGATGCAGTTCATGGCCGACCTGGTGCTGGAGTGCGAGGCATGCCACGGACACCGCTTCAAACGCGACATCCTCGACGTGCGCTATCAGGGGAAAAACATCGACGACGTGCTCAACATGACCATCGACGAGGCCATTGAGTTCTTCAGCAATCCCCGTCAGCTAAAAGAGGGAGCGGAACTGCCCAAGGGCTCGCTGGAGGCCACCATCGTGAAGCGGTTGAAAACCCTCTCCGATGTAGGGCTGGGTTATATCAAGCTGGGGCAAAGCTCATCAACCCTGTCGGGTGGCGAAAACCAGCGTGTGAAGTTGGCCTATTTCATCGGGCAAGAAAGGCCACGGGTAGGCGACGGAACGTCGGGACGGCAGGAACCCACCATGTTCATCTTCGACGAGCCTACCACGGGCTTGCACTTCCACGACATCCAGCGGCTGCTGGCATCGCTCAGCGCTCTCATCGAGCGAGGGCACACCATTGTTATCATCGAGCACAACATGGACGTGATTCGCCAGGCCGACCATATCATCGACCTCGGACCCGAAGGTGGCGATAAGGGTGGGGCACTGGTATGCACCGGCACCCCCGAAGAGGTGGCCCAGTGCAAAGAGAGCATCACCGGTCAATACCTCGCCCGTGCCATCGCCAAAGACCTCTCAGCACCTGCCGAATCGTAACCCCGTTTCAGTGTTTGAAAACGCCCTTTTTCAGCCAGGTGCCACCTCCCGAAATTTTGGTAACGACTTTTTGAAAAAAGTTAACGACTTTTGAAAAAATCTCGTACGAGATTTTTTTCAGTGGCGCTTGATGATAGTTTTTTTCTAGTTAACTTTCTGAAAAATCGGTTTTTGTTAGCAGTTGTAGGAACTCTGCTACTGCTGGATCTTTCATAAAGGTTCGAGTATCCTCTTGTAACGGATTAGTTAGTTGTTGCATTTCTGCAATTAAAGTCTCTTTCTTGGGCGATTGTAACAACTGATGATAATACTGCGAACATACATTGCTAACACTTCACATCTCGCGTGCCGCTTCATTTATATACAAGTAACTGGCATCTTCGTTTGTAACAGACGAAAGTGTTCTATAATCTATCCATTTGTATGTGTGCATCATAAATAGTTATGTTAGTCAAGTTTCGCAAGTACTTTGCGCAGCCCCGGCTCGGGTCTCATAACCACCGTCGTGAAACGCGACAGTGGGCTTGCTCTCCATACACAGATATGCGACTTTGTGACATGTGACTTTGTGACATTAAGGAGGTTGAATATGGTGGGGAGAAAAAGAGGGTATTGAATTTTATATATTATTAATAATAATTATATATTATTTATATATAGTTATGTGGTAGGGAGGGGCGCACGCATAGCGGAGGTGCTTAATGTCACAAAGTC
>JAFZSR010000108.1 GCA_017619275.1 Prevotella sp. | reverse complement strand
CACGGTGGCGGTGGCGCCGTCATCCATGCCGGCCATGCCGGTGCCGATGACGAAATGGACCTTTTCCTCGAGGGTCATGGCTTTGAGGACCTTGTCGATGGAAGCTTTCCCGAGCTGGGGGGCCTTGCACCCGACGATGGCCAGGGCGGCGGCGGAAAGGAGAATGATTTTCTTCATATCTTTTAGGTAGTTTCAGTGCTTGTTAAAAGGTACGGCCAAAGGTACGACGTTTTTTCGTCCTCCTTTTTTTCGCATGTTCAAGTTGTTGTTCCGATGTTTATCCGAAAACGAATGTGGTCAGTGACGGACACAAATATAACGAAAGTATTCGTATATTTGTAAAAATTACAAAACACCGACCATGAAGAAGCTAAGCCTACTCCTGCTTTCCCTCCTGGCCTTCGCACCGGCCTGGGCACAGAATCCCTATCTCCCGCTGTGGGAGCACCTTCCCGACGGCGAGCCCCGTGTATTCGAGGACCCCGACGCCCCGGGCAAGTACCGTGCGTACATCATCGGCTCTCACGACCTCACTTATTCGGCCTACTGCAGCGGCGACATCCGCATGTGGTCCGCTCCGGTGGAGGACCTGAGCCAGTGGCGTGACGAGGGGATTCTCTTCTCCTGGTTTGTCGACGGACAGTGGGACACCATGTACGCTCCCGACCTCGTGGAGGTGAAGGACCGCGTGACGGGGAAGAAGACCTATTATCTGTATCCGCACTCCCGCGGACGCGGCCGCATCGCCACCGTCTGCAAGTCCGACCGTCCCGACGGTCCGTTCGTTCCGATCAATGCTACGGAAGACGGCCGCGGCGTCCTGCCCGGCTCCCTCATCGACTTCGACCCCTCGGTGTTCATCGAAACCATCACCGACAAGAAGGACAAGGACTACGACATTGGCTTCCGTGCCTATGTGTTCTACGGTTTCCAGCACTCTACGGCTGTTGAGCTCGACCAAAAGACGATGTACTCGAAGCGCGAGGGCACCGAGCCCATCGACCCCTTCATCCCCGCCAGCAGTTCTGATGGCCGTCTGTTAGACCGCCAAGGAAGCGAATACAAGGCCCTCTACCAAGGACAGAACCCCCTCGATTTCAACTTCTTCGAGGCCAGCAGCATCCGTCAGGTGGGTAATAAGTATGTGATGGTGTTCAGCGGCTACAGCGGCAAGGAGTATGGTCTGGGCAACACGAACAGTGCCCTGCGCTATGCCTTCGGCGACTCGCCCCTTGGCCCCTGGCGCTCGGGTGGCGTGCTGGTCGACTCGCGTGGCGTGGTGCTCAACGAGGATGGCTCTAAGCTCATCACCACCAACTTTGGCCACAACACCCACGGTTCGCTTCAGGAAATCAATGGTCAGTGGTATGTGTTCTACCATCGTCCGCCGCGTGGCTTCGGCAATGCCCGCCAGGCCATGGTGGCCCCAGTGAAGATTACTTGGGACAAGAAGCCCGTGGCCAAGGGCGGCATAGTGAAGATTACGGGCTACGACCCATTCGTCAATGACAATGTGTGGACGGCCAAGGCCAGCGACGGCAATGAATACACGGGTGCCGAGGTGACCAGCGAAGGCTTCCAAATCTTCGGTCTGCCCCCTTACGCTTACTATAGCGCCGGCTATGCCTGCTTCGTTTATGGCCCGGGCGCCAACGACTGGATGCAGGACAACCACGACGTGTGGAACAACTCGATGGACCTCGCCGGCATACAGAATGGCGGCATCGTTGGTTTCAAGTACTTCGGCTTCGGCGGTCTGGCCCAAGACACCAAGGGCTGCAAGGCATTCGAGGGAACAAAGGCTGGCGACAACGTCTATCTGAACCTGTACCTGACGCCCAGCGGCAAGGGTGACTTCACGATTCGCGTCAAGCTCGACGACCCCTGGAAGGGTCAGGAGATTGCTGTTGAGACTATAGCAGGCGGCAACACCAAAGCTGGCTTGAATAGCATTCCCGTTCCTGCCGTCGAGGGCCTTACCGGCAAGCATGCTATCTATCTGGTGATCGAAGGTCCCGACGTGCAACAGCCCCAGCAACAGCAGGGCCGTCCGCAATTTGGTGGAGGCCGTCGCCCGCAAGGGCCGCAGCGTCCACAGGGTCTCTTCGACCTCCACGGCATTGCTTTCACCAAGGGAGCCGCCAGCATGAGCGATGTCGTTCCCGTCGTGCCCGAGCTCACTATCACCGCCGACGGACAGAAGCTGAACATCCCCACAACACCCATCCGCTTCAACAACCAGAACGGCTATGCCGACCAAACGCGCTATCAGCTCTATGCCCCGCTGAAGGCTGGCTCAAAGCTGAAGGCTCAAGCCAACGTGAATGGCATGAAGATTGAGGTGAGTCCCATCGTAGAGGGACGCGCCACCGTGAAGGCCACCTATCAGGGCAACACGAAGATCTTCCTCATCAACTAAAGGGTGGCGGCAGTCCCCCACCCCATCCAAGCAGGAGACAAACACGCATCATTAGTGTTTGTCTCCTGCTTTTTTCACGATTTCTAAAGTCGAAAAGTTCATTTTACGACGTGGTTTTTATATTTTACGACGTGGTTTTTATATTTTACGACGTAGTTTATAAAGTTTGCGTCGTAGTTTATATAGTTTACGACGTGGTTTAGACAAAAAGAAAGGCCCACACCATTTGGCGTGAACCTTCCTTTTTTATTGTAGGCTTCTATCTCCCTTCGCTCATTTCACCACAACCTTTTCGCTGTGCTTGATGTAGACGCCCTTCTTTATGCGATAGCCCTTCGGGGTCTCAACCTTACGGCCCTGCAGGTCGTAGATACGTTGAACGTTGGACGTTGAAGATTGAACGTCGTTGATGCCCGACAGCTCGCCGCCCATGTGGAGTTGTAGCGGCTGGGAAAGGGTACCCACGAGGTCGGCGGTGAAGGCAACGGTCTCATTGATGCTGTAGGTCTTGGCCATCTGCTTGTCGTAGACACGGAACTCAATCTGCTCACCGCCCTGTCCCAGCACGTTCATGAAGAAGACGCTGCGACGGGGATTCCAGTAGCCGTTGCCACGACAGACATCGTCGGTGGTCCACGCCATCAGCTGGTAGCGGTCGAGGTCGCCGACGGCGTTGCCGTTAGCATCGATGAGCTGGGCCACTACGGGCATGCGGTTAGGCTGTGCATGGCGGTCGTACCAGCGGAACATCACAGGCGGCTGCACACCCTGCGACTGGCTCTCCACCACGGTGGTGTTGAGGAAGTACGGGCGATTGTTGGCCGACTTGTACATATAGGCATGACCGGGTTCCAGTCGTTGCAACGTACCAATCCAGGCGGAGCCGTCCCAGCTGTTCTCGTAGATGGCAAAGCCCTCCTCGCCCACCAGCACCTCGCCATCTTCGGGCAGGGCGTAGGCCATGGCCTCGGCGGGTGTCATGGCCATGGGCACGGGATAAGGCATCCAGTTCCAGCCATAGTTCAGGTTGAGCAGACCCGTGGCGGCATTCCAGGCGATGCCTTCAAGCAGGACGTCGTGCGCGGCGTCGTTATAGGTCTTGTAGGCCGTAGCGGGCTGCAGCGTGTTCGTCTGCATGCCCTGCTCGTCGATGGCGTAGGCCGTCTGCTCGCCCAGCTTGCTCAGAGGCACGTCGTTCTGCTGGGCGTGCGACACCCATGTCCAGCCCTGCGGCAGGTGCAGACGGGTGGCATCGCGGCGCACGGTGTAGCGCAGCTCTTTGATTTCGCTATCTGTATAGCCGTCGGCCACGGCGATTGCCTTGATATGGGTGTCGGCAGTGATGGCGATAGGACCGGTGTATTTCATGTCCTGATCACAGGGACACGAGCCGTCGAGCGTGTAGTAGATGGTGGCACCAGGCATCTCGCTGCTCAGTTCTACGGCAGTGCCATAGTAGAGCTGCGTGCCGCTGATGTAGTTGGCCGTTGGCATGGGGCAGACGAAGTCGCTCTCGTCCTTCACGCTTACCACCACCAGCTTCTGCACGTCCTCGTCGTTGGCCATCTGTAGGATGAGGCCGGTGGTGCCGTGAACGTCGCCAGTAATGCGCAGCGTGGCCTTACCGTTGGCGTCGAACGTCAGCATGTCGGCATCGGCCGAGGCCACCACATCGCTCAACAGACGCACCTTCACCTGTTGGCCTGCGGCGGCTGCAGCGGGAAGGGCTTTAATGGTGAGTTCATAGGTCTGGTCGTAGATGACGTTGATGGCGGAATCGGCCACAATCTCCTCCACAGCCTGCACAATGTCGAACTCCTGTGTGAAGACGTCGCCCATCGCCACCTTGGCGTAGCTCTGCACGTCGCCGCCGACAGTGAGCACCAGCGTTTGTCCTACGGGCAAAGACTCAGTGGGCTTGAAGAACACCTTGCTGGCCAATTGCTGGCCGTCGTGCTCCTCTGCGTTAAGCAGCTCGATGCTACCTTGCAACTGCTGTCCTTGGCGGGTGACATGGATGTTCTGAGTGGTGAGCGTAATGGGACGCATATACTTGTCGAACTGCACCTGAACGCCCTCCTGGGTAGCTTTCACACCGCTGACGACGGGCTGCGAATACTGGATGAGATTCTGGTTCACGTCAAGCTGTGGGGGTGGCACAGGCAACCACTCGGAGAATTCCGTCTGATAGCCCTCCTTCTCGTACTTCACTTGCCACAGGCCCTCGGGCACCATCCAGCCATATTCACCGTTCTCGTCGGTGAATTGCGGGTTCACCTGTCCATAGTTCTCGGCATCCCATACCGTCACAACGTCCACGGGGTCGCCCCACATGTCCTTTGTCTGCTTCTTATAGAAAACAGTGGCCGTGGCTCCTTCCACGCGGTTGCTCTCCACGCCTTCATAGACAAAGCCAGAGGGGTCGAGGGTGGGTATGGTGCCGCCAGTGACTCCACCGTCACCACAATTACCTGTACATTTTTTGTGATCTTCTTTTTTCGTTTTCTGGTAGCAAACAAGATGATGCTTTCGGTTGATGAAATCAAACATATTCTCATGGTATTTCGCCTCATATATCTGCTTGGCATTGTAATTGATAAGGGCTGTACATAAGGCAAGCAACCCACCGGCAACAGCGCTGATGCCTCCTGTAACTAGAGTGGCAGACATACCGGTACAAGCTTCGGCAATTGCAGCGATGTCGCCGGTAATAGTCGATAATACCTGCATGCCACATAGCACGCCAAAGCCCAACAAGTCGGCTTTCAAGAGTGCAGCATTGCCCATATCGTCTGGACATGGTTCTGGTATGGAATTATGCAAACGATAGATGGAATAGAGCTTATTGTAATGGTCGACAAAATCGTTATACAGGCCCCATAGTGCTCCCAACGTGCCAAAAACCTTGCCGCGTTTCAAGTGTTCCAATCCCTTTTGGACTGTTTTTAACTTGCCAAGAGTCCTCAAGTTCTTAATCATCGCATTGCCTACGGCTTCGCTTCCCTTGTTGTCTATAAAAGCTGCTGTAAGAGCCTTGTCTATGTCCTCAAAGTCTTTTACAATGGGGTTGACGAAATCGAGCGCAGCGCCTACAATGGCTTCAAGCCAACTGATATGGTCGCCCAATTCGGAAATTGCGTCTTTGACTTCTTGCAAATAGTTCCAGTCTTCTTCACCCTCCCTACGAGGTGCGCGGCTGTTGCCGTTGCCCTTGAAGAGAATGGTTAGATTGTCTTTCAAAAGGACGATGCTCATAGAGGCGTTTTCGGATAAACGCACGTAGAAAGAGCTACCGTCATCAAGCTTCATGGCTTCGTATCCGTCGGCCAACAACGATTGCTCGGTCATTCCTTCGCAGGTACCGATTTCAATGCTCTCGCCGATGGAGCTGACCTGGCTGAGCTGTAAAGGTTCCAATTGGTCGGCCCATTCTGCCAATGAGTCCACCCTTTGTATGAGGGCTGCCAACTCATCATTGGAAGGAGGTTCGACACTTTCAACGGGGGGGAGGGGGGCACCACAGAGTGCTGCATGCTGATACACCAGGTCGACAATTTCGTCAACGGGCTGGTGGTCCTTTATTTTCTGTTCAATGATTGTCTCGAGATTGGTCACCACCTCGTCGACTACCAATAGTTTGTACAAGTCAAGCGCTTCCTGCAACTTTTGGCGTGAGCCGATGTGGTCGCCCTTGTAGTAGACCTCGACTTTGACGTCGTAAGGCAGCTCTTCAGTATTGTACTTGTCGTAGGCAATCCAGCGGTTTTTGCGCTGGTTGTAGTGGGCGTAGAGCTCATGGGTCTTTGCCTCCGACCCTTTGGTGTAGACGTAGAGGATGACGGCCTTCACCTTCTTGGGGTCGTTGTTGCTCAAGTTGATTTCGAAGGTGAAGTCGGTATTGTAGCCCACCTCATTGTTGAAGCCGTATGACTTGGGCGAGGCAAACTGTTTGTAGACGTCGAAGTGCACCTTCTGCTCCATGAGATGCACGGGATGGTAGTTGAAGAACATCATATCTACTGTCAGAGGGATGACGCCGCTGGGGTCGTAGGTTACCGTCTTCGCCTCCGTCTGGTACTGCCTGCCGTCCTTGTAAATCTTCGCCCAAATCTGGTGCTTGCTCAGCGGTGTGGGGTTGGCCAGCTGGCAAGGCGTGCTCCACCGGCCATCACTGCTATTGATGTAGGTACGACCTATCTCTTCATCGCCGTCCATGATGAAGACCTCATCGGCTGGCTTCCCCCCCCACTCTATGGCTCTATGATTTTCTTTCAACGGTTTCGTGGCACGTGCCATGGCACCTCCTGCCAACTGCGTATCGGTGCCGCTGACGTAGATGGTTGGCGTGATGGCCAGTTCGTGAACGGTGAGCTTGGCTTCCTGAACGTCGAGCGTGGTGGTGGTGAGGTAGTCGCGGTGCTCCTCGCCGTCTATCTTGTAGGTGATGCTGGCCGTGGGCCAGTAGTTGCCCGCATTTTGGGCTGTGAAGCAGATGCCTAAAGAGCCTTCGCTGCCATCGGCCAGCTCATTGAAGGGAATTATCACTTTGCCGTCAACCAAAGTGCCTTGGGTGACGGAAACTTTGTTTCCGAATATGGCGACGGGAATGAACTTCAACCCGTCGGGACAATCAAACTCCACCTGGATGTCGGTGGCCTTGCCTTCCATGCCGGGATTGAACTGCGCCTTGATGTTCACCGTTACATATTCGCCCACGGTGGCCACCTGCATATTGAACGGTGCACTGTGCACCTTCAGATTGGTGCCGATGTTGGTGACAGCCTTGGGGATGCGCCCGAAGGCCACTTCGCTGAGCACACCGCCCGCCACCTGCAGATCACTGCGCAGGTAGTCCTTGCCTTCCTCCAACTGGCTGAGCTGGCTCAGGCTGCGCAGGGCGTTGAACTGTTCGCCCTGTGACATGGCCACAAGAACATAGTCGCCACTCTGCACATTGCTGAAACTGACTTCACGATAGTTGCCGTCGTTCATGCCGTTGAACACCGTTCTGGTACGCAGCTGGCCATTGCCAGCATTGAAGAGCAGGATGCCCGGCTGCTCGGTGTCGGACACCGTATAGGAAGCGTGGATTGCGCCGCGCTGCACCAAGGGCAGCGTGGCACGGACGACACCGTCATCACCCACGGTGGCCACCACTTCGGCGTCTTCCACATCCTGGTCTATGCTAACAGCCTTGATGCGGATGCGGCTGCCTGTTGGCAGGGTTTCGGCCAGGGTGAAGCGCGGGTTCTGGTCGCGGTAGTCGGTCAGTTCTACGCCGTCGCAGTCGAACTCTATTCTCAGGTTGCGGTTGTTGGCATAGCCCTGCGACGCCTGACTCTCTTCGTCCTTTCCAGCTACGGCCTGATAGGTGTAGTTCAAAAGTATTTGGGTACCCTCAGCAGGACGTAGCCGCACGGTGAAGTCGGTAGAGTCGTTCAGGTTGGCCATGAACGACTTGGTGCCCAGCACATCGGTGACAACACGGATGGCGCTGGGCGTGCTGAGCACGGTGCCTTCAGCCTTTCCGTAGAAATCGGTGGTCAGTGTTTGGGAGTTTCCTTCGGTACCGTCCATTAGCAGCTGTGATATGTTAATGGAGGCTTTATTGATGCCCAGGCCAGTGCGCTGGTCGAGCACAATGAAGTGGACGGTGGTGGTGGGCAGGGCGTTGAGGGTAAGTGTTATGCCGTTGTCGGCACCGTTGGCTCCCACAGTATAGACGACGGTGTCGGGCTGCTCGTACTTTAAGGCCAGCTCGCGGTCGAGAGCGACAAAGAGGCGCAGCTGCTGGCCTTCGAGCATGCCGGACAGCTGACTGCCGCGTGCGATGAAGGCATTGGCATCGGTAAGCCAGGTGGCGGTATAGAGACTTTCTTCCACCTGCTGGCCGTCGGCGATGACACTGAGCGCCAGCGTGCGCGGCGTTTTCAGCTGGCCGAAGACGACGTTCTCGTCCTGCTCGCCCATTGTGATGAGTTCCATGCTCCCCACCACAGCGCCAGAGGCTGTGCGCAGAACCAGGCTGTATGAGGTGTTTGTGGGCAGATAGCGGAACTCGTAGGTGTTGCGCGAACCGACCAAAAGCCGACGCACTTGGCCTGTGTTCAGGCTGGTCAGCTCCAGATGCATGTTCTTATAGGGTGCCAAAGCCTCCTCCAAGGCTGGGGAAGGCAAATCCCCTCCTATAAGATTGACGGATAGCGTGACGCTGTTGGCCTCGATGGGCAGGATGGTGAAATCTTTCCATCCATTGGCGTTCTGATAAAGGGGCACGGCATCTTCTGGCACGTAGACCGTCATGCCGAGACCGGCGGGGAAAGCATCTTTCTCCACCTGCGGCGGTGTCATGGCAAAGCAGGTGAGCGACTGCAGGTGGGCGCCGTCAAAGGCATGTTCCTCCAGCGTCTGCATGGTGCTGGGCAGCACGATTTCCGTGACGGCCGTCTGGCTCCAGTCCTGTCCATAACTGCATTCGGTGGCATCGGTGCGGCAGTAGTCGAGGTGATAGCAGTTGGGGAAGTTAACCACGTCGCTGCTACTGACGTCGTAGTACCGTTTGCCGCCCAATATAAGGCGTAGCACCTTTGCGGCGTCCTCTTCAATGTTAAAGTTTGGGGGATACGACCACATATTGTGATCCCACACCAGCGTGCCCGTCTCGGGATACCAACCGCTGTCGCCAGGCTGGAAGTCGGGCGCGGCAGGGTCGTATTCAAAGATGAATGCCAACTCCACGTCGCTGTCGGGCATGTCATACTCGAAATAATAGTTACCGTAGTCTGAGGTTGTCTCTATAGTGGCCGATTGTCCGTTGGCCGTCACCTCCTTCAGCACGAAGCCTTGGCCGTAACCGCTTAATGAAACCTTCTGTCCGGCAGGCACCAGCATGTCGAAAGCGTCGAGCTTCTCCGAGCTGTACGACATGTACTCCCCTTGGCTATTGGTGAAATGGGCATACATGGTGATGGAACCTAAAGGCTGCCAAGTCACCTTGAGTTGGTGTGTGGTTTGTGCTGCCGCCGCGATGGCGAGCAGGCACAACAGGCATATATTGAATAGCTTCTTCATGGCTCTCTATATATATTAATAATGTGTGACTTACTTGATGACTTTCTTTCCGTTCTCGATGAAGACTCCGCTGGAGGCTTTACGATTCTCGATTTTTTGTCCAGCCAGGTTGAACAGGCCGTCGGAGCGCAAAGGCAGAGCGACCGTCACATCGCTAACAGCGGTCGGGTCGGCATCGCCAAAGGCAATGACGAAGCGGTCGGCTAGTGTGCCGGCCTCGGCCACCGTGAAGGTGTAGGAGCCGCTGTCGTTCAACAAGGTGCGGGTGTGCTCCTCGTTGTCGTAGAGCCACACCTCTTGCGAAGCGGGGAACGCCTCGCCACGGACACGCAGCGAAAGCGTATAGGTGCCGCCTTCAGCCACCTGCATACCCAGGCGGACGATGCCGTCGGCCAGTGGGCGCTCGTTGATGGCGTAGGCCAAGCCCTCGGCCTGAGTATAGAGCTGGTCGGTGGGTTTGTCGGCATCGCTGAATAGGGGTGCATCGCGACCGATGTCATAGCGCAGGGTGGCATCGGGGTTGATAACGAAGCGGGTGTGGGCCTTCTGGTTGTCGTCAGCCCCCTGTTCGGTGTGACGCAACATTGTTGCGTCATAGACGACCCTCTGGGCATTCTTGTCGGCGCGGCGCAGGGCGATACGGCTGTTCTGGGGGGTATAATAAGGGTTGAGGGAAGAGCTGTGCTGTCGGCGGTTGGCGCTGAAAGTGATGTCGTTGACGCCAGCAGGTGCCTGAATGAAGAACGCCGAGAGCGGGTTGAGCAGCGCCTCGTCGTCGAGGGCGCTCATGGCAAGCCAATTCTTCTCGCCAGAAACATAGACGATGACGGGACCGTCGTAGTCGAGTCCACGGATGTCGAGGTAGGAAGGATAAGGCATACCCACCAGGTTCCAATTGCTGTTGTGGGGGAACTCGCCTGTGTAGTGCTGCAGGGGCAGGGTGATGTCGTCGTTGGCGAGGAAATAGTTGGTGCCGGTGGCCTGTGAGGGGAAGTGGAAGAAGTCCCAAACTTTGGTCCATTCGCCATTGTCGCCATGGGCGATGGGTGTTTCCACGCCTTTGAAAGCGTAGCCCACACCAGCTTTCAGCGTCTCGCTGCGACGCATCTTCACCCAGGTATGGTCGAAATCGGCCTTGGCGCGTGCCTCGGTGTCGTAGCGGAAGATGGCGAAGCTGCTGTTCTCGTGCTCGGGCTGAATGTCGCCCACCTTCAGGTCGAAGGCTGGCGTGAAGAAGTGGCTGTCCTTCATGCGCCAACGATGGTCGATGCGGTCGGCGCTGACAGTACCCCGGTTGATGAACGAATCCCATCTATAGTTGGTGAACCACCACTCGGCTACGACGTCGGTGGTAAAACTGATAGTACCGGCTTGCAGACGAGCGCCCTCGCCCACGGTCAAACGCGGATGGTCGTCGCTGTTCACCATGTACGTCGTCATGTCGTTGATGGTTTGGAACGTCACATCGTACTTGCCATCCTGCAGCGGGTTGTCCTTATTCCAGTCCACATGTCCAACGATGGTGATGGTGCGGGGGTCGATGTTGAGGGGACGGATATCGGTGGCTTCGCCAAAACCATCGGCGTCGGCCTTATAGAGGTTGACCGACTTGGCGGGAACGAAGATAGGCGTTGCCCTTTGTTCGTCGTTGCCCAGAAGCTGACCATTGTGGAAGGGTGGCAAAGCGGCACGCACGGTTAGTTTTTCTATTTGTAGGTTGTCAGCCAGCACCATCTCGCCAATGGCGATGAGCGTGCTGGGCAGGTCGATTTCCTTCAGGTTCTCACTGCTGAAGACACTACTGCCCATAGTGATAACACCCTCGGGCACCACCACGCTGGTGAACTTTCCCAAGCTGCCCCCACCATTGTAGGGTGCGAAGGCGTAGCTGCCGAGGTGCTTCAGTTGCGACGGCAGGTTAACCTCTTCCAAGGGGTTGCCGCCGAAGGCACAAATGTCGATGGAGGTGACACCATCGGGGATGCTGACGTGCGATAGGTTGCAGTTGAAGAATGCACTGCCGCCAATGGAGGTAACGGTAGAGGGGATGCTGGCCTGCGTCAGGCTGGAGCAACCCTCGCACACCAGATTGGGCATGGCGCTCACACCTTCGGGGAAGGAGATGCTGGTGAGGCTGGAGCAGAAGCGAAACGCCTCGGCGCCGATGCGCTGAACGGTGGCGGGGATGGTGATGCTCTTCAGGTCGGTGCATCCCGAGAAGGTGCAAGTGGGAAGGCTGGTGAGTTGGCTGGGCCAGCTGAAACGCTGCAGGCCGCTCTCCTGAAACACGCCGTCGCCGATGGCTGTCACCGTCGTGGGAATGGTGAAGGCCGACATGTTCTTACAGCCGCAGAAAGCACCGTTGCCGATTTTTGTCAGCGTAGGGGGCAACTGCAGGGCGCTCAAAGCTGTGTAGGCGAAGCACTCTTCGGGGATGGTGGTGAGCGTCTGCGGTAGTCGCACCTGCGCCAGGCTCTCGCAGCCGATGAAGGTACGGACACCCAGGTCGGTCTCGTCTGTCAACCCATCGGGCAGCGTGACACTGCGTAGCTGTTTGCAGTGGTGGAAGACGCCATCGCCTTCCGGAGCGTCAATCTTGACACCAGCGGGCAGGGTGAGCGTCTCCAATCCGCACTCGGCGAAAGCCCCGTCATAGATCACCTGTAGTGTAGAGGGAAGCGTGATGCTCTTCAGACTGCTGCAGCCATAGAAAGCACTATAACCAATGGTCTGCAGCCCTTCGGGCAGGGTGATGGTAGCTAGGCTCTCGCATTCGCTGAAGGCATGCTCGCCCACCTCGACCACTGGAGAAGGAATATCCAAAGCGGTCAGTTTCTTGCAATTGGCGAAACAGGCGTAGGGCACCGCCTCCAACCGCGTAGGCAGGGTAACGGCGGTGAGGTTCTCGCAATTGGAGAACAGCTCGCCGCCCAATTGGGTGGCCTGCATAGGCAGCTTCACTTCTACCAGCGATGGCTTGTCGGCCAACACGATATACATGCCACTTTCGGGCGAGAGGCCGCTGAAGTCGGCCTTCTGCAGGTTGGTGAGCAACCAGCGCAGCACATTCGTGTCGTCTTCGTTCAACTGGCCGGTAACGGTGAGCGAGGTCACATCGCTCATCTCGCCCAGCTCCTCAATCTGTTCTTGAATCTTCACGAACAGGGTGCCCGGCTCGCTAACATGCACTGTCACACTGAGTCCCAACGGTTCTTGGTCTTGTGCCTGCATGGCAAAAGGCAACAGAATGGCCAGGACGGTGAGTAGTTTTCGTCTTAGTTTTTCCATATAAGTAGGTTTTTAGATTATCAATTTATTTATTTCCCAAATGTATTCATGACTGTTAAGGCACAATACAATTGCAAATATACAATATTATAATATGTTCATAATTCTCAACATCTTTTTTTTATTTTTTTAACGGTTATGGGGTGGCCAAAAACGAACAAGAAAAGCAACCCAGCAAATGTGGCGCAGTGCATACCGTACAATGGGCATTTTCAGCCAAGTGCCGACTCTCTGGAAAAAACTAACGACTTTTTGAAAAATGGTAACGCTTTTTTAAAAAATCTCGTACGAGTTTTTTTGGCCCCGTGTCACGGTGCAAATAATGCATGCCGTTATAAGGCTGGCAGCCAATAGGTTTTTCAGCGAAGAGAGCGGGTGACTGGGCAAACTGCCGGGTACAAAAAAAGGAGCCGTAAACTAAGTTTATCAGCTCCCTTACTTTGGTCGGGATTACTGCCCTACTTCCATTGAAATCTATTTTACCGAATGAATATTCAGTTCTTTTCATGTCGTTTTATATCAGTAAGTTACACCATTTTGGGTATTTCACTCAAAAGCAGAAAATCACGCCAATTTTTAATTAT
>JAFZSR010000107.1 GCA_017619275.1 Prevotella sp. | reverse complement strand
GCGGTGTCGCCCATGATAGTCTCGGGACGGGTGGTGGCCACCACGGCGTAGTAGCCCTTCTCGTCCTTATGAATGACATTTCCCTCTGCTGCGACAGTGTCGCAGCAAACCGGACCGTCAACATAATACTTCAAATGGAACAGGTGGCTCTTCTCCTCCTTGTAGATCACCTCCTCGGTGGAGAGAGCGGTGAGGGCCTTGGGGTCCCAGTTCACCATGCGGAGTCCGCGATAGATGAGGCCTTTGTTGTAGAGGTCAACGAAAACCTTGATGACGCTCTCGCTACGTGTTTCGTCCATCGTGAAGGCGGTGCGGTCCCAGTCGCAGGAGGCGCCCAGACGGCGCAGCTGCTTCAGAATGATGCCGCCATGCTCGTGCGTCCAATCCCAGGCATGCTCCAGGAACTGGTCGCGCGTCAGGTCGCGCTTCTTGATGCCCTCTGCGGCCAACTTCTTAACCACCTTTGCCTCGGTGGCAATGCTGGCGTGGTCAGTGCCGGGCACCCAGCAGGCATTCTTGCCCTCCATGCGGGCACGGCGAATGAGGATGTCCTGAATAGTGTTATTGAGCATGTGGCCCATGTGCAGCACTCCTGTCACATTGGGCGGGGGGATGACGATTGTATAAGGTTCTCTACCATCAGGTTTCGAGCTGAAGAGCTTGTTATCCACCCAATATTGATACCATTTACCTTCGACCTCTCTCGGATCGTATTTACTTGCAATTTCCATACCTATTTAAATAGCTTTCTCTATTTGGGGTGCAAAGGTACGAAAAAAAGTGAAAAGTGAATATTAAAACTTAAAGAAATTGCTAATGCTTTTGATTTTTTTACTTTTCATTCGTCAACCACTCCTTCTTTCCCCCTTCATCCACGCTGCACACATCTCGGCACAACGCTCTCCATCCACACCTGCCGACACGATGCCGCCCGCATAGCCAGCTCCCTCGCCGCAGGGGAAGAGTCCTTGAATCCTGACATGCATGAGGGTTTCTGCGTTGCGGACGATGCGAAGCGGCGACGAGGTACGCGTCTCCACGCCAATCATCACTGCCTCGTTGGTGAGGAAGCCATGTGCCTGTCGACCGAAAGTCTTGAAACCTTGTTGCAAGCGTGAAGCAATGGGCTGGGGCAACCAGAAATGCAGGGGCGACGAAAGCAACCCGGGAGCATAGGAACTGCGGGGCAGGTCGAAACTCAGTTTGGCATTCACAAAGTCGGCCATGCGCTGGGCCGGGGCGGTCTGCTTCCTATTGGCCTGTAGCCAGCACGTGCGCTCCAGCTGCTCCTGATAATGCAACACACGCAGCACGTCGTCACCCTCAATATCTTCGGGCCTCAGTTCCACCACCATTCCGCTGTTGCTCCATTGGGTACCCCGACTGGCAGGACTCATCCCATTCACCACCACCTGCTCAGGGCCAGTGGCAGCAGGGATGACAAAACCACCCGGACACATACAGAAGCTATAGACGCCCCGACCGTCAACTTGGGTGACAAACGAATACTCGGCAGCGGGCAGCCACTGTCCCCTACCCTCCTTGCGATGGTATTGTATTTGGTCGATCAAGAGCGATGGATGCTCCAGCCTGACACCCACGGCAATACCCTTCGCCTCCATCTCAATTTTTTCTTCAGCCAAATACCGATAAACGTCTCTGGCAGAATGTCCTGTAGCAAGAATGACAGGGCCGAGAAACTCCTTGTCGTTGGCCCTGCAACCCACCACACAGTCGCCCTCAACAATAAGGCTGGTCATCTTCGTCTGGAAGTGCACTTCGCCACCGCATTGGATAATGGTGCGGCGCATGGCCTCTATCACTTGGGGCAGACGGTCGGTGCCAATATGAGGATGAGCATCGGCCAGGATGGCTGTAGAGGCGCCATGCTGGCAGAACACATTCAGTATTTTCTCAATGTTGCCACGCTTCTTCGAGCGGGTGTAGAGCTTGCCGTCGCTATAGGCTCCCGCCCCACCCTCGCCAAAGCAGTAATTGCTCTCGCCGTCAACCACTTGCGTACGGGCTATGGCTGCCAAGTCTTTCTTCCGCTCATGCACATCCTTGCCGCGCTCCAGCACGATGGGGCGCAGTCCCAGCTCTATCAGGCGCAGGGCAGCAAACAGCCCACCAGGGCCAGCCCCCACCACTATCACCTGCGGTGCATCATCCACCACGGGGTAATTCGTGTGCACATAACCATCGTCGGTAGGTTGCTCGTTGATATACAACCTAACCTTCAGGTTGACAAATATCGTCCGCTGGCGGGCGTCAATCGAGCGGCGCAACACTCGCACTCCCTTGAGGGCGCTCAGCGCAATACCCTTTTCGTCGGCCAAGTAGCGGCGCAGACTGTCGCTGTCGGCAGCCACCTGCGGCAACACCCGTATTTGATGTTCTTGTATCATTGCTCTAAAATGTATATTCAGCATGCAAAGGTACAAAAAAACGGAGAACAACAATCTTTCTGACATGAGAAATCAACAGATGCACGCAGGAAAAAGTGCCTTAAGCGCACGTTTTTCTGATAAGGTAGCTCCAAGCGAAAAAAAAGCGTTGACTTTTTTCAAAAAAGTCGTTGAGATTTTGAAAAAAGTCGTACGCCAAAATTTCGGCAACTCTATAGGCGGCTCATTTTGCAGCTCATTTGGTTGCCCGCATGGTTAATTTCGCTTAAATGTTTGCATGTTCAAAGGGTTTTTAGTACCTTTGCAAGCAAAACGAAAAAAGGCGAAAACGCAACAGCGGCCGTTTAAATGGCCTCTACGGCGATTTTAGCCTAAAAGCAAGTATTCAAAAACAACAATGGATCAGACGTTTGACAACGACAGGATTTTGAAAATCAACATCGAGGAGGAGATGAAAAGCTCTTACATCGACTACTCGATGTCGGTCATCGTGGCGCGCGCCCTTCCCGACGTGCGCGACGGATTCAAGCCCGTACACCGCCGTATTCTCTACGGTATGATGGGCATCAACAATGTGAGCACACAACCTTATAAAAAATGCGCGCGCGTAGTAGGCGAGGTGCTGGGTAAGTACCACCCCCACGGCGACTCCTCCGTCTATGGAGCACTCGTCCGCATGGGCCAGTGGTGGAACATGCGTTATATGCTGGTTGACGGACAGGGTAACTTTGGCTCGGTTGACGGCGACTCGCCTGCCGCCATGCGTTACACCGAATGTCGCCTTTCGAAGATGGGTGAGCACATCATGGACGACCTGGAGAAGGACACCGTCGACATGGACCCCAACTTCGACGACTCCCTGAAGGAACCCAGCGTGATGCCCACCAAGATACCAAACCTGCTGGTGAACGGCGGCAACGGCATTGCCGTGGGTATGGCCACCAACATGCCCACCCACAACCTGGGCGAGGTCATCGACGGATGCTGCGCATACATCGACAACCCCGACATCGACACCGACGGGCTGATGCAATACATTCCAGGTCCCGACTTCCCCACTGGAGGTTATATCTATGGACTGCAAGGCGTGCGCGACGCCTACGAGACGGGGCGCGGACGCATTGTGATGCGCGCCAAGGCCGAGATTGAACCAGTTGAAACGCACGACAAGATTGTTGTCACCGAGATTCCTTACGGGGTTAACAAGGCCGACCTCGTGGCCTACATCGCCGAGCTGGCCAACCTGCGCAAGCTGGAAGGCATTGCCAACGTGAACGACGAGAGCGGACGCCAGGGCATGCGCATCGTGGTGGACTGCAAGCGTGATGCCAACGCCAAGGTAATACTCAACAAGCTGTTCAAGATGACGGCACTGCAGGCTTCGTTCTCGGTGAACAATATCGCGCTGGTGCCTATCCCCGGCACCCACGGCAAGTTGCGCCCGAAACTGCTCAATCTGAAGGATTGCATACGCTACTTCATCGACCACCGTCATGAGGTGACCATCCGTCGCACCCGCTTCGACCTGAAGAAGGCACAGGAGCGCGCCCACATTCTGGAAGGACTCATCATTGCCGTGAACAACATCGACGAGGTGGTGCACATCATTCGCAACTCGAAGACTCCTACCGATGCCCAGCGCAACCTGGAGGCTCGCTTCAACCTCGACGAGCCGCAATCGAAGGCCATCGTCGACATGCGTCTGGCACAGCTCACCGGACTGCGCGTTGACCAACTGCACCAGGAGTACGACGACCTGATGAAGCTCATTGCCGAACTGCAGGAAATCCTCGACAATCCCGAGCGCTGCAAGGAGGTGATGAAGCAAGACTTGCTGGAGGTGAAGGAGAAGTATGGCGATGAGCGCAAAACAGAAATCATCCCCTTCGACCATGAGTTCAATGCCGAAGACTTCTACCCCGACGACCCCGTGGTCATCACCATCTCGCACATGGGCTACATCAAGCGCACCCCACTCGCCGACTTCCACCCGCAAGGACGCGGAGGACTGGGCAGCAAGGGAGCACGCCATCGCGACAACGACTTCACCGAGTATATCTATCCCGCCACGATGCACAACACCTTGCTCTTCTTCACCAAGAAGGGACGCTGCTACTGGCAGAAGTGCTACGACGTGCCCGAGGGTGACAAGAACTCGAAAGGCCGCGCCATACAGAACATGCTGAACATCGAGCCCGACGACGCCATCAATGCTGTGCTGCGCATCAAGAAGTTCGACGACGAGGAATTCCTGAAGAGCCACTTCGTGCTCTTTGCCACCAAACGAGGACTGCTGAAGAAGACCCGCCTGGACGCCTACCGTCACCAGCGCGCCATCGGCGTGAAGGCACTCAACATCGAAGAGGGCGACGAAGTGGTGAGCGTGCGACTCACCAACGGCAAGAACGAAATCATACTGGCCAACCGCAACGGACGTGCCGTGCGCTTCAACGAAGACCAAGTGCGCGACATGGGCAGAATAGCCACCGGCGTCATCGGCATGAAACTCGACGATGGCGACGACGAGCTGGTGGGCATGGTCTGCGTGAACGACCCGCAAACCGAAACCATCATGGTGGTATCGGAGAACGGATATGGCAAACGTACCGACATTGAGGACTATCGCAAGACCAACCGTGCCACCATGGGTGTGAAAACCTTGGCCATCACCGAGAAGACGGGACGCTTGGTAGCCATCAAGGTGGTGACCGACGAGAACGACCTGATGATCATCAACAAGAGCGGAATACTCATCCGCCTGAACGTGAGTGAGGTTCGTGTCATGGGACGAGCCACACAAGGCGTACGCCTCATCAACCTCGCCAAGAAGAACGATGTCATTGCCAGCGTCTGCAAGGTGCAGAAAGCCACCGAAGAGGAACTGGCAGAAGAGGCCGAATTCTCGGAAGAACCTACCGAACCTACAGAACCTACCGAACCTACTCAACCTACAGAATAACAGTAACAACCCTTTAATAACACTACAACATGAAAAAGATTTTAACCTTGGCCCTGATGGCAGTAGCTGCCACCACCGCCTTTGCCCAGGACAACCTGGTGAAAGAAGCAAAGAGCCTCTTCACTTCCGGCAAGCTCGATGAAGCTGCCGCCAAGTTGGCTCCGGCACTCACGTCGGCCGAGACGAAAGACAAGGCCGCCGCTTGGAACCTTCTCAACGACATCAAGTACAAGGTCTATACCAACGAGTTCCAGAAGTTTGCCATGAAGCAAGAGTTCAACACCGACCGCATGATCAATGCGCTGGTGGAGGGCTTTAAGGCAGCTGAGGAATGCGAGAAGTACGACTCACAGCCCAACGAGAAGGGAAAGGTGAAGATTCGCTTCCGCAAGACCAATGCCGACCGCTATGCCAACGACCGCCAGTGGCTCTACAACGGAGGTGTGCTGCAGTATCAAGACAAGAACATGGACGGAGCCATCAAGGCTTGGGGTGCCTACATCGAGAGCGCCAAGTCGCCTCTGTTCCAAGAGAAGGTTCTGCCTCAGGATACGCTCCTGTCGGATGCCACCTACAACACAGCCCTGCTGGCCTATCAGCAAAAGGACTATGCCACGGCTAAGAAGTATGCCGAGTTGGCCACTAAGTATCCCGACAAGGAAGACGATGCTCTGAACATGAAGCTCTTCATCCAGAAAGAGACCGCCCAGACGAAGGCTGACTCGCTGGAGTATCTGGCCGAGCTGAAGAAGCTGCACGCCGCCAAGCCCGACAAGGAGCAGTTCTTCAACCTGCTGCAGGAATACTACTCACGCGCCAACGACCAAGCAGCGCTGAAGGAATGGGCATTGGAGGAGACCAAGATCAACGCCAACAACAAGATGGCATGGGCACTTCTGGGCGAAGCTGAGATGAACGCCGAGAATTGGGACCCCGCCATCGAAGCCTTCAAGAAAGCCGCTGACCTTGATCCCAGCTGGATTCCCGTGGTCTTCAACACTGGCGTCTGCCTCAACTCTAAGGCCATCGCCCTGCAGGATCAGCTCATGGACAAGAAGACCATGAACATCACCAATGCCAACAAGGAGAAGGTGATGGATGTGCTGCGCCAGGCACTTGTCTATCTGGAGAAGACCCGTCAGCTGGATCCCCAGCAGGAGACCACCCACTGGGCATATCCCCTCTATCGCATCTACTATTCGCTGAACGACAAGGCCAAGATGGCCGAGCTCGAAGCTGCTGACCCATCGCTGAAGAATCTCTAAAAAGATCCTACGAACTTGAAGCACATCACCCTTTTATTACTGCTTCTGGTGACTACTCCGTGCCTGACCCTGGCTCAAAAAAAAGAGCTGGGTCAGGCTCGAACTTATCTTCTTCCCCGAAACAAGAAATACACACAGGCCGAGCAACTTATGACCACGTTGCTCAAGGACTCGGCCAACCGTAACAACAAACACATCTATCAGGTGCTGCTCGAGGCCGTGAAAGGACAATACGACCAAGCCAATGAGCGCATGTATCTGAAGCAAAAGCAGGACACCGCCGCCTTCTTCAACCTTACGCGACGGATGTTCACCATCGCCGAGACCCTCGACAGCCTGGACCAGCAACCCGACAAGCGCGGACGCCAAAAACCGGAATATCGCCAGCGCTACGCCACCATGCTGCACGGCTACCGCTCGAACCTCTTCAACGGTGGCTCATACTTCATCCGAAAAAACAACTGGAAAGAGGCGTTCAATTTCATGGACACCTATATCGACTGTGCCCGCCAGCCCCTTTTCACTTCATATAACTATACCACTACCGACAAGCGTCTGCCTGAAGCAGCCTACTGGGCCACCTATAGCGGATACAGGCAGAAAGACCCGGTCCTCACGCTCCAGCACAGACAACTGGCACAAACTGACAGCGCAAATACTGAATTCACCCTGCAATTCATCGCCGAGGCCCTCAAATGGCAAGGCGACGAGGGTAGTTACGTTTCCACGCTGGAGGATGGATTTCATCGCTATCCGCTCTTCAGCTATTTCTTCCCCCGACTCGTCGATATTTACATCGGCCGACAGGATTACGATAAGGCCTTGGCCTTGGCTGACGAAGCACTGGAGCACTGCGATACGTGCCAACTGTTCCTCTTTGCCAAGTCCTCGGCATTGCTGCGGCTGCAGAAATGGAAAGAGAGTGTCGACTATAGCGAAAAGCTCATCCGTCAACACGAATCCATGCCCGAGCCCTACTTCAACGCCGCCACAGCCTATCTGAACATGGCCGAGCAACTTGACCCGCAGAACGAGAAGCAGCAACAAGTCACCTATTTCCAGAAAGCACGCACCTACATGGAATACTATCGCCAACTGATGCCCAACGAGAAGAACAAATGGGCACCGGCCCTCTACAGAATATACCTTAATCTGAACCTGGGCCGACAGTTTGACGAAATAGATAAAATATTGAAAGAATGAAAAACATCGTCATTGTGGCGGGTGCCCGCCCAAACTTTGTAAAAGTTGCCCCCCTGATACGCGCCATTGAAAAGCGCACCGATGCCAACTATCAGCTGGTGTATGCCGGCCGTGCCGATGACCCTACGCTCGAAACCTCGCTCTTTGAAGATTTGCAGATGCCCCACCCCACGCATTTCATGGGCGTCGACAGTACCAGCCTTAACGAGATTACCAGCCGCGTCATGGCGCAGTTCGACGATTATCTCGACAATGTGCCAGCCGATGTGGTCATCGTGGTCGACGACCTCGCTTCTACCATGGCTGCTGCCATCGTCACCAAAAAACGGGGACTGAAGTTGGCACACCTGGTGGCCGGCACGCGTTCTTTCAACATGCAGATGCCTAAGGAGGTGAACCGCCTTGTCATCGACGCCCTCAGCGACTACCTGTTTACGGCCGGCGTCAAGAGCAACAGCGTGGCCACCCGCGAGCAAGCCGAGGGCTCCAACACATATATGGTGGGCAATATTCTGCTTGACACCCTGCGCTTCAACTATCAGCGTTTCGTCAAGCCTCCCTTCCAAGTGAACGAACAGGAATACATCGTGTTTACAATCAATAGAAAAGCACTGCTGGCCGACGAGACCAAGCTGGCTTTGCTGCTGGCAGCCATGTCGCGCGGTGCTAACGGAACCCCCATCATCGCCCCCCTGCGAGGTTTGGCCGCCGAGGTGGTTTCCAAGCTCGCCGCCAGCGTTGGAGCATCCATCACATGTCAAGCTGCCCTTCCCTATTTGCAGTTTGGTTGGCTCACCGCCCACGCTCGCGGCATCATTACCGATAGCGGTAATGTGGCCGAAGAGGCCACCTTCAATGGCGTGCCATGCATCACCCTCAATAGCTATACCGAGCACCAGGAAACCGTGACTGTCGGTACGAACGTGCTTGTTGGCGAAGAGCCACAGCTGTTGGAAGAGGAAACAAGGAAGATGGTGGCCGGCAACTGGAAGAAGAGCGCCCTGCCCGACCGTTGGGATGGCCGTACCGCCGAGCGCATCGTGCAAATCCTAGTGAATGACTAAAACAACAACGATTATGATACAAGCTTTCAGATACATTCTTGTGGTGGTGATGACGTTATTTGCCTTTGCCGCCACCAATGCGCAGTCGGTGAAAACCCACAAGGTGAAAAAAGGCGAGACCATCTACGGCATCGCTCATAGCAATGGCATTACCGAAGCTCAGCTGCGCGCCGCCAACCCAGGCATGGAGAGTCCAAGCTATATGCTGAAGAAGGGCGACAAAATCATCATCCCATTGCAGCAAGCTGTGCCCCAGCAACAAGAGCAACCCATGGGAGCCGACGATGTGCGCAACCGTACCATTCGCATGGGTGTGATGCTACCCCTGCACGACGTGAATGGCGACGGCCGTCGCATGGTGGAATACTACCGCGGACTGCTCATGGCTTGCGACAGTCTGAAGCGCGAGGGTATATCCGTCGACATCTACGCATGGAACACCCCCGATGATGCCGACATCGCCCCTACCCTGGCCAAGGCAGAAGCCGTGCATCCCGACATCATCTTCGGCCCGCTCTATTCCAAGCAGATGGACCAACTATCGGAGTTTTGTCGCAAGCAGGGCACCATGATGGTGATTCCCTTCTCCATCAACGCCCCTCAGATAGCTTCCAACAGCCACATCTTCCAGGTGTATCAAGCCCCCGACGGCCAGAATGAGACGACAGCCCGCCGCTTTTCCGAGTGGTTCACCGGTTACAATCCCATCATCGTTGACTGCGACGATCCCAACAGTACTAAAGGCGCTTTCACCAGCGCCCTGCGACAGCAACTCAACGCCCACAACATGCGCTTCAGCCTCACCAGCTTGAAGTCGGCCAACAATCTTTTTGCCAGCGCCTTCAGCACGCAGCGCCCCAATATCGTGGTGCTCAACTCTGCCCGCGCCGACGACCTGAAGGTGCTCTTTGTGAAACTGAAGGACTTGACGGCTGCCAATGCCGATGTCAAGGTCTCAGTGTTTGGCTATACCGAATGGCTGCCACTCGTTGAAAGCCAACAAACCAACTTCCACAAGTATGATGTCTATCTGCCCACGCCAGCCTATCCTGGCATGTCGCCACTCCTTTCGAAAGAGCTGACTGCCAAATACCGCAGCAATTTCAAACGCGACATGATTGCCTTTACACCGCCGTTGGCACTTACAGGTTTCGACCATGCCCTGTTCTTCCTGCGCGGACTGCACAAGTATGGTGCTTCCTTCGACGGTGCCGCAGGTCGATTTGGCTATCAGCCTGTGCAAACGCCGTTAAAGTTCGAACATCTGCCCAATGGAGGCTATCAGAACCGTGGCTTTATGTTTGTTCACTTCAAACCCACCGGACAGATAGAGACCATCAGCTATTAACGACCAAACACACACACCCAGAAACCCACCCCCAGCCCCTCCCGTACGGGAAACACCCCCCAACCCCTCCCGTGCGGGAGGGGAGCCTATATAGACTTGTTATGGAGAAAAAACTTATGAATAATCCGATGGAAGAGAAGATGGCAGAACTAACTAAGCTCCCCTCCCGCACGGGAGGGGCTGGGGGTGGGTTTCTCCCCTCCCGCACGGGAGGGGCTGGGGGTGGGTTACTGGGGGTTGGCCTCCTCTTCCTTTTTCTTCTCTTCTCCTGCCCCTCCATGGCCCAGGTGGGCGAGCACCGCAACGAGATGGCCATCGGTGTAAACGCAGGCTTCGTGATGAGCAATATCGGCTTTGTTCCCAAAGTTCCACAAGCTCTGCACAACGGTCCTACGGCAGGAATTAGTTTTCGATACACTTCAGAGAAATATTTCAACAGCATCTGCGCCGTGGTAGCGGAGTTTAACTACGCCCGCATAGGATGGAAGGAGGACATTCTGACGCCCAACGACGAACCAGTCATCAACTCCGTCACTGGTTTGCGCGAAGAGTATCAGCGCGACATGACTTATTTGCAGCTGCCCGTCTTCGCCCGCTTGGGATGGGGACGCGAGCGCCGTGGAGTGCAGTTCTTCTTCCAGGCAGGACCGCAGTTTGGCACCTTCCTCAGCGAGAGCACACGCATGAACTTCGATTGGGAGAACCGTACCCCCGTCTACATCGATGGCTCGGGACGTACCAGCAGCGTGGTGGCGCAAGACACCATGGCCGTGGAGCACAAGATTGACTACGGCATTGCCGCCGGTATGGGTCTGGAGCTGTCGTTGCCGCACGTAGGCCATTTCCTCCTCGAAGGACGCTACTACTATGGCCTGGGCGACATCTACGGCAACTCCAAGCGCGACTATTTCTCACGTTCCAACTTCTCGAACATTGTCATCAAGCTCACCTATCTCTTCGACATCGTTCGGACTCGCAACCCCAAAATCAAATAACCCCTCGTAGCCTGTGGAGAAAGTCATATTGGGCATCGACCCCGGAACCAATATCATGGGCTACGGCGTGCTGCGCGTCAGCAGTCAGCAGGTGGGCAGTCGCCAAGTGGGGCAGCAGGTGCAGATGGTGACCATGGGCATCATCGACTTGCGGAAGTTCGACGATGCCTATTTGAAACTGGGACATATCTTCGAGCGCGTCACTGGCATCATTCAGTCATACCTCCCCGACGAACTGGCCATTGAGGCTCCGTTCTTCGGGAAGAATGTGCAGTCGATGCTCAAGCTGGGACGCGCACAGGGAGTGGCCATCGCCGCCGCCATAGAGCGCAGCGTACCCATCCACGAGTATGCCCCCATGAAAATCAAGATGGCGCTCACAGGCAACGGCAGTGCCTCAAAAGAGCAGGTGGCGGGCATGCTTCAACGTCTGCTGAAGATTCCTCAGGACGAGATGGGGCGCTTCATGGATGCCACCGATGCCTTGGCTGCTGCCTACTGCCATTACCTGCAGATGGGCCGTCCCGACACCGAAGGACCACACTATCGCGGATGGAAGGACTTCGTGAACAAAAACCAAAAGAAACTATGGACACCGCAAAAGCCCAACAAGACCGACAAGGACACCTCACCGTGATAGCTGGACTGAATGCCAGCGGCAAAACACAACTGGCTCAGCAGTTGCAACGCCAGATGGACGGCACACAGGTGCGCTACGTGGCTTTCTGCGATACATACGGCACCGCCACCGACCGCAGCTACTACCTGCAGCAGCGGTGGAACCAGCACGACATTGAGCAGGAGACACCCACCGTGGCTGCCACCCTGGAACGGGCGTTCACGCTCAGCGGTGCCGACACTCCCGAGCGACGCAGACACCAAGCCTACCTCTATCAGCTGATGAACATTGAGCACCTGCTGGGCGAATACATTATCTCGCTCAGCAGCGGCGAACTGCGCAAAGTACACCTGCTGAAGACGCTATTGGCCAACCCTCAGACACTCATCCTCGACAATCCGTTCATTGGCCTCGATGCCCCCATGCGTTCCTTACTGGCTGAACAGCTGCATGCATTGCGCCAACAGGGACTGAACATTTATTTGCTTATAGCCCGCCCCAACGAAACACCTGAATTTGCCGATGAGGTAATTAATACTGAACCAAACACCCACCCCAGCAGACCCACCACCAGCAGACCCACCCCCTGCCCCTCCCTTGTAGGGAGGGGAGTAGTTAGTTCTGCCAACAAATCTATATACTCCCCTCCCTACAAGGGAGGGGCAGGGGGTGGGTCTGCTGGGGGTGGGTTCGTTGTTCAACTCCGCGACGTCAGCATCCGCTACGGCGAGCGCACCATCCTCGACCGTCTGTCATGGACGGTGCGCGAAGGAGAGCACTGGGCTTTGTCGGGACCTAATGGCAGCGGCAAGTCAACACTCCTCTCGCTCATCTGTGCCGACAACCCACAAGCCTACGCCTGCGACATCGCCCTCTTTGGCCACCAGCGCGGCACCGGCGAGACCATTTGGGAGATTAAGCGGCGCATTGGCTACGTCTCGCCTGAGCTGCACCGCGCCTACCTGCGCCCCCTGCCAGCCCTGCATGTAGTGGCCAGCGGCCTGAAAGACACGGTGGGATTGTATGCACGAGCCTCGCAAAGCGAGCTGCAACAGTGCCGCGAGTGGATGCGCGTGTTCCAAATCGACCATTTGGCCGACCGGCCCTTCACTCAGATTAGCAGCGGCGAGCAGCGCATGGTGCTGGTATGCCGGGCATTCGTGAAGACGCCACAACTGCTCATCCTCGACGAACCCATGCACGGTCTCGACCAGCAGCGCCAGCAACTGGTAAAAGAAATCATTGACCGCTATTGCGCCGACCCCACCAAGACGCTCATCTTCGTCACCCACTACGAAGAAGAACTGCCCACCTGCATCGACCACCACCTGCAACTGAACAAGACTTGTTAGGGATCATTCCATAGTTTTTTAAAACCGAAAAATATGTTGCACTGCTTGCACCTGTGGTAAGGTGGCGTGCGGTTGGTGGAGATGAATATTCATGCGCCGCAACTTGCATATATATGCACTTATGGCCGTTTTTTTCCTGTCAAGTCACCGTCCACAAAAAGTGAACGCCTTTTTTCAAAAAGTCGTTCACTTTTTGAAAAAAGGCGTTCACTTTTTCCGCTTTGGAGCCACCCTTCCGAAAACGCATATATATTCAATTCTGCATCCTCCACCCCCATTGACATCGTGACACTGTCCCTGACCATGCCAAGTGCAAGTAGTGTAAGTAGTGCACCATATTTTCCGGTTTTGTAACGGTATAAAAAAATTCGATCTGTACGGTTGGAATGGCATCGTGAATGAAAACAGAAAATACAGCTTGATTTTTCGAAACGAATTTTCCTAATTGCCTATAATTTTGCTCACGAAGTCAAGTTTCGCAAGTACTTTGCGCAGCCCCGACTCGGGT
>JAFZSR010000106.1 GCA_017619275.1 Prevotella sp. | reverse complement strand
GGGGTGCAGGGAAAGGGCAGAACAAAAAAACCTGCCCAATTAGAGAATATTAACTAAATATGTTTTGAAAAAACCATAGGAAGCAAGGGGAGGGGCAGGGGCGGGGTCTGTATATTCTTCATTGGCAGGTATTTAGAGACCCCACCCCTAACCCCTCCCCTTGAAGGGAGGGGAGTGGCTGCGCGTCGTTTATCCCAAATTGGTCTTAATGACCGTATGGGTTAAATGGAAAAAATGTGGGAATTTAAGATTTATTACTGCATACGCCTGAAAATCAATGCGGTTGGATTATCATCCGACCGATTAGAAACATAAAGGAATAGGGGCGAAAAAAATCTCGTACGAGATTTTTTCAAAAGTCGTTAACTTTTTTCAAAAAGTCGTTACCAAAATTTCAGAAAGCGTAGCCTTGCCTTTCGCATGCGACGAGCACACCCCGCGCACAGCCTTTTGCAGTTTGCTGCATTGGTGCAGACAATGCCAAAAAAAACTTAATTCTTTTGATATAAATCTTAATTTATTTGATAGTCTGCCCGTTTTTTCGTACTTTTGGACTTGAAAATTTGGATACTCATGATTTTTCGACGAATAATATATACAACTTGTCTTTTCTTCCTGCCTCTCTTCGTGCAGGCGCAGGGCATCACGCTGGGGTCGTGCACTACGCGCGACGGAGGCGAATATAATGGACAGATGACCAAGGGACAGCCCAACGGAAAGGGCAAGACCACTTGGAAAAACGGTAACTGGTATGAGGGCGACTATGTGCGTGGCAAGCGCCAGGGACAGGGCACCTATGTGTTCAACGACGGCGAGCGCTACGAGGGTCAGTGGCTCGACGACCATCAGCATGGGCAGGGCACCTACTGGTTTCAGAACAACAACCGTTACGAAGGGCTCTGGTATACCGACTACCAGCAAGGCCACGGCGTGATGTACTACTACAACGGCGACGTCTACGACGGGATGTGGCATGCCGACAAGCGGCAGGGCAAGGGACGCTATTCCTACGCCAACGGAGCCTGGTACGACGGCGACTGGGTGAATGACCAGAAGGAGGGGCAGGGCACTTTCGTTTGGCCCGACAGCTCGACCTACGAAGGCTTGTGGAAGGCCAACAAGCGCCAAGGCAAGGGCACCTACCGCTATGCCTCGGGCGACCTGTACGTAGGCCAGTGGCAGGATGACGTGCAGCACGGAAAGGGCATCTACCGATTCCAGAACGGCGACATCTACGAAGGCGACTACGTGAAGGGGCAGCGCACCGGCACGGGCATCATCAAATATGCCAACGGCGACCAGTACACCGGCCAGTTCCTCAATGGCGACAAGAGCGGGCAGGGCACCGTGGTGTGGGCCAATGGCACCACCTACCAGGGCCAATGGCAAGCCGACAAGCCCGGAGGAAAGGGGAAGCTGAGCACCAAGCAGGGCGACGTGATTGAAGGCCAGTTCCGCAACGGGCAGCCCGAAGGCGAGTGCATAGGCCACATGGCCGACGGCTCGAAGTTCAAGGCCACCTT
This sequence comes from Prevotella sp., assembly GCA_017619275.1. GTDB lineage: Bacteria > Bacteroidota > Bacteroidia > Bacteroidales > Bacteroidaceae > Prevotella. Next base: position 12,084 of record JAFZSR010000106.1, on the reverse strand, counting down.
CAAGAACGGACTGCGCAACGGTCCCGCCATCGAGGAGACGAAGGACGGGGTGCGCTTCGAGGGCAGCTACGCCAACGGCAAGCGCGACGGCAAGTTCGTGGAGAAAGACCGCAACGGCAACATCACGGCACAGGGCACCTACATCAACGGCATACGTAAAACTGAATGACTATGATAATCGACGCTTTAGACAATTTGTCGCTGTATGAGACATTGAATCCCCTCTTCGGCGAAGTGGTGGAATTCCTGAAGAACAACAACCTGGCCAAGATGGAAGCGGGCAAACACGCCATCAAGGGCGACGACCTGTTTGTGAACATCCAGCATGCCAAAGGCCGCACGCCCGACACCGCCGTGCTGGAGACCCACCGCCAGATGATCGACATCCAGATTCCGCTCGACGGGCCCGAGACCTTCGGCTTCACCCCCCTCGGCCATCTGCCCGAAGCCCCTTACGACGCCGAGAAAGACATCTCGTTCTATCCCGACCTCATGGCCGAGAGCTTCATCGACTGCCAGCCCGGCATGTTCGCCATCTTCTTCCCCCAAGACGGCCATGCCCCCTGCATCACCTTTGCACCCGAAATCAAGAAGGCCATTTTCAAAGTAAAAGCATAAACAACCATGGCAAAGAAAACAACAGCAACGAAAGCCCCAGAGGCTGTCCAACACATTGGTTTAGTTCAGAACGACTCGTGGCTCGAGCCCTATGAGGATGCCATCCGTGGCCGACACGACCACGCCGTGTGGAAAATCAACCAGCTGACGAAGAACGGCAAGAAGACGCTGAGCGACTTCGCCTCGGGTCATCTCTACTTCGGTCTGCACAAGCAGGCACGCGGCTGGGTGTTTCGCGAGTGGGCGCCCAACGCCACCGACATCTACCTCATCGGCGACTTCAACAACTGGAAGGAGGACGAGCACTACCGCTGCCGCCGCTTAGAGGGCACCGGCAACTGGGAGCTGAAACTGCGCGAGAAAGACCTGCAGCACGGCCAGCTCTACAAGATGAAGGTGAAATGGCAGGGAGGCGAAGGCGAGCGCATACCCGCCTGGACACGCCGCGTGGTGCAGGATGAGGAGACGAAGATTTTCTCTGCACAAGTGTGGAATCCCGCCGTGCCCTACGTGTGGAAGAAGGCCGGCTTCCGTCCCAAGAAGAACCCGCTGCTCATCTACGAGTGCCACGTGGGCATGAGCCAGGACGCCGAGAAGGTGGGCACGTATAACGAGTTCCGCGAGAACGTGCTGCCCCGCGTGGCCCACGACGGCTACAACTGCATTCAGGTGATGGCCATCCAGGAGCACCCCTACTACGGCAGCTTCGGCTATCACGTCAGCTCGTTCTTCGCACCCAGCAGCCGCTTCGGCACCCCCGAGGAGCTGAAGGCACTCATCGACGACGCCCACCGTCTGGGCATCAGCGTCATCATGGACATAGTGCACTCCCACGCCGTGAAGAACGAGGTGGAGGGCCTGGGCAACCTCGCTGGCGACCCCAACCAGTTCTTCTATCCCGGCGAGCGCCACGAGCATCCAGCCTGGGATTCGCTCTGCTTCGACTACGGCAAGGACGACGTGCTCCACTTCCTCCTCTCCAACTGCAAGTACTGGCTGGAGGAGTACCACTTCGATGGCTTCCGCTTCGACGGCGTCACCTCCATGCTCTACTACAGCCACGGACTGGGCGAGGCCTTCGGCGGCTACGGCGACTACTTCAACGGCCACGAGGACGACAACGCCATCTGCTACCTCACCCTGGCCAACCAGCTCATCCACCAGGTGAACCCCGACGCCATCACCATCGCCGAGGAGGTGAGCGGCATGCCAGGGCTGGCCGCCAAGTTCGACGACGGCGGCTTCGGATTCGACTATCGCATGGCCATGAACATCCCCGACTACTGGATAAAGACCATCAAGGAGCAGAGCGACGAGAACTGGAAGCCCAGCAGCATCTTCTGGGAGGTGAAGAACCGCCGACCCGACGAGAAGACCATCTCATATTGCGAGAGCCACGACCAGGCACTGGTGGGCGACAAGACCATCATCTTCCGCCTCATCGACGCCGACATGTACTGGCACTTCGCCAAGAAAGACGTCAACGGCGTGGCCGAGCGCGGCATCGCCCTGCACAAGATGATACGCCTCGTCACTTGCGCAGCCATCAACGGCGGCTACCTCAACTTTATGGGCAACGAGTTCGGTCACCCCGAATGGATTGACTTCCCCCGCGAAGGCAACGGATGGAGCCACAAGTATGCCCGCCGCCAGTGGAACCTGGTGGACAACAAGGAGCTGTGCTACCACTGGCTGGGCGACTTCGACCGCGAGATGCTGCGCGTCGTCAAGAGCGAGCGCAACTTCCAGAACAAGCCCGTGGTGGAGATTTGGCACAACGACGGCGACCAGGTGCTCGCCTTCATGCGCGGCGACCTGCTCTTCGTGTTCAACTTCTCGCCCACGCGCTCGTTCACCGACTACGGCTTCCTGGTGCCCACGGGCAGCTACGACGTGGTGCTCAACACCGATGCCAAGCAGTTCGGCGGCTTCGGCTTTGCCGACGACAGCGTCACCCACTTCACCAACTTCGATCCCCTCTATGTGAAGGACCGCAAGGAGTGGCTCAAGCTCTACATCCCCGCCCGCTCGGCCGTGGTGCTCAGGAAGAACTGATTTTAGTTGTTTAGAGGATTAGTCGTTTAGTCGTTTAGGAAAGTAACATACGACGGAGGTAACATCCCCAAACGACTAAACGACTAATCTCCCAAACAACTAAAGAACCACATTTTGCTGGATAAAGAAAGAGGTCTCAACGTTGAGACCTCTTTTTCGTTGTAGTCGGTAAGGGAATCGAACCCTTATGCCAAGATTGAGAATCTTGTATCCTAACCGTTAGATGAACCGACCGGATAGTTGTGTGTGTTGTGAATGATTTGTAGTCGGTAAGGGAATCGAACCCTTATGCCAAGATTGAGAATCTTGTATCCTAACCGTTAGATGAACCGACCAAGGATCGCTTGCTTTTACGCGTTCTTACGATTTGCGGGTGCAAAGGTAGGAAAAAAAAATCATACTGCAAAAGAAAACAGCGTTTTTTTTCATTGCCATGAAAATTTTGTTGTTTAGGTAATTCCCCAAACGACCGGATTTACCATCCCAGCTCGTCAAGTCCTGCCGCTTTGTACCACTGCATCTGGTTGATGCTCTGGTTCTCCCTTAGCTTCAACTCTGCTTTGCTGTTTTGTGGCACAAACATGTTCACACCGCCAAAGCGCTCGTCGGTGACCTCAAAGTCGCGGAAGCTGTCGCTTCCCCAAAAACCAAGGTAAGGTACGTGGTTGGCCATCCACACGGGAGCCATCGTGCGGTGGGGCACGGCGGCATCGAAAACGGTCTTCCACTGGGCGTAGTCCTCGGCCGAGGCATGGCGCAGGATGAAGTCTTGCATGTCGAAGAGCGTCTGGTCGTAGTAGTAGATGAGGCCATTCACGTCGGGGTATCCCTCATTGCCGTCGATGCAGGGCAGGCTCTGCTTCAGCACGGTGCGCGTGGCGTCGGCCAGGTGCTCCATCTCGCTGGTCTTCACCACCGACATGGGCTCGTTGAATCCACCCGCCACCTGTTCGAAATAGGCGTCGGCAGCCTGCTGGGCAAAGTCGTCGCTTTGGCTGAAGAGGGCTGGCAGCACGGTGTGATAGGGCGCCCCTTCGCCAGGAATCTCCGCCGCCGAGCCAATGATGTAGTCGGCTGCATGGCGCAGCTCATAGTCTGACTCCACGCTCTGGAAGCAGCAGCAGTCGGCAAAAATGAAGCGCAGCCGCTGGCCGCCCATCGAGCGCTCGATGGCGCTCGCCATATCGGGGATGTTCATCCAATCTTCGCCGTCAACCCTGTCTTGTCCGTAGGCACGGCGCGTCTGACGACTGGCGGTGGATTGCCAAATCACCCATCCTTCGGCGTGCCCCCAGAGCACCAGACCGTAGTTCTTGGCTTCGTAGTTCTCCCGCATCCATTGCAGGGCCATTGCCAAGGTCTCGGCATCGCTCGACTTCAGTTCTTTGTCGAAGGTCTTCAGGCGCACGGTGTCGCCTTTTTCCACCTTCAAGAAATGGGGCATGTCTGAGAGGTCGTCGACGAAGAGTAGCAGGTTGCAGTCGTTGCCAAGCGACTTGCTGCCCTCCATTATCTGGATGACATCGCCCCTGATATAAGGATCGAGACTGTTGTCACCGGCGATGTAGACCAACACGCTCTGTGTGGCTATGGGCTTGTCTTCGTGTTTGTCTTTGTGGCAAGCCGTCAGCAGCAAGGCGAAGGCCATGATGGCGAGTATGTGTTTGGACATCGTTCCTAATTTTTGGTGCAAAGGTAAGGAAATTATTTGATTGGGGTTCAAATCTTAGACATTTTTTTTGCTCTTTGCCGAATAATTCGTAATTTTGCAGCAAACTTGATGTGAAGATGCATTACCACGACCCGGATAAGAAAGACCGCACGCTGACAACGCGAATGGTGTGCCTTGTTCTTTTCCTTCTTTTTTGCTTTGGCTGGCTTTTTTTCTTCCAGTCGGATATGCTAACTGTGGCGCAACATTGGCTGAGCGGCGGCAAGACGCACTACAGCCGCAGCGTGGGCACGCTCATCATCACGGGTGTGCTGGTGGTGGTGCAGCTGCTGGTGTATCTCGTCACCCGACTGGTGCATCGCTCGCATGCCTTGACCTATCTGCCCTCTTTCCTGCTGCTGGCGTTTGTGAGCAGCGTGGCGTTCCCCTTCAGGTGGGGACATTGGTTGTGGGCGGCTCCATTAGTGTTGGCGCTGTGGGTGGGGGCAGTGGTGCTATCGCGCAAGGTTCCTACTTTTCAGAGCGAGGAGAAGGGACCTATGGGACTTTTCTCACGCTGCGTATGGATTAACGTCCTGCAGATGGCGGCGATGATGCTGATGGTGGCCGCCGTGAGCAACACCCATGCGGTGGTTCACTATAAAGCGCATGCCGAGGTGGCGCTGGCAAAGGGCGATGTGGACGAGGCGTTGCGCGTTGGCCGCCGGTCGTTGGAGACCGATGCCAGCCTCACCATGCTCCGCGCATACGCGCTGGCACAGAAGGGCAAGCTGGGCGAGCGGTTGTTCGAATATGCCGTCAGCGGTACTGGTGCCGACCTGCTGCCGCTGAAGGGTAGCAATAGCCACCTGCTGCTCATGCCCGACACGCTGCTGTGGAAGGTCTTCGGAATAAGCCCCGACAGCATTGCCATTCGCAACGACTCGGCCCTGCGTGTTAAGCTACAGGCCGACACCACCTGGCGCTCCTATCTGGGCGTGAACCCCTACGCCATGCGCCTCTCCACCAGCCAGTATTTGGATTCGCTCGGACGGATAGCGCAGCAGTGCGACTCTTCGGTGACACTGGCCTATCGCGACTATCAGCTCGTGGCCTCGCTCATCGACCGTCAGCTCGACTCATTCGTGAAGCAGCTTCCCCGCTATTACGCCGTCAACGACTCGCTTCCCCGCCACTACCGCGAGGCGCTGGTGCTCTATCATCAGCTGCATGGCGACTCCTTATTATATTATAAAGACAGCCTGATGACACTGCGCTGGCGGCAATTCCACCAGATGGACTCGGTGTATCCGAGGAAGTCGGAGCGGCGCGTGCGCACCGAAGAGGATTTCCACGACACTTATTGGTACTATTATGATCGCTAATAATCTCAGAAGAAGAAACCACCAAATAACTAAACAACGATGAAGACAAGAATGGCAATGATTGGAATGACGGCACTGATGGCGGCCTGCTCGGCCCCCGATGCCAGTTTGGAACAACAGATAGACGAACTCTATCAGCGCATGACGCAGGAGGAACGCATCGCACAGTTGCGAAGCATGTACATGGACGATCTCTTCGACGAGCAGGGACAACTCGACACCGCCCGTTGCCGTGAGCTGATACCAAATGGCATTGGCCATTTCTCGCAGTTTGCCAGCCAGAAGAACATGGAACCCAGCGTGCTGCGCGACCGAGTGGCCGCTGTGCAGGAATGGCTGATGAGCAATACACCCAGCGGCATTCCCGCGCTCTTCCACGAGGAGGTGCTCTCGGGAGTGAACACTCGTGGAGCCACCATCTATCCCCAGCAGATAGGAATGGCTTGTTCGTTCAACCCCGAGCTGGCCGAGCTGAAGACGCGTCAGACGGGCACCCTGCTGCGCAGCATGGGCGGCGTGCTGTCGCTCTCGCCGATGGTCGACGTGTGCCGCACGCCCAGCTTCAACCGTCTGGAGGAGTCGTATGGAGAGGATGCCTACCTTTCGGCCGTTATGGGCACCGCCTTTGTGCGAGGCCTTCAGCAGGGCGACCTGAAGAAGGGCGTAGGCGCCTGCTCGAAGCACTATCTGGGCTACGGTGGCGGTGGCGATGCCGACGAGAAAGAGCTGATGGAAGAGATTCTGTTGCCCCACGAGACCATGATTCGCCTGGAAAACAGCCGAGCACTGATGCCGGGCTATCACGCCGTGCATGGCACCAACTGCGTGGCCAACAGCGAGATCCTTACCGACATCCTGCGCAACTATCTGGGCTTCGACGGCATGGTGGTGAGCGACTATACCGCCATCGACCAGCTGCCCGGACTGGAAACTCCCACCGAGAAGGCCGCAGCTGCCATCAATGCGGGCAACGATGTCGATTTCCCTCGTGGCACCAACTACGCCCATCTGCAGGAGGCCATCGACCAAGGACTGGTGAAGCCCAAAGCGCTGGAGCGAGCCGTGAAGGACGTGCTGCGCTACAAGTCCCGTGCTGGCTTGATGGATAAAGACCCCTATCTTTACAGCAAAGGCGATATCGTCCTTGACAGTCCGGAGGAGCGGCAGACGGCCTACGACATCGCCACGCAGTCGGTGGTGCTGCTGCAGAACCTCCCCCTAACCCCCTCCGAGCGGAGGGGGGATGAGGAACTAATTCTGCCTCTTACACCCGAAAAACTCAATCGTCTTGCATCTATACAGTCCCCCCTCCGCACGGAGGGGGATAGGGGGAGGTTGTTCTTGACTGGCCCCAATGCCAACTCCATGTGGGCCATGTGCGGCGACTACTCCTTCCCCTCTATGGCCTACTTCTGGAAGATGATTACCGACGACTTGGAGCACCCCCACATCGTGGGCCTTTATGAGGGCATGCAACAGCAGAAGCCCGAAGGCATCAGCATCAGCTATTCGCGTGGCTGCGACTGGACCGAAGACATTGAGACCAAATATGGCGAGGTGGGCGACGAGCGCGCCTGGCAGTATGAGATTCTACACCGCAAGGTGGACGCTGGCGAGAAAGCCGACTGGGCCGAAGCCCTGCGCATGGCCCGCCAGGCCGACGTCATCGTGGCTGCGATGGGCGAGAACGTGATGCTCTGCGGCGAGAACCGCGACCGTCAGGGCCTGCGCCTGCCAGGTCGTCAGCAGCAATATGTCGAAGCCCTTATAGCTACGGGCAAGCCTGTAGTGCTGGTGCTGTTTGGCGGTAGGGCACAGGTGATTTCTGGCCTGGCCGAGCGTTGTGCCGCCGTCGTGCAGGCGTGGTATCCCGGCGAGGAGGGTGGCCGAGCTGTGGCCGACATCCTCTTTGGCTATGTGTCGCCGTCGGCCAAGTTGTCGGTCAGCTATCCCAATGCCGAGGTCTACGAGCCACTATGTTACAACTATTCCGCCACTACCGACCCGCGCGTTCAATGGCCTTTTGGCTTTGGCCTGAGCTACACCACTTTCGAGTATGCCAACCTGCAGATGCCCGCACAAGCGAAAACCACCGACGAGGGCATAGAGCTGTCGTTTGAAGTGAAGAACACAGGTGTTGTGGCTGCTGACGAGATTGCACAAATCTATCTCTCGCCTTCGAAAGAAGGGCAGCATATCCGCCCGCTACAGCTGCAAGGCTTCGCTCGTGTGTCGCTTCAGCCAGACAAGTCCAAAACGGTGAGAATGAAGCTCTTCGCCGACCAGTTGGGCTTCTATAGCAACGACGGAAAGCGCCAGTGGAATATCGCTCCGGGCGAGTACATCCTGAAGGTGGGCGCCTCGTCGACCGACATTCGTTTGCAGCAGACCATCACCTTGGAAGGAGAGCCTGTGGCCAAGCCCTTGAGAGATCACTACTTCTCGGAAATAGTGGAGAATTAACTCCCCAAACAATCAGTATAGATGCCCCGTCCTGTTTACATCATCGAAGAGCAGAAGCTGCGCCGCAACCTGCAGCTCATCAGCCATGTGGCCCGCGAAGCCGACGTGGAGATTATCCTGGCCTTCAAAGCCTTCGCCCTGTGGAAGACGTTCCCCATCTTCCGCGAGTACATCAGCAGCACCACCGCCAGTTCGCTGTGGGAGGCGCGCATGGCTTTTGAGTGCTTTGGCGCCAAGGCCCACACCTATTCTCCCGCCTATACCGACGACGAGATAGACGATATGGCGCGGATGTCGAGCCACCTCACGTTCAACTCGCTCACGCAGTATCAGCGCCACCACGCCACTGCCGTTGCCAACGGCTGCTCCATAGGCTTGCGAGTCAACCCCGAATACAGCGAGGTGGGCACCCTGCTCTACAACCCCTGCGCTCCCGGCACGCGCTTCGGCATCACCGCCGACCGTCTGCCCCAGCAGCTGCCCCCATTTGTGGAGGGATTCCATTGTCACTGTCACTGCGAGAGCGGTGCCGACGTGCTGCAGCGCACGCTGGTGCACATCGAGCAGCATTTCGCTCCTTGGTTCCCGCAGCTGAAGTGGCTCAACCTGGGCGGGGGACACCTAATGACCCGACGCGACTACGACGTGCCGCTGCTCATCAGCATCCTGAAGGGGCTGCACCAGCGCTACCCTTGGCTTCACATCATCCTCGAGCCCGGCAGCGCCTTCGCCTGGCAGACAGGGCCGCTGGTGAGTCATGTTGTCGACGTCGTGGAGGACCACGGCGTGCGCACCGCCATCCTCGACGTGAGCTTCACCTGCCACATGCCCGACTGTCTGGAGATGCCCTACATGCCCGATGTGCGGGGAGGCATCCTCCTCGAAGGGGAAGAACCACCCACGGGGGGAAATGTCTACCGGCTGGGCGGCAACAGCTGTCTGAGCGGCGACTTCCTGGGCTACTGGCAGTTCGACCATGAGTTGCAGGTGGGCGAGGAAATCATCTTCGAGGACATGATTCACTACACTACTGTGAAGACCACGATGTTTAACGGCATCCGTCATCCCGACATCGCCATCCGGCATCTCGACGGCACACTCGAAACACTCCGTCAATATCATTACGAAGACTATCGCGACCGCATGGACTGAACAAAATATATGAAATGTATGAAAAAGAAACTATGGATAGTGGTAGCCGCCATGATGGCTACCTGCGTGCTGACCTCGTGCAGCGACGATGATGAAGTAAATGTGATTCTGCCCCCCAACCAGCCGATGGCGCTCGACTGTGCAAAGCCCGACTACCTGACGACTGGCGACAAGGTGGCGCTGATTTCGCCTTCCTATTATACGCCGACCGAGAACGTGACGCGCACGGCCGACGTGCTGCGCTCATGGGGACTGAAACCGGTAATCGGTCCCAACGTGGGCAGGGTGGTCGACGGCAAGTACGCCGGAACCGTCGACGAGCGCGTTAGTGATATCCGCTGGGCGCTCAGCGACCCCACCATCAAGGCCATCATCTGCAACCGAGGCGGCTATGGCACCATCCAACTCATCGACCAGCTGACGCTTGCCGAGCTGAAGGCCTCGCCGAAGTGGCTGGTAGGCTTCAGCGACATCTCAACACTGCATGGGCTGATGAGCCGCGCTGGCGTGATGAGCATTCACGGCACCATGAGCTCGTTTCTGGCCAAGGGCGGCACCGATGCCACCAGCACGCTCATGCGCGACCTGCTCTTGGGGCAAGTGCCCCGCTACCAGGTGCCCGCCCATCCGCAAAACATAGAGGGCGAGGCCAGCGGTGTGCTCGTAGGCGGCAACCTCTGTACCTTCGCCCCCAATCTTGGCTCGCAGGCCGATGCCACGCTGGGCAAAGACCTCATTCTTTTTGTGGAGGAGGTGGAAGAGTCGATGCACAACATCGACCGTCAGATGCGCATCCTGCAGATGAACGGCGTACTCGACCGCTGCAAGGGCATCGTACTGGGTGAGTTCACCGACTGTGGCACCGAGTTCAAGGATGCCAGCGGCCAGACGATGAGCATCGAGGCCATGCTGCATCCTCTGCTCGAGACCTATCACATCCCCGTGCTCTGCGGCTTCCCCGGCGGTCATGGCGACGTGAACCTGCCGCTGGTCATGGGTGCTCCCGTCACCATCGACGTGCGCCCCGACGGAGCCACACTGCAGTTCAACATCGATGGCGAGCAGTGCGATATCCACACCGCCAGCGTTGCCGCCTCACGCATGCCAGCTGCCACGCGAATGGTGCTGGCAGGTAAGCACAACGATTAACGCGTGCGCACCTCCACGTCGCCTTTCTTGATAAACAGGAAGTCGTGGGCAGTCTTCAGCACGTAGTAGCCCTCAATCTGGTCATACTGGTCGGCTATCACCGTTCCTTTCTTCACGGTGGTGAACAGCGGATAGTCGCCTTCGTCGGCATAGTTCTCGCCGTAGATGGGCGTGTTGTCGCGGAGAGCCACCAAGATGGTCTTTCCCGTTCCGTCGTACCAGTCTTGATAGCCCAGGTATTTGTTGTAGGCCCATCCCGTGACGTCTCCCACGCTCACCTTGCTCCATTTATCTCCTTTCTCGCGCAGCACGCCATTGCCCAGTCCGTGAAAGGCGATGCCCACCGTACTGAGGATTGTACCGCTGTTCGAGGGCTGCGAGCGCACGTTCAGGAAACCGTCGTCCGAGGTGGTGAAGACCACTGTGAACACTTCCGGCTGCTTCTGTGCTGCTGCGCTCTTGGCCTGAGCGGGCTTGCCCACAATGGAATAGGTGTAGAGGTTGTCGTTGTAGTCCACCACGTAGAGCATCTCCTTGCCGCCTTTCTGCTGCAGCTCCATGTACTGCACCTTGTAGACCATCGGCTGCTTGGTGTAGACCTTTCCCGTCTGCTTGTCGAGCATGTAGAGGAATTTCTTTTCGTTGGTGAAGCCGTAGGAGCAGAACACAAAGTCGCTGTTCAGGGTGAAGATGTCGTTGCTCACCAGGTAGTCGGTCTCCCACACCATGCGGCGCTGCTTCACATCGTAGCAATAGAGTTTGCTGCCCTTTCCATTGATTTGTGAGGCATAGCTGGGGCAGGCCATGTTGAACAGCAGGTAGTGGTTGTCGGCGTCCCAGCGCACATCCTGCACCTCGCAGTAGCGGTTGTTGGTGATGTCGCAGAGGTTGATGGTGGTCTGCGGCTTCTTGTCGTGGTTGTAGAGCACCACCACAAAGTTGTAGTTGTCGTCGGCCATAGGCAGGCGATAGAGCGCCAGCCAGCCCATGTCTATCTGCTCTGCGATGAAGAGCTGCAGCCCTTTTGTCTCTTCCACTTGTGGCAGGTCGGTGCATTGCTTCTCTTGGCGCAGACGGTAGATGAAGCCGTTGGGCTTGTTCTTTGTCGACACCTTCTCCGTTCCCCAGTTTTTGCCGTAGCCCTTGAAGGCCACCAGCCGTTGTGCGTTTGCGGTGCCGAGCACCAGCACGAATGCCATCAGGCATAGAATTCGTTTCTTCATATCGTATGTTGTTTTTAAGTTTGTTTCATTATTATTGCAAACAGCGTGCAAAGGTACAAAGAAAAACAACAATCAGCGGCTTTCCCAACGATTTTTTTCTTTTCATTGAGGTCTTTTTGGGCAAATAAGCTCCAGAAAAAGAATCGAGGACGCCCTCCAAAAATTTGGTAACGCTTTTTTGAATAATGGTAACGACTTTTTTAAAAATCTCGTACGAGATTTTTCTGCTCCGTAACATGCTGAAAAATAGGCGTATAGGTCATTTTGCAGGCTGGAAAACACCACATGTTGCTCTATAGGTCAAATTGCAGGCTGAAATTTCGGCCTGCAATTTGCTTATGTAGACTATTGTTGGTACCTTTGCATCGCAGTCTGAAGCATAGTGAGG
>JAFZSR010000105.1 GCA_017619275.1 Prevotella sp. | reverse complement strand
GGTGGAGTTTGCCAACGGTCCTGCCGACTCGAAGTGGGGCAAGGTGCGTGCCGACATGGGGCATCCCGAACCCTTCAACCTGAAATACCTCGGCGTGGGTAATGAGCAGTGGGACTACGACGAGCAGCACGGCGGCTACGGTCCCGTCTTCACCGAGCGCCTGAAGAAGTTCAGCGACGCCCTGCGCGCCAAATATCCCGAGCTGAAGCTCATCGGCACCACCGGTCCGAACAGCGAGGGCTGGGACTTCGACCTGCTGCAGCCCCGCATGAAGGAGCTGAAGGTGGACCTCTACGACGAGCACTACTACCGCAACGAGCAGTGGTTCCTGAGCCACGGTCTGCGCTACGACAGCTACGACCGCAAGGGTCCGCGTGTCTTCGCCGGCGAATATGCCTGCCACGGACGGGGCAAGAAATGGAACCATTTTGAGACGTCGCTCTACGAGGCCGCCCACATGACGGGCATCGAGCGCAACGCCGACATCGTTCACATGGCCACCTACGCCCCGCTGTTTGCCCACGTGGAGGGCTGGCAGTGGCGTCCCGACGCCATCTGGTTCGACAACCTGCGGTCGTTCAAGTCGGTGAGCTACTATGTGCAGCAGATGTTCGCCATGAACAAGGGCACCAACGTGCTACCGCTGACCATGGACAAGAAGCCCGTGGCCGGACAGGAGGGACAGGACGGGCTCTTCGCCTCGGCCGTCTTCGATAGCCCCACCGGCGAAGTCGTCGTGAAGGTGGTGAACACGTCTAAACAGTCGCAACCCGTCACCCTGAACATCAAGGACATCAAGGGCGACCGCACCGCCCGCACCATCACGCTGCAGCACAACGGCTCGTGGGACGACGAGAACACGCTGGAGCAGCCAGAGAAGATCACCCCGAAACCAGGCACCCTGGCTTGCGTGGCCGGCGCAAAGAACACGCTGGTGGTGAGCGACCAGCTGCCCGCGATGACCTTCCGCATCTATCGCATCAAGAAGTAGCACCAAAATACTGACATGACACAAGAAGAAAAGACACGCTTGGAGGAGAGGATCGTTGACGTGCTGAAGACCGTCTACGACCCAGAGATTCCCGTGAACATCTTCGACCTGGGAATGATCTACAAGATTGACGTGCACGACGATGCCGCCGTGGAACTCGACATGACCTTCACGGCTCCCAACTGTCCGGCCGCCGACTTCATCCTCGAAGACGTGCGTACCAAGGTAGAGGGCCTTGAAGGCGTCAACGGTGCCACCGTCAACCTGGTGTTCGAACCCGCCTGGGACCAGTCGATGATGAGCGAAGAAGCAAGGATAGAGTTAGGATTTGATTAAGTGAGAAGTAAGAAGTGATAGGGGTCTCACATATCACTTCTCGCTTAAACTAACCATACTTATCACTTCTCACATTTCACTTCTTACATAATATGAAGCCAATATATTTCCTTTCCGATGCCCATCTGGGTTCCTGGGCTCTTGAGCACCGCCGCATGCAGGAGCGGCGACTGGTGCGCTTCCTCGACAGCATCAAGGAGAAAGCGGCCGCCGTGTATCTGCTGGGCGACATGTTCGACTTCTGGTTTGAATATAAATATGTGGTGCCGAAAGGTTACACCCGCTTCTTAGGCAAGCTCTCGGAGTTGAGCGATCTGGGCGTGGAGGTACACTACTTCACTGGCAACCACGACATCTGGGCCTTCAACTACCTGGAGCGCGAGTGTGGGGTCATCCTTCACAAGCAACCCATCACCACCGAGTTGTATGGCAAGGTGTTCTTCCTGGCCCACGGCGACGGACTGGGCGACCCCGACAAGAAGTTCAAGCTCATCCGCTACCTCTTTCACAACCGTTTGTGCCAATGGGCCTTCTCCACCATCCACCCCCGTTGGGGCGTATGGTTTGGACAGACGTGGGCGAAGCACTCGCGCTTAAAACGCCCCAACGGCGAGGAACCACCCTATATGGGCGAGGACCGCGAGAACCTCGTCCGCTACACCAAGAGCTACATTCAGTATCACCCGAATGTTGACTATTTCATCTATGGCCACCGACACATCGAGATTGACCTGCAGCTGACGAAGAAAGCGCGTGTGGTGGTGCTGGGCGACTGGATCAGCCACTTCAGCTATGTGGTCTACGATGGCCAGCACCTCTTCCTGCAGCAGTATATCGAGGGCGAGAGCCAAGTATAATTATCCACAGAGGACACAGAAGACACAGAAGACACAGTTTTCGTTTTAAAAACGATTCTGTGTCTTCTGTGTCCTCTGTGGTTAGATAAGCGAAATACTATAGTTCCATCACCAACTGCTCAACCACCTGCGGGAAGTGCTCCATCTCTAGGACGTGCTCCTTGGCTGCGATGTCGTCGGGCGTGTCGGAAGGTTCCAGTTCCACGCTGAACTGGGCGATGATGTCGCCCTCGTCGCATTGTGGCGTCACATAGTGTACGGTCATCCCCGTCACCGTCTCGCCAGCAGCCTTCACGGCCTCGTGCACATGATGTCCCCACATGCCCTTACCTCCAAACTTGGGCAGCAGGGCAGGATGCAGGTTCACCATCCTGCGGGGGAACATATCGATGAGATAAGCGGGTACCAGTGGCAGGAAGCCCGCCAGCACCACAAAGTCAATCTCATACTGTTGCATCAAGGGCAACATCACTTCGGGCTTGGCCAGTTCGACCCTGGGCACCACCACGCTGGGCACCCCCAGGCGTTCGGCGCGCTCCAGCACCAGCGCATCGCGCTTGTTGCATACCACCAGCACCACGCGGGCGCATTCCTTGTTACTGAAATATTTAATCAGGTTCTCGCAGTTCGAACCGCTGCCCGAGGCAAACACGGCTATCTTTACGCTTTTCATCTTCGTTGTTGTTACGGTTGTCGGTTTTTATGATTCGGCGGCGGCAAGCAGAATCTCGCTCAGCGTAGGATGGATGTGCACCATGTGGCGCAACTGCTCCACGGTAGCTCCCATGCACATCAGCACGCTGGCCTCCTGCACCATGTCGGCGCTGTGGGCGCCAAAGGCGTGGCATCCCACGATGCGGCCAGCCCCTGGCTCGCTTAATAGCTTCAGCATGCCCTCCGTCTCGTTCATCGTCAGTGCCTTGCCGTTGGCGCGGTGGAAGGCCTTGCGGCACTCGTATGCCGTGCCCTCCTGCTTTAGCTGGTCCTCGCTCTTGCCCACACAGGCAGCCTCTGGCTGAGTGAAGATGGCAGCGGGGATGGGCGTGCTTTCTCCTAGATTATCTAGTTTTTCTAGCCTTTCTAGTCTCTCTAGCCTATCTAGATTATCTAGGCCATCTGGCTTTTCAGTAATTCTTTCAATCACCACTCTGGCCTGGGCCTCGGCGGCATGTGCTAGCATTTGGCGGCCGTTCACGTCGCCTATGGCATAGATGCCCTTCACGGTGGTCTCGAAGTGATTGTCGACATGGATGCCTGTGCGCTCATCATAGTCGAAGCCGGCAAAGGCGAAGTGGGGCTGGACGTTTGGCTTGCGCCCCGTGGCCATCAGGATAACATCGGCATCTATGTCGGCCAGGCGCTCCACAGCCGTCTTCATGTGGAATTTTACGCCACGTTTCTCCATCAGCTTTCGCAGTCGCTTGGCGATGTCGCTGTCGAGCATGGGCAGGCACTCCTTCAGATATTCCGTCACGGTGACCTCGCTACCGAAACGGTTGAAGATGCTGGCGAACTCCATGCCAATGACGCCGGCGCCGATGATGGCGAGGCGGCGGGGCAGTGTGGTGGTCTGCAGCAGTTCGGTGCTGGTCATCACGCGGGGGTCGTCAATGTCGGGCAGAGGCAACATCTTGGTGCTGCTACCCGTAGCCACGATGATATATGGTGCCTGACAGCATTCCTCCCCTACCCTCACCGTGTGGGCATCGACAAACTCAGCACGCCCCCGCAGCAGGGTGATGCCCGGTGCTCCCAAGAGCGTCTCCACGCCGCTGCGCAACTGCTGCACCACCTGTGGCTGACGCTGCACCGCCTCTTCGAAGGTGGCGCTGTGCACATAGGTCTTGGTGGGTATACAACCGCGGTTGAGGCAGGTGCCTCCCACTTGGTCACCCTCGACAATCACCACTTGCAGGCCCCGCTTAGCGGCCAGCTCGGCAGCACGATAGCCACCAGGCCCCGCGCCAATAATGATTAAATCTGTATGCATCATTTCCTTTGAATTTTTGTCATTCCTCGCTGTCGGCTTTGCGATAGAAACCCTGCTCCTCACCAGCGATGCGCAGCACCAGCGAGTCGCGGGCGAGCAACACCAGCTCGGCTGTGTCGGTGGCCACCGCACGCTGAACGCCCAGTGAGTCGGTGTAGGCCTCGGTGAGCAACAGCTTCCCATTGTTGATACACCACTGCCGATAGAGCTTCACACGGTCATACACCAGCGGATTGTCTTCATTCTCCGAACTGATGTTTAGCTGGAAGCCGATGGGCAACGCGGCACTGTCGATCTTGAGCGAGAAGCCATACTCCTTCTCTTGCTTCAACAACTGTTGAATGGAGTCGGGCAGCTGGGCCAGCACAGCCTCTTCACTGATGCCTTCCATGCCGGGCTTCCGGCGCAACTTGGGCAGCATCTTGCGACACCACTGCCCCAGCAAATCCTGTGTCACCACCACCATGTTCACACGCGAAGTGTCGGCGGTGTCGCGGAGCATAGCCAGCTTGTCTCCCACTCGCAGCAAACCAAACACCTTGTGTGCTTTGTAGGCTTCAAGGATGGAAAGCGTGTCGGGGTCGGAACCGTCGTAGGGGTCGCTGAGGTAGACGAGGATGCTGTCGTTGGTGCCATCGCACACCAGTCCGTAGATGGTGGAGTCGCCCACTGCACTACGAGGCATTTCAAAGACAGGCTTCCGCTTTTGCGACGATGTACACCCCATGGCCATCATCGCCACAATCATCATTAAGAATGCTATTCGTTTCATATCAGCTGCAAAGGTACGAAAAAATCGTTGAAGTGAGCACAAAAGACAGGTTTTTCTTTTGTCAACCCTGAGAATTATATCCAACCGGGGAGTGAAGAAGAAACAAAACCATCCTTTAATATTCCTTTAGTATTAATGATGTAGGTTGAAAATTATAGGCGAAAAAGTTTGCCGAAACGTTTTTTTTGCTTAACTTTGCACACAATTTACAATCAATAACCAGAAATTATAAGACTATGGGAAAAAAGAAAATCAAATTCAGCCTTGTCTACCGCGACATGTGGCAGTCGAGTGGAAAGTTTCAACCACGTAAGGACCAGCTGGAGCGCATTGCCCCCGCTATCATCGATATGGGCTGCTTTGCCCGCGTGGAAACCAATGGTGGCGCTTTCGAACAGGTGAACCTCATGGCCGGCGAGAACCCCAACCTGGCCGTGCGTGCCTTCTGCAAACCGTTTAACGAGGTGGGCATCCAAACCCACATGCTCGACCGCGGCCTGAACGCCCTGCGCATGTATCCCGTGCCCGACGACGTGCGCGAGCTGATGTATAAAGTGAAGCACGCCCAAGGCGTGGACATCCCCCGCATCTTCTGCGGACTCAACGATACCCGCAACATCATCCCCAGCATCAAGTGGGCCAAGGCGGCCGGCATGATTCCGCAGGCCACGCTCTGCATCACCACCAGCCCTGTGCACACCGTGGAGTACTATAGTGCCATCGCCGATGAGGTCATCGCCGCTGGAGCCGAGGAAATCTGTCTGAAGGACATGGCCGGCATCGGCCAGCCCGCCCTGCTGGGTGCCCTGACGAAGAGCATCAAGACGAAACACCCCGACATCATCATACAGTATCATGGCCACAGCGGTCCCGGCCTCTCGATGGCCAGCATCCTGGAGGTATGCAATAACGGTGCCGACATCATCGACACCGCCATCGAGCCACTCAGCTGGGGTAAGGTTCATCCCGATATCATCAGTGTGCAGTCGATGCTGAAGAACGAGGGCTTTGAGGTGGCCGACATCAACATGAACGCCTACATGCAAGCCCGCACGCTGACGCAGGAGTTCATCGACGACTGGCTGGGCTACTTCATCAACCCCGCCAACAAGCACATGTCGAGTCTGCTTTTAGGCAGCGGTCTGCCCGGCGGTATGATGGGAAGCATGATGGCCGACCTGGGCCCCATCCAGAGCATGATCAACAAACTGCGCGAGAAGAAGGGCGAGCCTACGCTGACAATGGACGACATGCTGGTGAAGCTGTTCAACGAAGTGGAGTATGTATGGCCGCGCGTAGGCTATCCCCCACTGGTCACCCCGTTCTCGCAGTATACCAAGAACATCGCCCTGATGAACCTCCTCACCATGGAGCAGGGCAAGGGCCGCTATGTGATGATGGACGATGCCATCTGGGGCATGATCCTGGGCAAGAGCGGCAAGGTGCCCGGCACCATCGCCCCCGAGTTTGTGGAGCTGGCCCAGAAGCAGGGCCGCGAGTTTACCGACGTAGACCCGCACACGCTGCTGCCCAACGCCCTCGACGGCTTCAAGAAGGAGATGGACGAGAATGGTTGGGACTATGGTCAGGACAACGAGGAATTGTTCGAGCTGGCCATGCACCCCGAACAGTACCGTCCCTTCAAGAGCGGTCAGGCCAAGAAGCAGTTGCTGGCCGACATCCAGAAGGCCAAGGACGCCAAGCTGGGCGGTGCGAAGATCAAGCCCGAAGAGTTGGCAGCCCTGAAGCATGCCAAGGCCGACGCACTGGTGTGCCCATCAGCCGGACAAATCTTCTACGAGTTCAACGGCGACGGCGAATGTGCTCCTTGCATCGAGCCGTTCGTCGGACAGAAGTATGAGGAGGGCCAGACCTTCTGCTACCTCGTGGAAAAGTGGGGCGAGATTGTGCCCATCCCCGCAGCCCTGGGTGGTAAGCTGGTCGACATCAGTGCCAAGCAGGGTGCCAAAGTGCGCAAGGGCGACGTGCTGGCTTGGATAGAGCGAGGGTAATCCCCCCGCATTTGAAACCTTTTAAAAAAGATACACAGAGGACACGGAAAGCACAGAATATTATGACTGAAACAAAAGCTCCGTGTTCTCTGTGTCCTCTTTGGATATACGAACAAATTGAAATATTAGTATTATGATTCTTTTCTTCAAGACTCCACAAGGGAGCGTGATTGCCACCGAAACATGCCAGCAACCTACGGCCGACGACATCGCCAAGCTGTGCTGGCTTTATGGAGGGGCAGAGTTGCTGGAAGGCGAAAACCTGCAGGGCTACTTTATTGGCCCGCGACGCGAAATGGTGACACCATGGAGCACCAACGCCGTAGAGATTACGCAGAACATGAATATGCAGGGCATCAAGCGCATCGAGGAATACTTCCCCGTCGGCAGCCGTGATGCCGAGCACGACGAGATGCTGCAGCGTATGTACGACGGACTGAACCAGCGTATCTTCACCGTCGACATCAAGCCCGAACCCATCAAGCATGTGGAGAATCTTGAAGAATACAACGAGCAGGAAGGCCTGGCACTCTCGCCCGAGGAGATAGCCTATCTACATGGATTGGAGCGCCAGAACGGACGCCCACTCACCGACTCAGAGATTTTCGGTTTCGCACAAATCAACAGCGAGCACTGTCGCCACAAGATTTTCGGCGGCACTTTCATCATCGATGGAAAGGAGATGGAAAGTTCTCTCTTCCAGATGATCAAGAAGACCACACAGGAGAACCCAGGGAAGATTCTCTCTGCCTATAAAGATAATGTGGCTTTTGCCAGAGGTCCTGTGGTGGAGCAGTTTGCTCCCGCTGACCAGAGCACAAGCGACTGGTTCCGCGTGAAAGACATTGAAAGCGTCATCTCGCTCAAGGCCGAAACCCACAACTTCCCCACCACCGTGGAGCCTTTCAACGGAGCAGCCACTGGTACTGGCGGCGAGATTCGCGACCGCATGGGCGGTGGCACTGGCTCCTGGCCCATCGCCGGCACGGCAGTGTATATGACGGCCTATCCCCGACTCACCGGCGATAATGTCACCCGTGACTGGGAGGACATTCTCCCTGTGCGTGAATGGCTCTACCAGACGCCCGAGCAGATCCTCATCAAAGCTAGCAACGGTGCCAGCGACTTCGGCAACAAGTTCGGACAGCCGCTCATCTGCGGCTCTGTGCTCACCTTTGAGCATCAGGAGAAGGACGAAAACGCTACGGAGTACGCCTACGATAAGGTGATTATGCTGGCTGGTGGCGTGGGCTACGGCACCAAACGCGACTGCTTGAAGAAGGAACCACAGCCAGGCAACAAGGTGGTGGTGGTAGGCGGCGACAACTACCGCATCGGACTGGGCGGCGGCTCTGTCTCCAGCGTCGACACCGGCCGCTACAGCAGCGGTATTGAGCTGAATGCCGTGCAGCGTGCCAACCCTGAGATGCAGAAGCGCGCCTATAACCTGGTGCGTGCCCTCTGCGAGGAGGATGTGAACCCCGTTGTCAGCATCCACGACCACGGAAGCGCGGGACATCTGAACTGCCTCTCGGAGCTGGTGGAAGAGTGCGGCGGACGCATCGACATGTCACAGTTGCCCATCGGCGACCAGACGCTCTCTTCAAAAGAGATTATTGCCAACGAGAGCCAAGAACGCATGGGACTGCTCATCGACGAGAAACACATCGACCATGTGCGCCGCATCGCCGAGCGTGAGCGTGCCCCGCTCTATGTGGTGGGCGAGACCACGGGCGATGCACACTTCTCGTTTGTTCAGGCCGACGGCGTAAAGCCCTTCGACCTCGACGTGGCCCAGATGTTCGGTCACTCGCCAAAGACCATCATGCGCGACAACACCGTGGAGCGCCACTATGCTCCCGTGGAATATCATCCAGAAAAACTGGATAATCTTACCATTCAAGAATATTTAGAAAGAGTGCTCCAGCTGGAGGCCGTGGCCTGCAAGGACTGGCTGACGAACAAGGTGGACCGATCGGTGACGGGCAAGATTGCCCGCCAGCAGTGCCAAGGCGTGCTGCAGCTGCCGCTGAGCGACTGCGGCGTAGTGGCACTCGACTATCGTGGACGGAAAGGTATTGCCACCGCACTCGGCCATGCCCCACAAGCTGGACTGGCCGACCCCGCCGCCGGAAGCGTGCTCTCGGTGGCCGAGGCTCTGACGAATATCGTATGGGCGCCTCTGGCCGATGGTTTGAGTAGTGTCAGCCTGAGCGCCAACTGGATGTGGCCCTGCCGCTCGCAGGAAGGCGAGGACGCACGACTCTACGAGGCGGTGAAGGCGCTGAGCGACTTCTGCTGCGACCTGCACATCAACGTGCCGACGGGCAAGGACTCGCTATCGCTCTCACAACAGTATCCCAACGGCAAGAAAGTCATCTCGCCGGGAACGGTCATCGTCAGCGCCGGCGCCGAGGTGAGCGATGTGCGCCGCGTGGTCAGCCCCGTGCTGAACAACAACAAGCGGTGTTCCATCTACCATGTCGACTTCTCCTTCTGCGAACAGCGCTTGGGCGGTTCTGCCTTTGCCCAGAGTCTTGGCAAGGTGGGCGACGACGTACCCACCGTGACGAACCCCGACTATTTCGCCGACGCTTTCAACGCCATTCAGGAGCTCATCCAGCGCGGCTGGATTATGGCTGGCCACGACATCTCGGCCGGTGGACTCATCACCACGCTTTTAGAGATGTGCTTCGCCAACACCGAGGGCGGCATGCACATCAACCTGCACGACCTCTGCCCCGACGGCGACATCGTTAAAACGCTTTTCGCCGAGAACCCCGGCGTGGTCATTGAGGTGAGCGATGAGCATAAGTTTGATTTCCGTGATTTCATGGAAGACATGGGCATCGGCTATGCCAAGATTGGCTACCCCGTCGAGGACAGCCGCACCATTGAAGTGGTCTGTCCCCTATGCTGCAACAGCGTTGCAGCAAACGAGACACAGACGCTGACCTTCGACATCGACCATCTGCGCGACGTGTGGTACAAGACCAGCTATCTCCTCGACCGCAAGCAGAGCTTCAACGGCAAGGCCCGCGAGCGCTATGAGAACTACAAGCAGCAGCCCTTGGAAATGAAGTTCCCGCGTGGCTTCAAGGGCACGCTGGCTTCCTACGGTCTCAACCCCCGTCGTCAAGACGCCACAAACGGCACGGCCCCGAAGGCCGCTATCATCCGCGAAAAGGGCACCAATGGCGAGCGCGAGATGGCCTACAGCCTCTACCTGGCTGGCTTCGATGTGAAGGACGTGATGATGACCGACCTCATCACCGGTCGTGAGACGCTCGACGAGGTGCAGATGATTGTCTTCTGCGGTGGTTTCTCCAACAGCGACGTCCTCGGCTCGGCCAAGGGCTGGGCGGGTGCTTTCCTCTACAATCCCAAGGCCAAGGAAGCCCTCGACCGCTTCTACGCCCGCCCCGACACCCTCTCGCTGGGCATCTGCAATGGTTGCCAGCTCATGGTGGAACTGGGACTGGTGGGCGCCAATGATGCACACATGTTGCACAACGACAGCCATAAGTTCGAGAGCGGCTTCATCACCCTGCAGATTCCGAAGAACGACAGCGTGATGTTCGGCTCGCTCAGTGGTTCCAAGCTAGGCATCTGGGTGGCCCACGGCGAAGGCAAGTTCTCGCTACCCGGCAAGGAGAGCGACTACAACATCATTGCCAAGTACAACCATCACGGCTATCCCGCCAACCCCAACGGCTCCGACTACGACGTGGCCGGCATCTGCTCGGCCGACGGACGCCATCTGTGCATGATGCCGCACCTAGAGCGTGCCATCTTCCCCTGGCAGAACGCGTGGTACCCCACTGGCAAGCGCATGGACGAGGTGACGCCGTGGATAGAGGCGTTTGTGAACGCACGAAAGTGGATAGAAGCGGGGAGGGGTCGGTAATGGGCCTTTTCACGACGTTTTTTAAGATTGGCCTTTTCACCATCGGAGGCGGCTATGCGATGATTCCCATCATCGAGGCCGAGGTGGTGGACCGCCATAAGTGGGTGTCGAAGGAAGAGTTTCTCGACCTGATAGCCATTGCGCAAAGCTGTCCAGGCGTTTTTGCCGCCAACATCAGCATCTTCATTGGCTACAAGCTGCGCAAGGTGCCTGGAGCCGTCATCACGTGCTTAGGCACCTGTCTGCCCTCGTTCCTCATCATCCTGGCGTTGGCCATGTTCTTCCACACCTTCCAGGACAACCCCGTGGTGGCCAGCATCTTCCGAGGCATACGACCCGCCGTGGTGGCCCTGATAGCCGTTCCCACCTTCAACCTTGCCAAGAGCGCGAACATCACGTGGAGCACCTGCTGGATTCCCATCGCCGGTGCACTGGCCATCTGGCTCCTCGGGGTCTCACCCATCCTCATTATCCTGATGGCAGCTATCGGCGGCTACGTTTATGGCGCCCTCATCAAACCTACGGAATAATCCGTTTAATCCGTTGTTAGTAGAATAATCCGTTTAATCCGTCTTAATCCGTTGTTAAAAGAACAAATAATCCGTTGTTGAGAATATGATATTCCTTCAGTTGTTCATCACTTTCTTCCAGATAGGGCTGTTCGGGTTCGGCGGCGGCTATGGCATGCTGTCGCTCATCCAGGGCGAGGTGGTGCACCACTGGCACTGGATGACAACCGCTGAGTTCACCGACATCGTGGCCATCAGTCAGATGACGCCCGGTCCCATCGGCATCAACTCGGCCACCTACTGCGGCTACACTGCCGTGCACAATGCTGGCATGGGCGAAGGCATGTCGATATTGGGATCGTGTGTGGCCACGTTTGCCCTGGTATTGCCGTCGCTCATCCTGATAATTCTTATAGCCAAGATGTTTCTCAAATACATGAAGCACCCCACGGTGCAGAACGTCTTTGCCGGACTGCGCCCTGCCGTGGTGGGACTGCTGGCTGCCGCCACGCTGCTGCTGTGCACGCCCGAGAACTTCTCCACCCCCTGCGAGAATCCCTGGCAGTTCTGGATTAGCGTGTTCCTCTTCGTGGCCACCTTCGTAGGCACCAAGGTGTTCAAGGTGAACCCCATCAAGATGATTGCGATGGCGGGCTTTGCGGGTCTGCTGTTGCTCTATTGAGACAAAAGTATGGATATTAGAATGAAAAAGAAGCACTACGCGCTATTGGCCGCCGCCTTTCTGCTGTTGGTTGGTGCCGCATGGGCATGGAGCATCTATCGACAGCTGGCGGCTCCGCTGTTGGCCCAAGCAACTACACATTATTTATATATAGATAACGACGACACGGCCGACTCGGTGCTCGCCAAGCTGCAGCCTGTGAGCAACGAAACTGGCATGAAAGGCCTGCAACGGCTGGCCAGCCACTACGATTATGATACCCATCTGCGCACAGGGCGTTACGCCATTGAGCCAGGCAAGAAAGCGCTCGACGTTTTTCGGCAACTGCGCAACGGACAGCAGTCGCCCGTGATGCTCACCGTGCCCGAAGTGCGTACTATGCCTCGCATGGCCGCCCGCCTTAGCGCCAAGCTCATGATCGACAGCACCGCCATCGCACAGGCACTCACCAATCAGCAATACTGCCAGCAGTTGGGCTACGACACCACCACCATCGCCTGTCTCTTTGTGCCCAACACCTACGAGGTGTACTGGAACGTGAGCCTCGATGCCCTGATGCAGCGTATGCAGAAGGAGCACGACGCCTACTGGGATGCCGAGCGACGCAAGAAGGCAGAGGCACAAGGGCTGACACCCAACGAGGTGGTCACACTGGCCAGCATCATCGACGAGGAGACGGCCAACAACGCCGAGAAACCCATGATAGCCGGCATGTACCTCAATCGACTGCACCGTGGCATGCTACTCCAGGCCGACCCCACCGTGAAGTATGCCTTGGGCGATTTCACGCTTCGCCGCATTCTGAACAAGCACTTGGAGGTGGAGAGTCCCTACAACACTTACAAATATGCAGGACTGCCCCCCGGCCCCATCCGGGTGCCCTCGGTGCAGGGCATAGAGGCCGTGCTCAATCCAGAACAAAGCGACTACCTCTATATGTGCGCCAAGGAGGACTTCAGCGGCACCCACAACTTCGCCCGCACCCTCGGCGAGCATAACGCCAACGCCCGCCGATACCAACAAGCGCTCAACAAACGAGGCATCAGATGACGTTTTCGTCAGCTATTTGTGCATAATCATTGAAAAACGTCAGTTTTTTTTGTTTATTTCGCTATAAATGCGTAACTTTGCGCACTAATAGACCATCAAAACGTAAACATAGCGAGGATGAACATCCTCGGAAAGCAGGAAATGACAATCGACTTCGACAAGATGAATGGGCTGGTGCCCGCCATCGTGCAGGATGCTCATACGAAAAACGTGCTCATGCTGGGCTTCATGAACCAAGAAGCCTATGAGAAGACATTGCAGACGGGCTTGGTGACCTTTTGGAGCCGCACACGCCAAACGCTGTGGACCAAGGGCGAGACCAGTGGCAATACCCTGCAACTGGTGAGCATGGCTGTCGACTGCGACAACGACACGCTATTGGTGAAGGCTATCCCCCACGGTCCCACCTGCCATACCGGCACCGACACCTGTTGGGGCGAAAGCAATGAGCCACGTTCCATCGACTTCCTGAGCGAGTTGCAGGACGTGGTGGAACAACGCCACCGCGACATGCCCGAAGGCAGCTACACCACTCGCCTCTTCCGCGACGGCCCCGCCAAGATGGCACAGAAGGTGGGCGAGGAAGCCCTGGAAACCGTCATCGAGGCCGTGGGCGGCAGCAACGAAAAGCTCATCTACGAGGCCAGCGACATGCTCTATCACTTGATGGTGCTGCTCACTAGTCGCAGACTGCGCATCGACGACTTGGCCTTGGAGCTGAAACGCCGTCACGACCCCAACTGGGATGCCCAGCGACGACTGGCCAAAGCGAAGGGAAGTGAGAAGTGAGAGGTGAGAAAGTAAATCAATAAATTAATAAACCAATAATCCCAGTGCTCCTCAATTACAAGAATGCCAACATCAGCCAACTCGATGGCACGGGTGTGCTCACCGACGTCAACCTGCAGGTAAACGAAGGCGAGTTCGTCTACATCATCGGCAGGGTGGGTTCTGGCAAGAGTTCACTGCTGAAGACCATCTACCAGGAGCTGTATGTCGACGAGGCCGACGAGGCCAGCGTGCTCGACTATGACCTGCTGACGCTGAAGCGCAAACACGTGCCCGCCCTGCGCCGACAGATGGGCATCGTGTTTCAGGACTTCCAACTGCTGGCCGACCGCACCGTGCGCAAGAACCTCCAGTTCGTGTTGAAGGCCACGGGATGGAAGAAGCATGACCACCCCAACGACCGCATCGACGAAGTGCTGAGCATAGTGGGCATGACCGACAAAGCCGACCGCAAGCCCCACGAACTCAGTGGCGGCGAGCAGCAGCGCGTGGCCATCGCCAGGGCCGTGCTCAACAGTCCGAAGCTCATCGTGGCCGACGAACCAACGGCCAACCTCGATGCTGAGACGGCCAACGGCATCATGCAGCTGCTACGCGACATCTGCGACAAGGGCACTGCCATCATCATGTCGACCCACAACACCGCCCTCATCGACCATTACCCCGGAACGGTGTATCAATGCTGCGACGGCAAGCTGAATCCATTTAATCACTAGCAAACTAGTCCTACTATACCTACTACACCTACTACACCTACCATACCTACTATACAAAAAAAAATAATACTGCATAGGATGAAAGTAATGAAGTTTGGCGGCACATCCGTAGGCACGCCACAAAGAATGAAGGAGGTGGCCCAGCTGGTCACCAAGAGTGGAGAACCCGTCTTCGTGGTGCTCTCGGCCATGTCGGGCACCACCAACTCGCTTGTGGAAATCAGCGATTACCTCTACAAGAAAAACCCCGACGGGGCCAACGAGGTCATCAACGCCCTGGAGCGCAAATACGAGCGCCACATGCAGGAGCTATATGCCACCGACGAGATGCGCACCCTGACCACCGATTTCCTGCGCGAGGAGTTCCAGTACCTGCGCTCGTTCACCAAGGAGCTCTTCACCAGCTTCGAGGAGAAGAGCATCGTGGCACAGGGCGAGATCATGTCGACCAACATGATGGTGAACTACATGCGCGAGCAGGGCATCAACGCCGTGCTGCTCAACGCCCTCGACTTCATGCGCACCGACAAGAACGCCGAGCCAGACCCCGTCTATATCAAGGAGAAGCTCAACGCCGTGATGGAGCAGAACCAGGATGCCCAAGTTTTCATCACCCAGGGATTCATCTGCCGCAATGCCTATGGCGAAATCGACAATCTGCAGCGCGGAGGCAGCGACTACACCGCATCGCTGGTGGGAGCAGCCCTCGGAGCCGAGGAGATACAGATTTGGACCGACATCGACGGCATGCACAACAACGACCCGCGCGTCGTCGACGACACCAAGCCCGTCCACCAGCTGCAGTTTGAAGAGGCCGCCGAGCTGGCCTACTTCGGAGCCAAGATCCTGCACCCCACCTGCGTGCAGCCCGCCAAGTATGCCGGCATCCCCGTGAAGCTGCTCAATACCATGCAGCCCGATGCCGAGGGCACCACCATCAGCAACCAAACAGAGTATGGCAAGATTAAGGCCGTGGCCGCCAAGGACAACATCACCGCCATCAAAATCAAGTCGAGCCGCATGCTACTGGCCACAGGATTCCTGCGCAAGGTGTTCGAAATCTTCGAGAGCTATCAGACCCCCATCGACATGGTGTGCACCAGCGAGGTGGGCGTGAGCATGAGCATCGACAACAGCGCACATCTAGGCGAGATCATGGACGAGCTGAAGAAATATGGCACCGTTACCGTCGATACGGGCATGTGCATCATCTGCGTCGTCGGCGACCTCGACTGGAGCAACATCGGATTCGAGACGCGAATCATGGATGCCATGAAAGACGTGCCCGTGCGCATGATCAGCTATGGTGGCTCCAACTACAACATCTCGTTCCTCATCCGCGAGGAAGACAAGCGTCGCGCCCTGCAAAGCCTCAGCCATCACCTCTTCGCGAATTAAGAAAAAAAGAAAACCACAGATTCCGCAGATTATTCACAATGGAAAAACCGCAGATTCCACAGATTTCACAGATTATTTAAAATAATCTTCGGAATCTGCGTAATCTGCGGTTAACACTATATTGAAAGCATGAAAGGAACATTTCCTGTCAAGGCATTCGAGCATATCCGCACGCCCTTCTACTATTACGATGTGGAGCTGCTGCGCTCCACATTGGAAGCCATCAACCGCGAGGCACGCCGCCACGAAGCCTTCTGCGTGCATTATGCCGTGAAGGCAAACGCCAACCACCGTGTATTAGAAATCATTCGCCAGGCAGGACTGGGTGCTGACTGCGTCAGCGGAGGCGAGATTGAGGCATCGCTTCGGGCGGGATTCCCTGCCAACAAAATCGTGTTTGCCGGCGTGGGGAAGAGCGACTGGGAAATCCAACTCGGACTCGACAACAACATCTTCTGCTTCAATGTGGAGAGCATGGCCGAGCTGCAGGTAATCAACCAGCTGGCAGCCGAGCGAGGGAAGGTGGCCCGCGTGGCCTTCAGGCTCAACCCCAACGTGGGGGCACATACCCATGCCAACATCACCACCGGACTGGCCGAGAACAAATTCGGCATCGCCATGCGCGACATGCTCCCCGTCATCGAGCAAGCCCGACAGATGGCAAACATCCGCGTGGTGGGGCTGCACTTCCACATTGGTTCGCAAATCCTCGACATGGGCGACTTCCAGGCCCTTTGCAACCGCATCAACGACCTGCAAGACCTGCTCGAACAGCATCGCATACGCCTGGAACACATCAACGTGGGCGGTGGACTGGGCGTCGACTACCAGCACCCCAACCGCGTTCCCCTACCCGACTTCAAGGCCTATTTCGACACCTATGCACGCCGCCTGAAATTGCGCCCGGGCCAGACGCTACACTTTGAGCCGGGACGCGCCGTTGTGGCGCAGATGGGGTCACTCATCACGCGCACATTATATATTAAGGAGGGAGCCGTAAAGAAATTCTGCATCGTTGATGCCGGCTTCACCGACCTCATCCGTCCAGCCCTCTATCAGGCCTACCACAAGATTGAAAACCTGAGCAGCGACCTGCCCGTGCAAGCCTACGACGTGGTGGGTCCCATCTGCGAGTCGACCGATGTCTTTGCCAAGCAAATCGACCTCAACACCACCCAGCGCGGCGACCTGCTCGCCATCCGCACGGCAGGGGCCTACGGCGAGATCATGGCTTCGCAATACAACTGCCGACAGCTGCCAAAAGCCTACATCAGCGATGATCTCCATTCTCCATGTCTACGATGACAACGACTCGATGGCAGCACGCTATGTGGCCATGCTCACTGCTGCACTGGGCGACAGTGTGCAGTCGGAGCAAGCCTCCACAGCTACACAGCTGAAGGAGATGGCCAGCCGCCAACGAGCCTTCGACATCGTTCACGTGCATGGTAATCCCGCTTTCTTCTGCAAGCTAATTGAAAAAGCCGACTACAACACTATGATGTGTCGTCCACAGAGGACACAGAAGACTCAGAATAATTCTGTGAATTCTGTGTTCTCTGTGGACATTTCATCGCTCTTTGGCAAGCGAAGTGAAAAAGCCGACCACAACGTTCCGCTCGACCTCTGGTCGCTTGCTACCAAAGGGACGCAAGAACGTTCATCGTTCAACGTTCATCGTTCAACGTTCCACGTTCAACGTCTTATCATCACCCCCCACGGTCATCCCCTGCCCCGCGTGCCAGCCTACGCAGTGGTGGCACGCAGTCCCATGGAGCACGACAGCCTGGCAAAGCAGCACCCGCATGTGGAGACGGTGCGCAATCCCATCATCACCCGCACCACCACCGCCGCCACTTGCGCCGCACAGATGATGCGCATCTACCAGCGCGTGGCCAACTCCTTCCTGTTACCCCTCCTATACCCCAGTTCGCAGCAAGCCCTTGCTACCCTGCTCTGCGTGGCCATTGGCGGCGATGCCCGCTGGGCCACACAACCTCTGCCTACCGATGCCGACTACCACCAACTGCAAGCCTACGCCCGTTTGGAGGGCGTGTTGCCGATGGTGAGGAAAGGTCTGCGGCTCATGGCCGTCGAGGTGCCCGAACCTGAAGAATTGGATTGTTACCTGCCAGCAGAGTACAAAGTGCCGCAGAGCATGCAGGGTAGTGACATCCCCTCCCTACTCGCCGACATCAAGACCGCAGGCCCCTCGCTGCTTCGCCTTTGCGAAGTGGCCCAGGCGCTGCACTACGACAACCTCGACGAGGCCCGTCTGCTGCAACAGCTCGACGAGCACCAGCTTCGCCCACTGATGGCCTCGCTCCTGCCCCTGCTCAGCCAGCAGGTGCTGCTCACCGACGGCTTCATGCCCTGTCAGCCCGTCGACGACCGGCTCTCACATCAGTTGACCCAACAGTTCGCCACCCGCCAGTGCCCTTTGTAAAACGCTGGTCAAACGCCATTTCAGACGTATGACCTTCACCCTCTCACTCCCGTTTTACAATTTTAACGTTTTTTATGGGTGAAATAGAACATGTTAACAGTATTATTCGTAACTTTGCAATCAGAATGTGGAGGGCTGCCACGCTGCCTCGTTCGGATGATATAGATTAATTAAAAACCATAAAGCTTATGAAACATTTAAAATTCCTATTCGCTCTCGCCGCCCTGTGGATGGCGGGGAGCATTGGCTTGTGGGCAGCCGTGGGTGATACCTTCACGGCAGCTAACATGAATGGCGTCGACATTACTTACTTGGTACTCACCGAAGATGGTACAACGGGCACCGTACAGGTGGGCGACGGCAGCAACCAAGCTGTTCCTACGACAACAGTGGATGGAGAAACTGTTTTCGACATTCCCGAAGGAACATTTGTCATTCCCAGCACCGTGGACAATGAAGAAAATCCTGGCATCACCTATACCGTGACTGCCATCGGTGGTTATGCGTTTTATGAATATGGGATGACACTGACGGCCATCGACATTCCTTCGACCGTAACTGAAATTGGTAGTTGTGCATTTTTACTCTCGAAACTGAAGTCTGTGACCTTGCCCAATGGGCTTACCTCAATAGGCGACGATGCTTTTAGGGA
This sequence comes from Prevotella sp., assembly GCA_017619275.1. Classification (GTDB taxonomy): domain Bacteria; phylum Bacteroidota; class Bacteroidia; order Bacteroidales; family Bacteroidaceae; genus Prevotella. Next base: position 1,951 of record JAFZSR010000105.1, on the reverse strand, counting down.
ATGTACTGATCTTGAAGCCATCGAAATTCCCCAAAGCGTCAATACTATTGGCTATGGTTGCTTTTCAGTATGTAGCCAGCTGCAGACCGTCACCCTTCACGCCGGCAACCTGACCAAAATTGACGACGACGTTTTCTCGAATTGTAGTATAACCAGCATTGACATTCCATCTGGGGTAACAAGTATCGGCTACGGTGCTTTCTCTTACTGCAGTAGTTTGCAGTCGGTGGTTCTGCCCGATGGTCTCACCTCTATAGGCAGCTACGCTTTCAGCAATTGTGTTAAACTTCAAGCATTAGACATTCCAAGCAGTGTAAGCTACTTGGGATCAAATTTTGCTGAATATTGTACAGAACTGGCTACCGTCACCCTGAACGAAGGCAATCTGAAGGAGATTAGCGAATACGCTTTCTATTATTCGGGTATTACCGACATCACCATTCCCGAGGGAGTGACCGATATAGATGATTGTGCTTTCCATTGCTGCACATCGCTTAAAACTGTGTTTATCCCTTCGACTGTATCAAAGTTAGGCGAACAGGCTTTCGACCAATGCAATGCTCTGGAAGAGGTGACCTTTCTCAGTGAAAAAGAACTTACCCTTCCATCATATCGGGTATGGTTGGTTTTCCATAAGGCATCGGGAAAAATAGGCGTACTCAAATTACCATTAGGCAGCCAGTTTACAAAGAATTATCCTTCTATTGCAGCTCAGTTCGACTCTGTTGTCGAAATGCTGATGGTTGGCAGTAAAATAACCGTGGACAACCACAACTACCGAGTTCTCACCCTGCCTGATGGCGACACGAACGGCACTGTGCAGCTGGGTGCCGGCTTCAGCTATCCGGGCTACAGCTACGGAGTCTACGGCGAGGTGACCATCACTGACAAGATTACCCTCACGCATGACAACACCTCTTATACCTTCAACGTAACCACCCTCGGTGAAGCTGCTTTCGCAAACACATACTACCTTGGAGGCATCACGATTCCAGCCGCCATCACGCTGATTAAGAAAGATGCCATCTATAACTGTGAGAACTTGGAGCGCGTCTATGTGAAGTCAGAAACGCCTTGCACGCTTGAAGAAGATGCATTTTACGGTACTGAAACAGACAACTGCATGCTCGTAGTGCCTGCAGGATGTATGCAAGCCTATGAGGGGTCCAACTGGAACGTCTTTACAAAAATCAGGGAATTGGGTAACGAGATTGACTGGCCCCAGCTGGCCGAGAACCAAAATGATGAGAACGAATACAATGACTGTGAGGCTTTGACTGAGCTGACACGTTGGTTCCCCAATTCAACTCTCTACGAAGAGAACAACATGTGGAACATGCCCCACATGATGGATGGTAAGTTCTACGTGTCGGCCTTCTGGCAGTCGAACAATTCCTCTACGATGACTGAGAGTATATCCCAAAATATCTATATAGGCAATGATGATTACCTGCAACTGTGCTATAATCCGGCCTTCTTGTCGCCCAATTATGGTTCAGGTTATATCGATGACGGTGCTGGCTCTGGTACTACAAATCACGATGATCAGGCTGGTGCTACAGTCGGCGGCTTCATCTGCTTCAAGGTGAAGGGTTCGGGAACCATCATCGTCCGCGGCTTCACGGAGACGAACAATGCCTATATGGGTATCTGCGTACAGGGCAAACAACCCTCGTATTTCTCAGGTACTGATGACCGAGAGTATTCATACAGTTATTCACTTGACAGTGAAGACGACGAGGCATACGCTTACGTCTATGGTGCCAACCTGTCAATCAACGGCCGCCATGCTTTCATAAAATACATTAAGTTTGGGTCTTCACAGGAATGACGTGATACCTGCATCGTGCAGTGCTAGCAGCCGAAGCTCGAAATAGCGGTCATCGGTGAAGCCATAAGCCTCACGCTTCATCACCTTAATCTTGTTGTTGATTCCCTCCACCATGGCCGT
>JAFZSR010000104.1 GCA_017619275.1 Prevotella sp. | reverse complement strand
CTTGGCACCGAAGCTCTTCACAATCTTGGCCCAGAGCAGACGACCGGCGCGCATCTTGGCAATCTCCATGAAGTGGTTCATACCGATGGCCCAGAAGAACGAGAGGCGCGGAGCGAAAGCATCGACGTCGATACCGGCGTCAACACCCGTGCGCAGGTAGTCCATACCGTCGGCCAGCGTGTAGGCCAGCTCGATGTCGGCGGTGGCACCAGCCTCCTGCATGTGGTAGCCGGAGATGGAGATGCTGTTGAACTTCGGCATCTTCTGCGAGGTGTACTCAAAGATGTCGGCGATGATCTTCATCGAGAATGCGGGCGGGTAGATGTAGGTGTTGCGCACCATGAACTCCTTCAGAATGTCGTTCTGGATGGTTCCAGCCATCTCTTCGAGCTGTGCACCCTGCTCCAGACCGGCCACGATGTAGAAGGCGAGGATGGGCAGCACGGCGCCGTTCATCGTCATTGAGACCGACATCTTGTTGAGGGGGATGCCGCCGAAGAGCACTTTCATGTTCTCCTCGTTGCAGATGCTCACACCAGCCTTACCCACGTCGCCTACGACACGGGCGTTGTCGGGGTCGTAGCCACGGTGTGTGGGCAGGTCGAAGGCCACAGAAAGACCTTTCTGACCGCTGGCGAGGTTACGACGATAGAAGGCATTCGACTCTTCGGCCGTGGAGAAGCCGGCGTACTGGCGGATGGTCCAAGGGCGGAAGGGGTACATCATGGAGTACGGGCCGCGGAGGTAGGGAGGTATACCAGCGGTGAAATCGAGGTGCTCCATGCCCTCAAGGTCTTCCTTCGTATAGACGGGCTGAATGTCGATTTGCTCGGGCGTGCGCCAGTTGGCGCTGATGCCGTTCTCTTTCTGCCACTGCTGGCCATCCTTCTGCTGGATGCCAGCGTAGATGTCTATGTTGTTAAAGTTCTTGCGTGCCATAATTAGATTCCGAGTTTAGCATTGTACGCACGGAGCGTCTCGAGCTGGTTAGACTTAACATGGATAAAGTTCTCGATGCCGGCGGCCTTCAGGTCTTCCGAGCAGGCGGGGGCACCAGCCACGATGAACATGGCGCGACCGTTGAGGTACTGGAAGGCGGGGATGGCATATTCGGCATACTCGTCGTCGCTAGAGCAGATGACCACGATGTCGGCGTTGGCCTTCAAAGCAGCATCAACACCCTCTTCGACGGTCTTGAAGCCAAGGTTGTCCATCACCTTGTAGCCGGCGGCGGCCAGGAAGTTGCACGAGAACTGTGCGCGTGCCTGACGCATGGCCAGGTTGCCGATGGTGAGCATGAAAGCGATGGGCTGCTTGGCGGCCTTCTCGGTGGCGAGACGCAGGTCCTCAAACTCGGAGGCCAGGCGCTGGGTGTTTAGCTGGGGCAGTTCGGCTGCTTCGTTTGCTGCAACGGTGTTGCAGCATAGGGAGACGCAGGGCTCCTTGCCGTCGCTCTTCTCGGTGAAGTTGGGGAACTGGTTGGTGCCCAGGATGAACTCGCGGCGGGTGGCAGCAGCAGCGTGGCGCTTGGTGTTCGAGGTGTTCACGGCGCTCACGATGTTGCCCTTCAGGGCTTCGGCCAGGAAACCTCCTGCCTCTTCGACAGCGAGGAACAGCTTCCAGCCTTCCTTGGCGATGGCATCGGTGAGGTGCTCGATGGTGTAGGAACCGCCCGACACGTCGACAAGCTTGTCGAAGTGGGCCTCTTCCTTCAGCAGCAGCTGCTGGTTGCGGGCGATACGCTCGGCAAACTCGGTGGGAACCTCGTAGGGCTTGTCGAAAGGCGTGACAATGATGGAGTCGACGTTGGCAATGGCTGCCGACATCGTCTCGGTCTGCGAGCGGAGCAGGTTGACATAGCTGTCGAAGAGCGTCTGGTTATACTCCGACGTGATGGCGCAGACGTTCATCTGGCAAGCGCAGTCGCACTTGGGCTCGTACTGCTTCACAATCTGTGCCCAAAGCAGACGGGCGGCGCGGAACTTGGCAATCTCCATGAAGTAGTTCTCCGACACGCCCATGTTGAACTTGATGCGCTTGGCGGCCTCGGTGGCATCGACGCCAGCCTCGGTGAGCACGTTCAGGTACTCGGCTCCCCATGCAAGGGCGTAGCCCAGCTCCTGATAGATGTAGGCGCCGGCGTTGTTGAGCTTCACCGAGTTCACGTTGAAGCACTTGTAGCCGGGCAGCTCCTTCAGGGCCTCCACAAGGGGCTTGGCCTGGGAGAGTACCTCGCTGACGTCCTTTCCCTTGGTCAGAATCTTGCCAATGGGGTCGAAGTTGATGCTACCCTTCAGCTCGGCCAGCGGGTAGTTCTTCTCTTTGAAATAGGCCACCAGGATTTCGGCCAACTCCAAGCAATGGCGCTGGCAGGTGCAGAAGTTCAGCTCCACATACTGTGGCAGAATGTCGTTGAGCAGGGTAGCCACCAGCTCGGCGCTGACATCCTTTCCGGGGATGAGGAAACCGAGTGAGTCGACACCCTTGTTCAGCACGTCGAGGGCTTTGGCATTGGCGGCCTTGGCATCGTCGACCTTGATGTCCTGACGGACATACCACAGGTTGTTGTCCTTTTTGTTGCCACGAACGAATGGGAACTCGCCGGGCAGGGAGTCGACAGCTTTCAATTCCTTCAAGTCCTCGAGGCGATAGAAGGGTTGCACGTTAAAACCTTCGTTGGTTCTCCACACAAGCCGCTTCTGGAAGTCGGCCCCTTTCAGGTCGACCTCAATTTTGTCCAGCCACTCTTGTGTGGTGGGCGCGGTAAACTCGGTGAAGAGTTTCTCTTTGATGTTTGACATAGTTTGTGTATTATTATAAGAATAAAAATATAAACGATGAATAGTGACGACTTAGATGCTCAGTTCGTCGAGCACGCGGATGAGCTTCTTGTCGAAGGGCTTGTCGGTGCGGATGCATTCCGAGAAAGGCACGTAGACCACCTCGTTGTTGCGCACACCCACCATCACATTGCGCTGCCCTTGACGGATGGCCTCGATGGCGCCTACGCCAGTGCGGCTGGCCAAGATACGGTCGTGGGCCGAGGGCGAACCACCGCGCTGCAGGTGGCCAAGGATGGACACGCGCACGTCGAACTCGGGGAATTCCTTCTTCACGCGGTCGGCATAGTAGAGGGCGCCGCACTTGGGGCTCTCGCTCACGATGACGATACACGATTTCTTCGACTTGCGGATGCCGCGTCCCATGAACTGTGCCAGCTGGTCCTCGTTGGTCATCTCCTCGGGGATGATGGCGGCCTCGGCACCGCAGGCGATGGCCGAGTTCTGGGCCAGGAAACCAGCGTCGCGGCCCATCACCTCGACAAAGAAGATGCGCTCGTGCGAGTTGGCGGTGTCGCGGATGCGGTCAACGCACTCCATGATGGTGTTCATCGTGGTGTCGTAGCCGATGGTAGAGTCGGTGCCGTAGAGGTCGTTATCGATGGTGCCGGGAAGGCCGATGACGGGGAAGTCGAACTCCATGCCGAAGTTGCGTGCGCCGGTGAGCGAGCCGTTGCCGCCAATGACCACCAGGGCGTCGATTTCCTCCTTCTGGCAGGTGGCGTAGGCCTTCTGCATGCCTTCCAACGTCATGAACTCCTTCGAGCGGGCCGTTTTCAGGATGGTTCCGCCGCGAGTGATGATGCCGCTGACGTTCTCGGTGGTGAATTGCTTCACTTCGCCCTTGATGAGTCCGTCGTAGCCGCGGTAGATGCCTTTAATATTAAAACCATTATATATACCCGCGCGCGTGACGGCACGGATGGCGGCATTCATGCCAGGAGCATCGCCGCCTGAGGTCAATATACCGATAGTTTTGATTTTTGACATGATGGTAGGATTTTTGTAGGTTTAGTAGAATCGTATAGATTATTTTAGGAGTGTCACCTCGGCGAAGAGGATGGCCATGCCGAGCAGCCACCCGCAAAGCACTTTCGGTGCGATGCGCTGTACATACCAGCCCAGTCGGATGTGTTCCATCTTCATGAGGGCGATGCCGCAAATGCTGCCTACCGACAGCAGACAGCCGCCCACGCCCGTGGCAAAGGCCACAATGAACCAGTAGGGGCCGTTTTGGGCATAGTCGCCGGCAGTGGCGGTGATGCCGTGAAGCGATTGTGCTATGCTGATGTCGCTGATGGCGATGGTGAACATGTCGACGCAACTGCTGAGCACGCCCGAGATGGCTCCGATGACCCAGATATTGCCCACCGTCTGCTCTATCCACTCTGCGATGTCGGTGAGCACGCCCGTCTCAGCCACGGCGCCGAAGCCCAGCATGATACCCATCACGAAGAGCATTTGCTGGATGGCTCCATACTGCAGTACGCGGGGGAAACGGCGTTGCGACATCTGGTCGGCATTCATCAACTTGCGGTTGAAAGCCTCGTTCACCACCCACAGCACGCTGAGCACGCAAAGGGCGCCGAGGAAGGGCGACAGGCGCGTGAGGCTGAGGAAGGTGGGCACGAACCACAGGCCGCCGATGCCCACGAAGAGCATGAGCAAGCGCTGCCAGCGGTTCAGACGGGTGTCGTCGCCGCGGAAAGGAGCTATGGTCCACTCGATATCGAGGCGGCTGGGCAGCTCGCGATTGATGAGAATGGTGGGCACCACCCATGCCACGACGGCGGGCAGCAGCAGAAAGGCAGAGAAACGGGTGGCCGTGACGGCCTCGTCGCCCCATAGTAGCAGACCCGTGCAATCGCCGATAACGGTGAAACAACCACCGCAACAGGCCGCCAGCACAATGGCCGAGCCAATGAGCATGCGCTGGGGACGGCTCTTCACAATGCTATGCATCATCACCAGCATGAGCATGGAGGTGGCAAGATTGTCGAGCGTGGCCGACAACACAAAGGTGGCCAGCGTCAGCGTCCACAACACACGCTTGGGGTTACGGGTGCGAATCCACTCGTTGATGAAGTCGAAACAGCCGTTGTTGTTCAGTATCTCGATGATTGACATGGTGGCCAGCAGGAACATCACGATTGCTGCCGCTCGGCCTACGTAAGTCAGGAAAAGATGGTCGTAGATGAAGTATTTCACCGTCTTGCTCGTCGATTCGGCGCCCGCCAGGTATTCTGCATACTCTGATGCATGCTGGCTCTGCACGAAATCGTCGCCCCAAATGACAAATACCACCCAGCTGATGGTGCCGAGGAACATGGCAATAGCGGCCTTGTTCACCCCGGTCAGGTGGCCGGTGGCTATCAGCACATAGCTGAAGACGAGCATCGCTACGATGATGATGGTCATTATGGGGAAATGCGAATGACGATTGACGAATTACTTCTCGGCTTTCGGTTGCTGCTTGTTATAACGGTTGTTCATGCCGTTGATGACATCTTTCGTGATGTCGAACTTCTCGTCGCTGAAAAGCACGGTGGCTTTGTTCAGGATCATGTCGTATTTCTTGTCCTTGTTGTAGTCGGCCAGGAAATTGTCGAGACTATCCTGCATAGCCTTCAGGAAATCGGCCTGCTTTTGTGCAAGCTCATTGTTCAGTCGCGAAGCCAGTGCCACGGCATTGTTGCGCTCCTGCTCCAGAGCGGCCACGGCGGTGTTGTACTGCTGCTCGCTGGTGAATCCGTTGTTCTGAAGCTTCGTGCGGATGCTGTTTTCCGAGCGCTGCAGCTCTTTCTCCTTGTTGCTCAGCACAGTATTGGCGTTGGCGCTCAGCTTCTCCAGTGAGTCCTTCATCACCTTGGCATACTCGTAGTGCTCGGTCAGCGAGTCCAGTTCCACAAAAGCCAGGCGCAGTCCCTGCTGCTCCTCCTCTGTGGTTTCGCCGTCCATTTTCGAGGGCTGGTTGTTGCACGAGGCCATCACCAGGGCGACGACCAGAAGAATCACTGTCTTGAAAATACTCTTTTTCATTTGTTGGTTATTTGATTTTATTATTCATTTTCACTGTTCTAGACTCTTTTCGCTCACGGCCAACGGACTGCGTTGCCGCTGCTCGCGGTCTTGGTCCATCACACAATGGATTCCCCGCTGGCGCATGGCCTCGGAGTCGTGGATATGCTGCGACGAGAAGCTGCCGCCGCGCTTGAAAATCACCTTCACGCATAAAAATGCCATCGAGATAGCAATTATTAACGTTATGATGACGATTTTTCCAATCATTTTTCTTACTTTTGCGGGTGCAAAGTTAATCAATTAATATCAAACATTACAAATTAAATCATTAAAAATGAATAAAAATGAATTAAAACCTGCATCTGTGTTCGAGCAGTTTGCAAAGATTAACACAATTCCGCGTCCTTCAAAGTGTGAGGAGCAGATGATTGAGTACCTGAAAGGGTGGGGCGAAGCGCACGGCCTTGACACGCAGGTGGACCAAACGGGCAACGTCATCATACGCAAACCGGCCACAAAGGGCTACGAGGACCGCAAGACCGTCATCCTGCAGAGCCACATGGATATGGTGTGCGACAAGCTGGTGGACGTGGACTTCGACTTCGACCACGATGCCATCCAGACCTACGTTGACGGCGAGTGGCTGCGCGCCAAGGGCACCACGCTGGGCGCCGACGATGGCATTGGCTGTGCTATAGAACTGGCTATCCTTGAGGCAGATAACATTGAGCACGGACCGCTGGAGTGCGTCTTCACACGCGATGAAGAAACAGGACTGAGCGGAGCCGAGGGCATGAAGAGCGGATTTATGACGGGCGACTACCTCATCAACCTCGACTCGGAAGACGAGGGCGAAATCTTCGTGAGCTGCGCCGGAGGCCGCAACACCACCGCCAAGTTTACTTTCGAGCGCGAGGAGGCCCCGAAGGGCAGTTTCTTCCTGAAGGCTCAGCTGAAAGGACTCTGCGGCGGACATTCGGGCGATGACATCAACAAGAAGCGCGCCAACGCCATCAAGCTGCTCGGCCGTTTCCTCTTCCAGACCTGGAACCGCTACGACGGCGTGCGCCTGGCCCAGTTCCATAGCGGCAAGCTGCACAATGCCATCCCCCGCGACGGTATGATCGTCATTGCCGTGCCCCACGATGTGAAAGAGAATGTGAAAGCCGACTGGAACGTGTTCTCGGCACAAGTGGAGGACGAGTTCCATGTAACTGATACTCAAATGGTTTGGACGATGGAGAGCGCCGACGACGAACCCGTGATAAATCCACAGGTTGCCCGCAATTTCGTGTGGGCGCTGCAGGCCATCGACAACGGCATTTACGCCATCTGCCAGGACCCTGAACTGAACGGCATGGTGGAAACCTCGTCGAACATTGCTGCCATTCACACGTCGGAGACCGAAATCTGCATCCTCTCCTCGCAACGCTCAAACGTGATGTCGAACCTCGACAACATGTGCGCCACCATCCGCGCCACCTTCCAGCTGGCTGGCGCCGAGGCTTGGAGCAGCGACGGCTATCCGGCATGGAAGATGAAGGCCGAGAGCCATTTGCGCGACACCGTGGTGGGCTGCTATAAAGAATTGTTTGGGCGCGAGCCCGTGGTGCGTGGCATCCACGCCGGCCTGGAGTGTGGTCTCTTCAGCGAGCGCTATCCCGCACTCGACATGGTGAGCTTCGGTCCCACGCTGCGCGATGTGCACACCCCCGACGAGCGGCTGCTCATTCCCACCGTACAAATGGTGTGGGATCATCTACTGCTCGTGCTGAAGCGAATCTAATCATTTTTTGGAGGGCACGAAGCTCTCCCACGTCTGGTCGTCGTAGTAAACCCTGATTTCGGTGACATGGCGACGCGGGCGTTCAACCAAGCGCACCTCCTCGCGTCCGTAACCTGTTTGGATGCGGGGAGGATTTGTATTCGTGCGCTGACCACCGGCCGAAGGGGGAGGCGAGGGGACATTGTCGAAGTCAATCGTGGTTTCGTCGTAGCGCTGACCTGATGCGCGCGAGCCACCCGATTGAGGCGACGATGCACCAGTCGGGTCGACGGTGTCTTCGTACATGTTGCCGTGACCGAAAAGCAGCCAGTCGGTATTGAGCGCGGGCAGCTTCTTCTTGATCGCCTCGACGATGTTGATGGTGGGGCGGGTGCGGTCGTTGAAGATGCCACTCAGGGTGGCTGGGGTGGTTCCAATGAAGTCGGCGAACACCTGCTGGGTCATGTGCTGCGCCTCCATGATTTGCCTGATTCTGTCTTTCATTGTTCAAAAATGATGTTTTTTTTGCCCTTTTGGGCATTTTCGGTTTGAGTTTACAAAGGTAAAACAATTATTTGGACCGTGCAACATTTTTGAAGAAAAATTCGCAATTTAAAAATTTAACTTTGTTGTTTCGAATTTGCAAAGACGAACACCCCTTTCGCCGGCATTCACGTTTTTGATATGTAAATTCAAATTTAAGAAGATAAACTTACAAATCCTTTACTATAGCCTTTTTGCTTAAATAGTTGGTTATCTGTCAGCTATTTTCAGCAAAACGCCTTATTAAACCTGAATATGCACTCTTTATGCCAATTGACAATGTTTAAGCACGGGCAATTACTTTATTGAAAAACAACCAAAATATTGGTTATCGGTAAGTTACGAACACATTTCGTGGAGTGAATATTGCTGGATTTAAACATTTAAAACGAGCATTTAATTTTGAATATTTGGATATTTAAACCGCTAAATCCCGTAAAGAATTCACATTGCTGTTTCTCGGAATTTGCAACCTTAAACCAATTGGTAAGAATTTTAATATTCAAAAGTCGGGAAATTAAACGTTAAGAAAGGCTAACGCTGAATTTTTAGACCCCAAAAACACTCAAAATCGCCATAACTCAAAAATTCTGAACGACGGGGCGAATCGCTCAATTTTTTTGAGTTTTGAGAGGGGTTATTTCGTCTGCATCCCTTTTGTTTATCGGCTTTTGAGGGCAAAAAAAACACTCACGAGGAGTGTTCATTCTAGAGAAAAAACGGGGCAAAAACCGCCAATTTTTAGTGGAGGATGAAGAAAACGAGCTCCTTCATCAGTTCGCCTGGAGGGGTGTTTGGGTTGTCCAAACCCTTGCTTTTGGCATCAATTTCGCGTAGTTTGCCGATAATGTTCATCACTTTCATGGCGGTGTAGTTTCGCATGCCGGTCATGTAATCTTTGACAAAATAATACGATTTCAACCCCAACCACTGGGCCACGCTCTCCTGGCTGTTGCGGTCGGGAGCGTAGAAGGCGATGAGCAGATTTTGGAAATAGTTGAACAGTAGCGGCAGGAAAGAATAGAGGCTTCCGGCCTTGGGGTTCTTGTCGAAATAGTCGATGATTTGATTCGCCTTATACACGTTTCGGTTCACGATGGCATCCTTCAGTTCGAAGCCATTGAAGTCCTTGCTCACCCCTATTTGGTCTTCCACCACCTGTGGCGTGATGGTTTTCTTGCCCTCGGGCAGTGAAATCTGCACCTTTTCCAGCTCGCTGGTGAGGCGGCTCAGGTCCGAACCGATGTGTTCGGCAATCATCTGTGCCGATTTCATGTCGATGCTAACCTTTTTTTGAGCCAAATAGTCCACGATGAACGACGGAAGGGTGAAATCCTTCAGCTTCATGCTCTCGAAGAGGATGCCAGCCTGCTCTATGGCCTTCACATACTCGCGTTTGCGGCCGTCAATCTTGCCATTTTTGTGGCACATCACCAGAATGGTGCTTTTCATCGGCTTCTCGAAGTATTTCTGCAGGGCATCGGTCTGCTTGATGTTCTGCGCCTCCTTCACGATCACCACCTGGTACTGGGCCATCATGGGGTAGCGGCGGGCGGCATCCACCACCTGCGCGGCGTTCACATCGCTGCCAAAGAGGATGGTCTGGTTGAAGTCGCGCTCCTCTGGGCTGAGGGCGTGCTCGGCGATGTAGTCGCTGATTTTGTCGATATAATACGACTCGTCGCCGTGCAGATAGTACACGGGGGCAAAATTGCGGGCCTCCAGGTCGCGCATGATGCCGTCGAAAGTCACTTTTTTCTTCTCTGCCATTGGCCGCGGTGCTATTTTCGATGCAAAATTACGAAATATGCCAGAGAAAAGGAAACAAAAACCCGATTTTCTTCACGGGTGTGTAGCTGTTTTTTACATGTGAAGAATGATTTCCTTCCAAATTTTTGGAGAATTGGAACAAATATATTACTTTTGCAGCATGAACGAAGAAATAAGGGAAACTATCCACTCTGTGGAGTACGACGAATACTATGCCAGTCTTGACGAAAAGACCAAGGCCAAATATGACTACGTGGAGATGATTATCAAGACTCAATACGTGGTAAATAAAAAGTTCGTCAAGAACCTTGAAGATACCGAATTCTATGAAGCGCGAGTCTCTGTTGGCAACAATGAGTACCGCACTATCATCTTCGCAGTAGAGACCCTTTCGTTCATGGAAAGTAAACGTGTGCTCTTCCTGAACTCATTTCTGAAAAAGAGCACAAAGCAATACAAGGGCGAGATTGATACCGCCCGACGAATCTTGAAACAATATATTGAGGAGGATTAGGATATGATTAAGCTCGATGAAAAGAAATTGGCCCAGCTGAAAACGGGGTCGCAGCATCTTGATGAGAAGTATGGTCCTGCTGGCTCGCCCAGTCGTGTGGAGTTCGAGGCCAAGGCCAAGGCTTGGTATTATGCTGAATTGTTGCGTGACGAACGCAAGCGGCAGAAACTTACTCAGCAGCAGTTGGGTGAGCGTATTGGCAAGAAGCGTGAGTATATATCAGCTCTTGAGCAAGGACAGACCGACATGCAGCTCTCTACGTTCATGCTCATTGCCAATGCTTTGGGATTGCGATTCTCTTTGGTTGTTGGATAGCCTCAGGCCATTGGCACAGCTGGGAATCGAACTGATGCCGAAAAAAGAAAAAAGGTGAACATTGCGTTCACCTTCCTCTTTGTACACCCTCAGGGGCTCGAACCCTGGACACCCTGATTAAGAGTCAGGTGCTCTACCAACTGAGCTAAGGGTGCAACGTTGAATGTTGCTTGTTGCTGAAAGTACACCCTCAGGGGCTCGAACCCTGGACACCCTGATTAAGAGTCAGGTGCTCTACCAACTGAGCTAAGGGTGCATTGGCTTTCAGTTTTGCGGGTGCAAAGGTACTCACATTTTTTGAATTGACAAAACTTTTGGGCGCTTTTTTTGATTTATTCCTAAAATAGATGGCAAATATCAGTCGGTTGGCGCGGGAAAACGGCTTATTTTTGCCAAATAACGGCCTGTTTTTGGCGGAAAACTGCCTATTATTGCGCGGGAAAGGCCTGTTTTTGCGAAATAACGGCCTGTTTTGCGGCAGAACGTCCTGCCTTTTCGCGATTTCCGTTCGACGCGCTTTTGTAACTGCCAGATAATCAGTGTATTTATTCCCCCTGAGACAAATAGGACAAATAAGACAAACAAAAATCTGCACCCATGGAGCGGCATAAAATATACTATAAACTACATATATATAATAATATTTATATATAATATATTAATAATCAGTATATTACATTATTTATCATGGTTTGTGGCCGATTTTGGGAGCGTGCAAAAATCATTGTCCTAATTGTCCTAATTGTCCCACGGGCTTTTTTCACTCCTTTAAAAAAAGAAATAGCTTTTCTTTTGCTTTTCGCTCGCTTATTCGTATCTTTGGCTTCGCCGAAGATACTTCCGCTCGGAAAAGCAAAAAAAGAAAAAGCGTTTTTCTTTTGCTTTTCGCTCGCTTATTCGTATCTTTGGCATCGCCGAAGATACTTCCGCTCGGAAAAGCAAAAAAGAAATAGCTTTTCTTTTTGCTTTTCGCTCGCTTATTCGTATCTTTGCAGATTGCTATGGAGAAGATAAGAATCGACGTGGTGGGACTGCATCACTGGGATGTGCGGGACTGCTATCAAGAATATGCCGCTAAGGCCGTGGGCAAGCAGCTGGTGTTGCAGCCCGACCCCGAGAACGTGAAAGACGCGTATGCCGTGAGTGTGCGCGAAGGAAGCCTGGATGTGGGCTATGTGGCCGTGCCCGACCTCGACGTGGTCCATCAGGCGCTAAAAGGCGCTGGAAAGCAACGGTTGAGGGGCATCGTCGTGGAGAGCAACCCTAAGCCGCCCGTGCTCACCGTGGAGGTGGAAGTGGAGCGGATAGACTGGGGGTACGAACCCTTCGACGACAGCGTCTACAAGGGCTGGCACTACGACGGGCTCTCGCTCGTTCCGAGGGAGTTGAAGAAGATGAACGACGTGACCGGCGACCTGATGGATGCCCTGATGGAGGAGGACGCCCAGAACGGTGACACGCTCCTGAAGCTGACGAGAGAGTTGCTCGACTCGAACCTCTACGACCCCAGTCGCGAGATGACACGCGCACGCTATCAGTTGGAACGGTTGCTTTCGGCTCGTCCCGAACCCGACCTGCAGGCCGCTGCACATCAATTGCGCCATCAGAAGGGCTTGGTGATGAGCCACGCGAACCGCAAGCAGGTGGCTCGCTTCCTGTTTCTCGAGTACCCCCAAAAACTGCGCAAGCGAGGGCTGGAAGAATGCCACTACACCTACGACAACCGCCTGGACGAGCTGGAAGAGCAGTTGCGCGCATTCCCCTATCAGCTCTACGACAAGTTCCTCTCCGACCCCGTCGACTTCCTGCGCGAGGTCTACTACAAGCATGTGCCGCGCCGCCATCTGTTTCTGCTGCTCTCGGGCATCGTGCTCATGATTCTGAAAGGTCGTGTGGAGATTCGGCGATGGGGCCGCGAGGGCGACACCGAGCCTATTGAGCAAATCCAGAGCCTTGCGTCCAAGATGAGCCCCACCGAGCGCGAGCGGGCCATCAAGGAGAGCATCAAGGAGCTGCTGGAGAAGAATGACAAGAATGGCAAGCCCATCGTCGCGTATAAGAGCCAGTGGGCGGGCATCCTCAGCGTCCTCCAGTTCGAGTTCGGTGTGGAATGCGACGACCTGCGCGCCCTATGCAGCATGATGAACGACTGGGGCTTCGGGCGCGAGAGCAAGTTCAAATGCTATTGTGACTACGACAGCGTCGTGAAAAGCTCCACCTATGCCACCCGTCACTTCAAAGAATGGCGCGGTAAAGGCCGCCCGGCTCATAAGCGCCAGGTGCTTGCCGCCACAGAACTGCGGGTCATCCTGCGCAAGAAAGTAGGGTACGGGAAAGAATACAAACGATAGCACATCGTGGTGAAAAGTTCCCCGTTAATTTGGATTTTCCGAATAAACTTCGTATCTTTGCCCCAAGTTTTAAAGACAGAATAATGCTTACACCATATAAGTTAAAGGATTATTGCGAAGAGTATAAGCCCACATGGACTTGTCAGATGCCTGAAGGATGCCCGCCAGCAGATGTGCTCGTCCCGTCTGGCCATCCCTTCTATAGGCTTGCAAAACAATCTGACACTTATAGCGTTGACGATTTCAAGTCATACGCAGAAGCTGATTCTGCTCGCAATTGGGGCGCGTTATTACCCTTGGCTGTTGGACTTTCAATCATAGATAACGAAAAGAAAGCTCGGAAACAACTAAAACTCCCTATGTTCCGACAGTTCAAAGGAATTATTGCGCTCATTCTTAATCCTACGGATGGCGTAGTTAATCAAACTGGCTCACACCGATGCCATTATACTTGGTGGCGCACAACTTCTTTCCAAATGTCAAACCTAAACATGTTGCAGGTATGAGACATCTAACACTTCTCAATACTTTGGAATTCTACGATATTCCGCAAATATTGACAGCTGCCGATGCCACTGGCACCAACTATCTATGTACCCTTTTCAGGAAAGCAGATGATTGCTACGAGTATCTGGGCGTACAGATTTCAGAGCCACGCTTGATGGCCTTCATTGGTGGCCAACTTGATTTGCGCGATGCCTATTTGCACCCCGAGGTTGAAAACGGCTTATATCTTGTTGAAGCCAAACAAGAAGCACTTACGGCAATAGCCATCTTACAACCAGAAGACATCACCGAAGAAATGCTCCCAGAAGCTGGCTATTTCTTTGAATATGATGATATTGCAGACGATGCCGACATGCAGACCGACACCTATAAGTTAGAGGTTCCCGTCTAAGGCCGCATCACCTTCTCCACCCTCATTACCCGCATGGGGTGGCGTGCATCTTCTCTTCGTAATGCTATCCGAAAAGTGGCAGTTCTTTGAGATAGAACCCTCAAGATGCGTGCCACTACAGAACTAGGAGCATAGCTATTACACTCCTGAAAATAGAATGGCGCATAGGCATATTGTTTGGCAATGATATAGGAGTTGACCCATTATTCATTATTAAATGTATTCTGTATATATTCATCAGAGTCAATGGCATCCATTGAAATTGCATCAATTAAGCCGCTTATGTTATCTGAAAATTCAGTACAAACACGAATCTTTTGATTGTTGTCACTAATTCTACTTTCGCATGTTTCACATTCTCAACTCTCATTTATACTTTTTTTCGCTAAAACAGAGTTTTTTTATTTGTTTATTTGTACCTTTGCCACCAGAACAATAAACAATTATGAATTTTTTTGCATATAGGGGTATTTG
>JAFZSR010000103.1 GCA_017619275.1 Prevotella sp. | reverse complement strand
TGACCATCTTCAAAATCGAAGTGGGCGGCGTGGACTTCCTGAAAGACACCGCCGTGCTACGCATCACCTACAACGGCAAAGGCCGCAACGACGTGGACGGACAATTCCAAATCAGGAAATCACAATTCCGCCAAGTGTAGACAAAGCACAACCCTTCCCCTCCCTTTCAAGGGATGGGGTTTGGGGGCTTTATAATAATAATGAAAGAGGATAAACACATGAACAAACGAGACATCATCATCCGTCGGAGAACCTGGGTAATGACACTATTCATTATTCAGTCAACATTATTCATCAGCCACGCAACGGCACAGAGCGACGACTTCGGCATCTGGGCAGAGGCCAACGTGGAGAAAAAAATCAGCAAGAAGCTTTCGCTCGACGCTGGCATGGAACTGCGCACCCGCGACGACGGATTCGGCGAGCTGGACCGCTGGAGCGTAGGCGTGGGAGCCAGCTACGAAATCACCAATTGGCTGAAAGCCTCGCTCGGCTACTCGCTGCTCGACGACCACAACCACAAGGTGAACAGCAGCGGCAAGAAATTTGCCGACTACTGGGGACTGCGCCACCGCTTGAACGTGTCGCTCACCGCCGCACAATCTTTCGGCAACCTGACCGTGTCGCTGCGCGAGCGCTGGCAATACACTTGGCGGCCAGAGAAAACCGTCGACCGCTACTGGAACTATACCGACGACGATGATGACCGCTACTACGGCGAGGTGGCCGACCAACACGTCTACAACGGAAAGGCCAAAAGCAAATGGCGCAACCGTCTGCAGCTGAAATACAAGCTCACGAAACAATGGCGCCCCTACGTGAACGCCGAGAGCACAGTAGGCGAGAGCGGACTCGACAAGATGCGCTACGCTGCTGGCACCGAGTGGCGCATCACCAAACAACATGTGCTGGACCTGCACTACCTGTATCAGCACACCTATAAAGACGACGACAGCGAGGGCAACCGCCACGTTTTGGGCATCGGTTATACGTTTAAATTTTAAAGAATGTTAAGCAGCGGAAAATAAGCTGTGCTTTTTTGCGCCGTTTCGAATAAAAACACTAACTTTGCACCCGCAAATTAGGAAAGACCCCAAGAGGTGCGTTAGTTCAGTAGGTTAGAATGCCTGCCTGTCACGCAGGAGGTCACGAGTTCGAGTCTCGTACGCACCGCTTAAGGGAACTGAAAATTTGAACGGCAAATCGCGAAAAAACATTGGTGCGTTAGTTCAGTAGGTTAGAATGCCTGCCTGTCACGCAGGAGGTCACGAGTTCGAGTCTCGTACGCACCGCAAAAAATTAAACGAAACTTAAACCAAGCTCATCGAATTGCGTCTAATCGATGAGCTTTTAATATATACAACAATGAAGAAGATTATCACACTCACGCTGATGCTCGTCATTTCTGTCGTGGCCATGGCTCAGCGTAAAACCGTTTCAGCCACACGTTACAAGGAGTTCCGCCCATCGGTCATTACCTTTACCGACGGCCACCAAAGCCGACAGTCGCTCACCAACATCTTCTTGAAGAACAGCACGCTGCTCTTCCCGAGGGGGGAGTACACTATGGAAGCCAACATGGACAACATCCTGGCCGTGGATTTCGAGGGCGACCGCTCGTTTATAAATATTGAAAACAAACTGGCCTACCTCGTCGACTCCTACAAGGGCAACAAGCTCTACTGCATCGAGCTGTTCGACCAGGAAGCATACGAGCGCAACCTGAAGAACAACGTCAACATCTCGAACTTGGACCTCAGCAGCATCAACAACGACATCATCAGCACCACCACCATCGACCTTAACAACGAGGAGGACTACAAGCTGCCCATATTCAAGCATTTCTACATGAGCTTGAACGGCGAGATGGTGAAAGTGCACGAGCGCACGCTGCTGCGCATGCTGCCCAAAGAGAAACGCACCATGATGAAACGCATCATGGCCACGCCCAACTTCAGCTGGCAACGAGAGGAAAGCCTGATGCAGCTGCTCAAGGCCATTACCGATTAAAACATTTATATGACCAACGGACATTTGTTATGGGTTGACGACGAGATGGAGCTGCTAAAGCCCCACGTCCTCTTCCTGCAAAAGAAAGGCTATGAGGTGACACTGGCCTCGAATGGCACCGACGCCGTCGACCTGTGCCAGGCACAGTCGTTCGACTTGGTGCTGCTCGACGAGCAGATGCCAGGCCTATCAGGACTTGAGACGCTGCAGCGTATCAAGCAGCTCAGCCCTGCCACGCCCGTGGTGATGGTCACCAAGAGCGAGGAAGAGAACATCATGGAGCAGGCCATCGGACAGAAGATTGCCGACTACCTCATCAAGCCCGTCAACCCCAATCAAATCCTGCTCACACTAAAGAAGAACATTCACCGCCGCGAAATAGAAACGGAGGTAACACAAAGCCAATACCAGCAGCAGTTTCAGCAGATTGCCATGCAAATCATGGACTGTCGCACCTGGCAGGATTGGGTGGAGGTGTACAAGCGGCTGGTGCATTGGGAACTGCAGTTGAGCAGCACCGATTCGCAGATGACCGACATGCTGGCCATGCAGAAGGAAGAGGCCAACCTGGGCTTTGCCAAGTTCGTGAAAAAGAACTATATGGCGTGGATAGAGACCTTGGCACCCGGCGCTGCAGCAGGCGATGCCCCCGTGCTCTCGCCCCAGCTCTTCAAGCTCAAGGTGTTCCCTCTGCTCGACCGCGGCGAAAAGGTGTTCCTCGTGGTACTCGACAACTTCCGCTACGACCAGTGGCGCATGTTGGCACAGGAGATTGGCGACCTCTTCGACATCGACGAGAATCTCTACTTCAGCATCCTGCCCACCGCCACGCAGTATGCTCGCAATGCCATCTTCAGCGGTCTGATGCCCAACAAGATTGCCCAGATGTTCCCCGACCTTTGGGTGGACGAAGACGAGGAAGAGGGAAAGAACCTGAACGAAGAGCCGCTCATCAAGACACAGCTCGACCGCTATCGCCGCCACGACTCGTT
This sequence comes from Prevotella sp., assembly GCA_017619275.1. Lineage (GTDB taxonomy): Bacteria > Bacteroidota > Bacteroidia > Bacteroidales > Bacteroidaceae > Prevotella. The sequence continues at coordinate 3,026 of JAFZSR010000103.1, read as the reverse complement.
TTCCTATCACAAGATCAACAATTCGACCGAGGCTGAGCACCTGATGCAGCAGCTCAAATCGCTCGACCGCAACAACCTGAACGTGGTGGTGTTCAACTTCATCGACATGCTGAGCCACGCCCGCACCGAAAGCCGGATGGTGCGCGAGCTGGCCAACAACGAGTCGGCCTATCGCAGCATCACCCTCTCGTGGTTCCGCCACAGCGTCATTCGCGACTTTTTCCGCCAGCTGGCGCAGATGGACTGCAGCATCATCGTCACCACCGACCACGGTTCTATCCGCTGCACCCGTCCCGTGAAAATCATTGGCGACCGCAACACCAACACCAACCTGCGCTACAAGCTGGGCAAGAACCTGGGCTACGACTCCAAGGAACTCTTCGTCATCAAAGACCCCGCCAAGGCGCAGCTGCCCTCGCCCAATCTCTCCACCAGCTACGTCTTTGCCACCGGCGACTCGTTCTTCGCCTATCCCAACAATTACAACTACTACGTAAGCTACTATCGCGACACCTTCCAACACGGAGGTATCTCGATGGAAGAAATGATTATCCCCCTCGTAACGCTGAAGGGAAAAAGACGCTGACGCCTTCTTTTGTTCTGCCCCGCGCAATAAAGTACAGGTTTGCGCGTTATATATAGAACATGCGTCACGTCTATACTGCATCATTTATCCTGCTCGTCGTGTGGCTGCTCTGCGCTTGCGGAGCCGACACGGCGATGAAGAAGGGCGACAAGTTTTTCGCCCTGGGCGAGTATTATGATGCAGCCACCTACTACAAGAAAGCTTATTCGCAAACAGCTGCCAAAGAGCGCCCACTGCGCGGACAGCGTGCGCTGAAGATGGCCGACTGCTACCGCCGCATCAACCAGACGCAGCGGGCCATTGCGGCCTACAACAACGCCGTGCGCTACAAGCAGGCCGACACCACGGCCTTGCTACACTTGGGCCAGTTGCAGTTGAAGAACGGCAGCTATCGCGATGCCGAGAAAACATATCTGCAATTGATCGACAGCTTGGGCACCACAGAAGCCAGACTCCAATCGCCCAGAGCGAAAAACCCGAAGCTCAGTTCCCTCATAGCCGTGGGGCTGGAGTCGGCACGCATGGCTCCCAAATGGAAAGCCGAGGCCGAATATTCGGGCTACACGGTGAAGAAGCAGGAGATGTTCAACTCGCGACGTGCAGAGTATTCCCCCGCACTGGCTGGCGACGACTACGACCAGCTCTATTTCTCGTCGACGCGCAACCAAGCCAAGGGCGACGAAGTGAGTGGCATCACGGGCACGAAGAACGCCGACATCTTCTTCTCGCAAAAAGACGACAAGGGGAAGTGGTCAAAGCCCGAACCCATCGACAGCGACTTGAACACCGATCAGGACGAGGGAGCCTGCACCTTCTCGTCCGACTCCAAGACCATGTATCTCACCGTGTGCTCCACCGACCCCTCGTACCCCCGCTACGCTAAGGTGGCCACGGCAAAGCGCAGCGACGCCTCATGGGGCAAGGCCACCGTGCTGGAAATCAGTCGCGACACGCTCTCCACCTTTGCCCATCCCTGCGTCTCGCCCGACGGACTGTGGCTCTATTTCGTCAGCGACATGCCCGGCGGCATGGGCGGCTACGACATCTGGCGCGCCGAACTATCCACCAGCGGAATCCTCGCCATCGAGAATGTGGGCGCGCCCATCAACACGCCAGGCAACGAGATGTTCCCCACCTTCCGCCCTAATGGCGACCTCTACTTCAGCAGCGACGGTCATCCTGGCTTTGGAGGGCTGGACATCTATATTGCCAAAACCACAGAAGATGTAGAGGACGAGGATGAAAAGGAAGTGAAAAAGGGCGCAAAAGACGATAGCAATACCACCAAAGCAAAGTCTACTTCTCTTCCCGCATACGAAATAGAGCATCCCGGCTGGCCGCTGAACTCTGCCGGCGACGACTTCGGCATGACCTTCGAGGGCCTTCACAACCGAGGCTATTTCAGCAGCAACCGAGGCGACGCCCGTGGCTGGGACCACATCTACTCTTTCGAGAAGAGCGAAGTCATCCAGACCGTGAAAGGATGGGTGTACGAGCAGGACGGCTACGAGCTGCCCGAAGGTTTGGTGCACATGGTGGGCAACGACGGTACCAACAAGAAAATCAGCGTGCGTGGCGACGGCTCTTTTGTTGAAGAGATCAAGCCCGGCGTGAGCTACGTCTTCCTCGGCACTTGCAAAGGTTTCCTCAACCACAAGGAAGAGTTGCGCGTGGAACCCGTGCTCGAAAGCGAAGAGTACGTTTTGCAGTTCCCGTTGGCCAGCATCACCGCTCCCGTGCTCATCGACAACATCTTCTACGACTTCGACAAGGCCACGTTGCGCCCCGAATCGGAAGAAGCCCTCGACAAACTCGTGGCCTTGCTCAACGAGAACCCCAACGTGACCATCGAGCTCTCTGCCCATACCGACAACCGCGGTTCCGACCAGTATAACGAGCGACTCAGCCAGCGGCGTGCCGAGAGTGTAGTTCGGTATCTCATTGAGCATGGCATAGCCGCCGACCGCCTGTCGCCAAAGGGTTACGGCGAAGGCAAACCGAAGACCATCAAGCGTAAGCTCACCGAGAAATACACGTGGCTGAAAGCCGACGACGTGCTCACGCCAGAATTTATCGAGGCCCTTGGCGACGAAGAGAAGCAGGAAATCTGTCACCAGTTGAACCGCCGCACCGAGTTCACCGTCTTGCGCACCACCTACGGCATGTTCGACGCCGAAGGCAAGGTGAAAACACAGCCTACCAAGCCCGCCAAGGAAGAGCAGCCCGAAGTTGAGGATGACTTATGGTAGAACTACCCAGCCTCACCCCCAGCCCCTCTCCGACTGGAGAGGGGAGTATCTACACTTGTCGCAGAAATAGGATGACTTATGGTAGAACTACCTAATGCTTTTTCACAGGCCACTCGACAGCTGATGGGCGACGACCGCTTCGCCCGCTATCTGACTTCTTTCGATGAGGAGCCTCCCGTCAGCATACGCTT
>JAFZSR010000102.1 GCA_017619275.1 Prevotella sp. | reverse complement strand
GATATTTGTCTGTCTGCGACGCTACATGAATATCCGTAATTGGCCATGAATGTCTCGTAAATAATTAGGATAAAATATTGATGATAAATTCGTGTTCATTTGTGGTTATTCGTGTAGCGCCGCAGGCATATAATAGAATTGTCAATGGATATTTATATGTCTGCGACGCTACATGAATATCCGTAATTGCCCATGAATGTCTCATAAATAGTGATGGATAATTTGTGTTCATTTGTGGTTATTCGCGTAGCGCCGCAGGCATAGAATTAAATTGTCAATGGATATTTATGTGTCTGCGACGCTACGCAAATATCCGTAATTGGCCATGAATGTCTCAAAAATATTGATGAAAAATTTGTGTTCATTTATGGTTATTTGTGTAGCGCCGCAGGCATAGAAAATTTTGGTAACGACTTTTTGAAAAAAACTAACGACTTTTGAAAAAATCTCGTACGAGATTTTTTTGCGTCTCATTGGCCGCCTTCTCGTTGAACCCTCGTCATGGCACAAAAGAGTGACAAAATGCATAGTTTTAGGCCTTTAGAAATATTTGAAACGATTTTTTTCAGAAAAGTTTTGGCCGTCTCGCAAAATAGCCGTACCTTTGCAAGCTGGAACTGTATTATTTACTAACTTAATATTTTACTTTATGAAAAAACTCAAACTTCTATTCGCGGCCCTCGCACTATTCGCTGCTGGGGGTGGTAATTCTGTGTTTGCGCAAGCCTCGTACAATCAAACGTACACAAATGGTGTAGAGGTAGCTGCGGGAGGGAATTTCTTCCTTTACAACATTGGTAGCGGAATGTTCTTGACAGATGGTATGGACTATGGTACACATGCCTCGATAGACCATGCTGGTCGTGTTATTACACTTGCTACTTCAGGAAGTGGATATTCAATTGCAACAGCCCCATTTTCTGCAAATGGTTCAGATGCAAAAAGTGGGAGCCTTAATCTAGATGGCAAAGAAGAACCTTATGTAGATATGGGAAGTAGCGCAGAATGGATTTTTGAGTCCGTCTCTGTGGATGGATATACCAATGCCTATACCATCAAAACTGGTGACAAATACCTCTTCATTGAATACAAAGATGGTCTTTATCAGAGCAAGATGGGTGCATTCGTTAGGGCTGGTAGTAATACTGATGATTTGAAATCTTACTGGTTGCTTATCCCTATGTCTACTCGACAAGCTGTTGGAGATTGTACATATATGTTACGTAACACAGACTTCAACCATCCTTGGGAGTTGGTGATGTGGTCGAATACAACTGACTGGACTAATTATTCAGGCGGAACAAAGGAGAACACTTGCGCAGAGATGTATGGAAGGGGATTTGATATCAGTCAAACCATTAGCGTTTCGGTAGCTAACGGCAAATACGTCTTGCATAATCAGGCTTTCTATAACAATGCCGATGCGGCCAATCCTTCCTATCTTTATGCTAATGAAGACAAGGAACCTATTGCCATCTTTAACGCAAATAACGAAGGTACACCAGATAATATGGCTGGAGCCTCTGTTGCTTTTTTGGCAGGACAATATGCAAATTCCGTGTCAACGGTAGTAGTGGACAACAAGCTGAAGGTAGGAATCAAGAATGCCACTACAGCGGGAAATGCATGGACTATTATGGACAACTTCTACCTGGAGTACATCGGCAGCTGTCTGGTCAATGATGCAATTCCCTTGCCCGAAGATGGCATTATGGATGCCGGCACATGGTATTATTTCGACATTCAAGCTGCCGCTAATAACTATAAAGCCAATGCGTCAAATCTTTCCGACATCATCTGTACTGCTGATGGCACTCAAATCACCACTGAAGCAACAGGTAACATAACCCTCACAGAAGAGGATAATGTTTTAGAGGCTAAACGCTACTACGTGAAGTCATTAACTAATAATAGTCTCGCTATCACTTTTGATACCTTCTCATATAATGTTGGTGATGCTACTGTCAGTATTACTAATAATGATTTCATAAAGTCGCTAACCACAATCACATATACTTTTGCCAACGAGTCGACAACTGATCCCGATGCCTCTTTCGCAATCCTAAATTCTTCGGCTACAGTCACGCTGTCCAAAGGCGGCTCGCAAATTACCACCGGCGCACTCTCGCTCTCAGGCAATGTGCTCACCGCCACCTTCAGCGACGTGACACTTGACCTCAACTCTGAGTACACTGTGACACTGCCTGCTGATGTCGTGGGTTTTGCCGGACAAAATGTAAGCAATGCCGCTGTGAGCGTCAATTTCAAAACTGGTATTATTGCAGACGGTGTTTATTATTTCAAACGCAACGGCACGGAGAATTATCTTACTCGCGGAGGAAGCTGGGGTACTGAAGCAGTTACCGACAAGTTCGGTATTTCATTCGATGCAGCCATACAGACCGATGGTGCCTATACGCTGAAGAACATTGACCAGTCGCTCGTGGATAATGTCAGCAAATACCTGAACTTGGGTACCTATACCGACCAGGGCACGGCTTATCACTGGACTATCGCTCCTGCTTCTGATGGCTTCTATCTGAAGACCACCGATGGCAAATATATGACTACTGCCCAAGAGGAAACATTTGGCTATAACTACTTGACAGCCACTACTACCGAGAGCGATGCCATTGTTTGGACACTGCTCGGCAAGAGTGATTATGCCTCCAAACTCGCCGATAGAAAGGACAGCGAGTTGGCTGCCATTGCCACCGCTGCCGGCAAGACTGCTACTACGGCAGCAGCTTTTGAGACACTGCTCACTACCGACTATGGTATGACCGACGCTACCGATAAGATCACCAATGCTTCACTGGCCAGCAATGCTGATGGCTGGACTGCCGTTTCCTATAATGCAAATCGTCGCAACCAAGCTGAGGGGGCAGATGTCATCGGTTTCAATGGTGGCGCTGAGGTGTGGAACTACATTGGAGGTGCCGAGCAGACCGTCAGCGGACTGCCTGAAGGCATCTATAAGATTACCGTTAAGTCCGTGTGGCGCTTAGCTGAAGCGAATGCTGCTACCCGCGCTGGTAGTGAGGCCAATGTGACAGCATGGATCTATGCTAATGACAGCTATACGCAGCTGAAGAGCTGGAACGACTATCAGTTGGCTGACAATGCCGCTTTGCACGCCTCTACCGATGATACTTATGTGAATACTGTTTATGCCTACGTTGCTGCAGGTCAGAATCTCACCATTGGTATTGCATCGCCCTCTTGGTGCGGTGTGCCTTGGATGCCGTTCTACGACTGGACACTGACTCGCTACGAGTCAAAGGCAACAGAAGGAGAAATTACTGCCCTGAACAATGCTATCACCGCTGCCGAAGAATATACACTTGGCTTCGAGACTGACGAATACGCTCCTTACAACAATGTGGATGCTTGTGTGGCTTTGGCCAATGCTAAGGCTATCGACACACAGACTGCAGCTGGTAGTGTTGTTGTGGAAGCTACTACAGCCCTGAACGAAGCGCTGAACGACTCATGGACGGTCAACGTTACCGACTTAGATGCTATCTACGACGGTGACCTGGCTAATGCTACTATCCAAGCCACCAGTGAGAACGTAGTGTTGACCGGCTGGACCACAGTGAGCGGTAACACTCGCCAGACCTTCAAGGGTAACGGCGAAGATGGAAAGGCTTGTCTGGGCGACGGTGAGGTGGGTCTGTTCGTACATCCGGGTACCTACACCTATGGTGAGATACCTGGCTACACCATGCCCCTTGAGGCCAGCACCATGTATGTGGCAGAGGCCAAGTACTGCTCATGGGCTAGTGACCAAAACAACGACTTCACCCTGACCATCCTGAAGAACGGAACCACTGTGGCCACGAAGAGTTTTGGAAAGAATGGCACTGCCTGTACCGAAGCCAATGCACTGAAGAGCGTGAAGCTGTACTTTGAAACAGGCGAAGATGTTGCCGACTACGTGCTGAGTGTTGTTGTAAATGGAAACTCCTTTATGACTGGCTTCCACATCAACAAGGCCGTTGTAATGACTATTTCGGAGGATGCAACTGAGGCTCCTACTGCTAGCGACTGTGCCTACGTGACGCTCACCCGCACGCTGCCTGCCGACAAGTGGAGCACCTTCAGCGTGCCCTTCTCGCTGACCGCCGAGCAGATTGCAGCTTCGGACTTAAATGGAGCATCGATCAGGGAGTTTACTAATGATGTTGAGGATAATACGTTGATATTCGAGAATGCCACTGCCATTGAGGCTGGCAAACCTTATTTGGTGAAACCTACTGCAGAAGTAGTGAATCCCGTTTTTGAAGGTGTGGCCGTGGTTGCCACCGACGGTGTTACCGTGGGCGACGGCAGCTACCAGTTCGCTGCTCAGATCTACAACAAGACATTGCCTACAGACGTTACCATAGCTTACCTGAGCACCGACGGAAGCGTCAAGAAACTCAACACTGGGGGCGCCATCAAGGGTCTCCGTGCTTACTTCATCATTCCTGACGGTGCCGATGGCATTCGTATTGCCATTGATGATGAAACGGGCATTGCCGAGCTGGCAGCCGATAAGGTCGCAGCAGAAGGCATCTACGACCTGAACGGTCGCCGTGTGGAGTCCATGCAGAAGGGCGTCTACGTGGTGAACGGAAAGAAAGTCATTAAGTAATAACCTCAAATAAAAAGCAATAATGAAAAAGACAGCATATATTCAGCCCCAAACAAAAGTGGTGCTGGTTGAGACAAACAAGATGATAGCTTCATCGAGTGGCGTGAATAGTAGTGGCAATGTAGTCATACCTGCAAACCTAACAGGAGGTGATGGTAGTGATGCAGCTTCACGCCATAGCAACAGCCTCTGGGACGACGAGGACTGGTAGGCCGCTCGCACACGACTGCTGCCACCCTCAGAACGTTTGCTGAGGGTGGCTGCCCAAGACTACGATGGGGCGCAGCCTCCGCCGATGGGCGGAGTGCTGCGCCCCTCCGTCTTGTTTTTCTTCAAGGCAACGAACCTGCCGGCAGAGGATATTGAAAAGCTTTGGAAACGAATGAAAATTATAAAGCTAAAACGGTCATTAAGACCAATTTCCTCTATAAATAGTAATCTTTTTTATTCTACTGGAGTAAAGGATATGCTTTATATAGGTTTGGGATAATATAAAAAAGAATCCACGAATATGAGATTTTCTCAAATTCGTGGATTCAATTATCCAAATTCGTTTCCGAAAACGTGGTGGCGAATATCAATACACCACCTTGCGTTTGCGGCGGTCGATGTAGATACCTCTGCGCGGAGTGTTTTTGATGGCGCGACCCTGCACATCGTAGTACACGCTGTGGCTGTTGGCGGCATCACGTAGGATGTCGCTGATGGCGTCGGGGTCTTCAACAGTGAGCACGCCATTGACGTAGGTGATGTCGTAGTTCTGCGCCTCGGCTCCGCTCACGCTGATGACGTATTCGCCGGCTGGACTGTCGGGCGTGGCATCGCAGCTGACGAAGGGTTGCTGCAGCAGCACGTCGGCCGTCTCGCGGTTGCGCCAGCCTGTGTAGGTCAGCTCAAACTCCGGGTTCGGCTCGCCCTTCCTGCGTGTGTACGACTTCGCGGTGATGGTGAGTGGGGCGGGCATGATGGTGAGCACGCCATCCACGCACACCAGACCTGACGTGGTGATGGTGCCAGGGGCAGTGTGAATAGGATAGGTGCCCACGGGGGTGGTGGCCACGACGAGTTCGTCGCAGATCATGGCGGGCTCGCCATTGATGGGTGCTCCTGCGAGGTCCCATTTGGCTACTGCGGTGACGCGGCCATAGAGGCGCTCCATAGGCAGTGCGGTCACGACGGGCGTACCGGTGTAGACGGTCAGTGTGCGCTTGCTCCATGCGGCATCGCTCTCGTAGGTGGCCATCATCGATGCTGGCACAAACACCATCACCCGCTGCGAGATGCTGCTCTCGCCCAAGGGCACCATAGCGGCTTCGTTGAGCAGCACCACATACTTCAGGGCCGAACAGCCAAAGAGAGCGTACTTGCCCAGCGTGGTCACGCTGGCGGGCAGGAAGATGGTTTGCAGACTCATGGAGTTGCGGAAGGCGTTCTCGGGGATGCTCGTCAGGCTGGTAAAGTATTGCAGCACGTCGAGGCTTTTGAGTGTCGACTGCGCGGCGAACACGCTGCCCAACTCGGTGACGGCGGCAGCCTCTTCCCACGACAGCTCGCCGTCGACATTGTCGTCCCATTGCTCCAAGCAGATGGAGCGTGCGCACTTATCGTCGATGTCGATGTAGTGCAGCTTCTGGCGCAGCGAATGGATGGCCTCGTTGATGTCTTCTAAGGTGCTCTCGCGATTGTCGTATACGGCCTGCTCGTCGGTGGTGTCCAACTGCTTCTGCTGCGCGGTGGCGATGAGCTTGCTGAGTTGTTCGGCGGCATCGTCCATGGCCTTAGCCTCCTGCATGTCGTCCAAGGTGATGAAAGCCCAGAGGCACTGCTGGCGGTACTGGCTGATGTCGATGTCCCAGTAGATGCCGTCGGTGGGGCTGGCATAGTCGCTTTTGTGGCTGCTCAGCGTTCCCCAGTATTGTCCTTCGGTGTAGCTGCCGTCGGTGGCGGGCACCTGAAGGGTGTAGAAGGGGCCACCGTCCTCGTCGGCCTGTTCCACCTGCCAGTAGCTGCGTGTCTGTATCGAGCCGTCGACGTAGCAAGCCTTCACGCCGGTGCCCACCTTCGAGTCTTGGTCGGTGCGATAGAGCACCTTGCCGTCCTTACCCGTCTGGTCGGAGTATAGGTAATATTGTCCTTCGGGCATTGAGGCCGCGCGTCGCCATTCATACACCATTCCCTGCCGTGCGACGATGGCCTGTGTGCCCCATGCCTCGCCCTTGTTGAGCAGCTTGTGTGTGGCTACGTTGTAGAGATAGCCTGGCGTGTTCGGCTGTAGTGGGGAGAAGCGTGGCTGCGCCTTGCCGCGCACCTCGACGATGGTGCCGAAGTTGCGCCATACGGGAGCCTCTTGGTAAAGCTCCTTGCAACCGTAGGGCACCCGCAACGTACACTGCTGCAGGGGCACGCCACGGAAGATGTTCTGCCCCATGGAGATGGTGGAAGGGTCGGTGACGAGGATTGTCACCGTGCGGAGGGACGAGCAGCCGTCGAAGGCGTTGTCGCCCAGGATGCTCAGATGCTCGGGAAGATTGATGGTCGTGAGACGCTGACAGTTCATGAACACGCGATAGTAGATGTGCTCTATGCTGGCTGGCAGGATGATGCTGCTCAGCTGTCGGCAGTTCTCGAAGCTGTTGCCATACAGCTCGGTCAGGCTGGTGAAGAGCTGCAGCTCGTCGAAGCTGGTAATGGCGGTGTTATAGAAGCGTCCACCCAGGTCGTTGATCTTCGTGGCCTCCAGTTCCGAGAGCTCGCCGTCGGCATCCAGGTCGTAGTAGCTGCGACAGGTCTGGCCCACCAGGGCATCGGCAAAGTCCACAAAGTTCAGCTTGCGGCGCAGTGAGCCTTGGGCGGCCAACAGCTCGTCGGTGGTGCTCTCCAAATTGTCTAACACCGCCTGCTCCTGAGCCGTCTTCTTGCCGCGTGCGGTAGCCACGGCCAGCAGGTTCTCCAAGGTCAACGCCGCCTGGTAGTTGGCCGCCAGGTCGGCGTCGTAATTCACCAATCGCCACTGGCAGTCCAGCTCATGCCCTTCGTAGGGCACGTCGGCATAGACGCCCCATGTGGGCTGTGCCACCTGGCTCTCGTGGCTGGTCTGCACGCCCCAGCGGCAGGCAGCATCGTATTTGGAATAGCCCTGCGGGATGGCGAGGGTGTAGGTGTTGTCGCCCACGTCCTCCACGGCCCAGTGGGCGGTCTGCGTCACGTTGCCGCCGTCGACGAAGGCGGCCAGCACGCCGTTGCCCACGTTGGTGTCGGTCCAAGTGCGGAAGAGATAGTGGCCGTCCTTGCCGGTGTCGTTGGAGTAGAGGTAGTAGGTGCCTTCGGGCATCGTGGTGTTGCGGCGCAGCATGAAACGCATCGGACTGCCCGTCGAAACGATGGCCTGTGTGCCCCATGCCTCGCCTTTGCTGAGGTAGCGCCCCGTGCCAACGTGGTAGAGGTACACCAGTTGACCTTCGGTGAGAGCGGCAAACTGTCCGCGCGACAGCTCGCGCTGTTCCTTCATCGTGCCAAACTGTTGCCACTGCGCATCGGCCTCAAAGAAGGAACGTGTGCCCTGCATCACGTGCAGCGTGGCTTGGGCCAGTGGGCAACCGACAAACACGTTGCTGCCCAGCTGCAGGTTCTTTGGTAGCATGGTGCTCACGGTGAAGTTTGTCAGGCCCAAGCAGTTGCTGAAGCACTCGTCGCCCAAGCTGGTGAGGCCTGCATGGAGCGTCAGGGCCGTGAGCGCCTGACAATTGCTGAAAGCATGGGCGGGCAAGGCGTGCAGCGAGGCGGGCAGACTGATGGCTGTCAGGGCTGTGCAGCCGCTGAAGGCCTCCTCGCCCATCGTGGCGATGGTCTGTGGCAGCGTGAGCGCCTGCAGCTGCTTGCAGTCCTTGAAGGCGCGGGCGCCGATGTGCTCCACCTGCTTGGGAATTTGTAGCGTGGCGAGCTGACTGCAGCCGCTGAAGGCATCGTCGTTGATGGCCGTCAGGGCGGTGAAATAACGCAGCTCGCCCAGCGTTCTCACCCCTGAACCTTGCAGTACGGTGCCGATGCTCTCCACGGCGGCGGCCTCGCCATAGCTCAGATGGCCATCGCCGTTTTGGTCGAAGGCGTTGGTAAGCAGCTGTCGTGCTGTGACGTCAGCAATGGTCATGGCCTTCTCCATGTAGTTCTCCGGCTCAATGCCAATGATAATCTCGCGCCAGCCATTGTAGCCGTCGCCGCTGCCGCCGATGCCCTGCTGGCCCGGCGTCAGGTTCGACAGGTAGTAGTAGCCGTCGCTCAGTCCGCCCCATCCCCAGTTGATGTGGTAGAGGCGGTTGCCGTCGTAGCCGTCGCACACGAAGGCGTGGCCACCCTCGCTGTTGGCACCGCTGATGTAGACGGGGCGTCCCTCGGCCAGTTCGTCGTAGATGAGCTGGTCCCACTCGTCGTCGCTCGAAGCATCGCTGACATAGCGGACACTGTTGCCGAAGCCAAAATAGTTGCGCAGTGAGTTGTAGACCTCGTAACTCTGTGCACCGCTCGACGAGTTGGTGTAGTCCATCTTCACGCCCACGCCACAGTAGTGCATCAGCTGTGCCACAGCCTTCTTCTCGGCTGCCGTGCGGCTGCCACCGTAGGTGTCGCGCATGTGCTCCCAGTCGAGAGGACTGCCGGCGGGGATGCCCTCCACATGCAGCTGACCGTAGGTGGGATGGCTGGTCCAAGTGTCGTAGGCGGGCATACTGGCCTGCGTTTCGATGGGCATCTTTTCTCGGTGGTAGTAGAGAATCTGAGCATAGGCCGTGGCCACGCAGCCCGTCACCGAGCGACCCAGATTGAAGTACTCCGGGCACTCATCGTTGTAGGGGCTGCCTTGGCTCCATTGGCTGCTCATCAGTTGCTCCACCCTGGGATGGGTTTGTATGCGGCGAGGCGCTTTAGCATTACTAGTATTACTAGCATAACTAGCATCACTAGTTGGACTAGAATTGCTATCCTGCAACCGGGCTATCTGCGCGGCGTAGTCGTCGAGCCACTCCTGCATGTTCGGCGGCAGTTGGCTGTAGTTGAAGGTGCCGCTGTCGCAATAACCCAGGATGTCCTGGCTGGTGGCATCGTCGCCGCTTACGATGACGAAGCCCTCGCCCATGCCACGGTTGAACACATAGTAGGGTGGGGCAGCGACGTCGCCCTGTTGCGAGCGGCGGGCAGGGGCCACGCTGAGGTCGTCGTCCACGGCCACCAATTGGCGTGTGTCGCCACGCTGTTGCAGCAGCTGGCGCGCTTGGCGTAGTGCTTGTTCACGACTGATGGGGGCGGCCTGGGCACCGCTCCAAGCGGCAACAGCCAGCAATGCAATGGCAACGGCCTTGCGTAGATTGCTTAGGGGAATCATTCTTTTCTTCATATCAAACATGTTTTTCGTCTTTGTGGCGGCTCTGCGCCGCCTGTAGTAGTATTGTGGGGCAAAGATAAGCATTTTTTCTCCATTTTCAGCATAAATAACCACTTTTTTTTCGTGTTGTCCGATAGATAAACATTGTTGGTGCGACGGATTACACGCAGGGGCGTTTCCACTTGATAAATACACAATATAAATAATTGGCGGAATTAATTTTTTTTAACGGACAATCGTATGCAATACTCACCCATTTGTAGTAATTTTGCAGCTAATTTGAAAAAAAACTATTAATTTATAATTTTTGCAACTACGAAATGATGAAAAAGTATTTGGTGATGGCTGCAGCCGTACTAGCAGTTTCTTCTGCTTTTGTGAGCTGTAGCAAGGACAAGGACCTCTATGATCCTTCAAAGAACACCGAGCAGTTCCTGAAGAATTATCAGGATGCTTTCGTCCGCGTGTTCGGACAACCTTCTGCCGACCAGAACTGGGGCTTCGGTACCCCCGCATCCAGTCGGATGACACGTTCGGCAAATCCTAACGGCAATATGTGGTGCCAGACTTACGATGTTCCTTATGCTCTTACCGAGAATCAAAAAGACATCGTACGCAAGTATTTCCAGCAAGTAGAAGACCCCCAAGACGAGGGCTTTGATTATACCAATTTCTTTGTTCAGGATGTTTATAAAGGTGGAACAAAGGTCACCGATGACTCCAAGACAACAGAAGCCTATTATGCAGCCTACGGCAATCCCAACCAGCCTTTCTTTGGCAGTAATAACATGGACCGACTGACAAGCGCCGGCGCTAATGGACAGGGAAATGAGCACATCAGCAACTACAACAATGGACAGTGCTCCTCGAGAAGCGACATCAAGCATACGGGCGACTACAGGGACGATTATACTCCTGGTGACAATCCGAGCGAAAACTTCAACGGCCTGAGAACTTATACCGACAAAATCATGCTGATGGAGAATTGCAGCACTAACTATTTCGGCTATCAGAACTCCCTCCAGAGCAGCTTTACGTACAACGATATGTTCAAGCGAGTTTCAGGAAACACCATCATGGCTTGGGCCCAGCAGAACAACATTACAGTTCCTGCCGATGGTGACGTCTCGGGCATGCATTTTGTAGGTTTCGACTACGAAGCCGACCTCAGTCATAATCTGACCGACATCTATCAGGGCAACTCCTATCTGGTGACCGAAGTGCCAGAAGGTACACCCGGTGCCTTCATGATTCCCAACAAGCAGGGCGATAACGACTGGCAAAAAGGAAAGTGGTTCATTGCCGGTGCACGCGATCATTATTATTCGGATTGGATTATTCGCGTCGTTGACGGGAATGGTGATGAAAAACCACTTCCTTCACTCCGTGTGATTGCCGAGGACTTGAGCGCTGTTGAGGATGGCGACTTCGATTTCAACGATGTCGTTTTCGATGTCGATTATGTGAACGCAAACCAAGTGAATGTGACTATCTGGGCTGCTGGTGGCACGCTGCCGCTGACGGTTTATGGCCAGGAAGTACACAATCTGTTCAAGAATGCCAATCCCAATGCTTTGACCGACCAGGGAGGCCCCGTCAACACACAAACCATGATCAACACCAATGCCAAGCGCCTCAACCCGAAAGATCCCTACAGTAGCGCCGAGCTGGAGAACATCCCCGTCTTCTCCATCACCGACAAGACTTGGAGCAACGATGCTGACACCTTTGCCGAGCAGGTGCGCGACAACATCAAGGTTATCGTAACCAAAACCGACGATGAAGGCAATAGCTACCAACTGGAGTTGAAAGCCGAGAAGGGCAAGACTCCTGGCAAGGTGGGCGTCGCCACCGAATACCAGTGGTGTAATGAGAAGGCTTACATTGGCAACGACTTCAAGAAGTTCGTCAAGAACCCCTACTACGCAATGTGGTGGAGAGAATAATCTGAAGCATCAAATACTATTTTATATTTCAACTATTGGTGAGGCGTCCATGTGAATGGGCGCCTCACCTGTTTGTATGGGGTTTACACAGCCCGCTCGGCCGAGGGATGTATCCCTCTCCAAACAATGGTGGCTGTTTATGAAGTGTGGGCCAAGAAAACAGCCCCCTCGGGCGCGGGGCCTGAGGGGGCTGTGGAGAGGATGAGCGATGATTAGTCTTCGTCCCAGATGCTTGAGTGGTAGCGGCTATCGCCTTCGGTGATGTTGTTATCACTTGTGTTGCCACCGCCAGGAATATTTTCACCATCTGCACTGGCTCCTACCATGACTTCGTCAGAAATCATCTGTTCCACTTCCATCGTGGGCTTTTGATATATTGCTTTCATAATTGATGTTCTGATTTAATTGTTCATTAAGCGTTTTTACTTGATAATTTTCTTTCCGTTCATCATGTAGATGCCCTTGGCAGGATTCTTCACCTTGCGGCCCGAGAGGTCGTAGATGTCGCCTGTCACGATGTTCAGTTGTCCGTCCTCCATGGTTGCAATGCCAGTGGTCTCGTCATCGTCGAAGCTCAGGGTGAGTGAGCGTACATCATCGTATTCATCGAGAGGATTCTTTGGCTTCAGCTTGATGTAGGCGCGAGTGTTCTTCAGCGACACGTTGCTGTTAACATAGTAAATCTGGTCTTCGTGAATGATATAGTTGCCAGTAGGCACCGTCATAGATGCAGCGTAGGTGCCAATCATGGTGACGTCAGTGCCATTGGCCTCGGGGGCGGAGTTGCCAGCCACAATAGTACGGCCTTCAAGCAGGTATGTATTGCCAGGCTCGGTGGCCTTCAGAAGGCAAGGCACGTTGGGTACGATGCCCTCATGGGTAGTGAACGAGATGAGCTGTAGGTCGGCATCGTAAGCCTTAAGTGCATAGACAACCGAACCAGCGCCAAAGTTGTCTTCCACCTCAGTCTGTGTCATTGAGAAGGGCAGCGTCAGGGTGTTGTAGCCTTCCTTGATGGTGCGCTTCAGAATCACGTCGCCAGCACCGCTCTTGGTGTTGTCCCAAGCCGTGTTCTCATCCAGTGTAAATGCTTTTGCGGGCACCTTGAAGAGTTGAATCTTGTTGATGGCCATCCATCGGGCTTCGTTACCTTCCGTGGCAATCATACCAATCTTTACCTCAACGGGATCCTCCTCGCCTTGCACAAATTCACAGTCAGCGTCAATCAGTGTTTCCGAAGTGATTTGTGTGCCAATAGCATCGTTGGCAGCGAAGAACACGTTCTGCACGGTTCCACCCTGGCCATCAAAGTTTGCAGCCACACGTCCAGCCATCTTGTAGGTTCCTTCAGGAAGAGTTACTTTTTGGCAGAGCACAAATCCTTTCTGTGCGGGCGATTCGCTCCAGTATTCCATAAACACCTCTCCACCAGGGCCTAAATTTTCATTGACCATCACTTGGAAGTTTCCTCCACTCTGCTCGTTGTACCATCCTTCGGGTTGCACCCACCAATCGCCAGTCCAGAACGGAGTGACATCAGGATTGGTCAGCATGAATGTGCAGTCGAACTGTGCTCCATCGCCCACGGGGTTGGCAACGCTGACGTATGTGGTCATGGCGGCTTTCACGGTAGCGATAGCGGTGGTGACGATGGCTAGGTTCTCTGCATCCACGTTGTTCACAGCCTGCACATTAGTCTCTTGCGCCGTGATGGCACCGCTCAGGGTGGTGTTGGCTCCTGCATTGTCGTTATTGACGGCAGCAAGGGCTACAGCTTTCTCCTTTATGCTGAGCCATTCAGTAAAGATGGCGTTGGCCTTTGTCAGGTTGTTGTTGAGCAGGGTGAGGTCGTCAATGTTGGTGATGGCTTCAACAGCTGCAGCGTAAGAGTTAAGCAAGGTCTTTAGATTGGGATAGTCGGCAGTCAACGCATTTGCCTCTTCCAGCAATTCTTTAGTCTTTGTGTAAGGCTCTGCCAGTGCTCCGTATGTGGTGGCAGCCGCTTCAATTTCGGCAATGGCGGTCTCATACTCTTCGAATGTGGTGGGATAGCTGTCGCCCTGATATTTGGCCACAACGGCCTGTGCAGCTGCGTAGGCGGCAGCAGGAATAGTGCCCTCCAATGCGGTCACCTTGGCGATGGCGGCGGCAAGAGCTTTGTTCATTGCTTCGTCATTCAAGTTGGCGCGCAACTCGATGTCGTCGAGTCCAGCCCATTGGCCACCAGTGGTAGTCCAGTTGAAGGTGAGTGTGATGGGTGTTTCGCCGTCGCTGGTGAAAGTGATTACACGATATTCCCAGCCACGTCCATTTCCGCTGTTGGTGTAGGTTCCACCCTCGGTGTAGTTGGGTTTACCGTCGGTTTCGATACCACGTCCTGTATTTCCCTTGTGGGGGAAGATAACAGTTTCGGTGCCATCGGTCACGGTGAGGCGAGCTGTGGCGGAAGAACGGCCCTTGGCAATGAGCGCATAGTCACCGGCATACAACGTGACGGTTTGCGTCATGGCACGGTCAGAAGCATTGTACAAATCAAGATAATCGTCGGAACTGTCCTTCCAACTCTCGCCCTTGTTGGTGCCAGGAGCGTTGGACCAGGTGCCGAGCTTGTTGGTAAAGTCGGTGGCGTATGCCTCAGCTGCATTGTATTCATCAACATAGATTCCTTCCACATCCAGGTCGGCAGCGGTTGTAGCATTAGTGATGGTGGGTAGCTCGACACCGAGTTTAGCAGCCACAGTTGTGTTCAGCTCTGCAAATGCGTTGTAGGCAGGTGCAGCGGCAACGAATGCTTCTGTGGCATTGTTCAGTGCCTCAATGGCAGCCTCCAGTGCGTCTGGGTCGGTTTCTTCCACTTTACCCTCATCGTAACTGTTGATGACAGTTTCGAGGTCGGCTTTCTCCTTGCCCGTCACAATAGCATAAGCGTCATTAGCCAGAGTGGCCTTAGCCTCGCTCAATGCCTGCTGATATTCCTGAACATAGCCAGAGAGGTCTAAGTTGGCGAGCAGCTCGATGTCGTCGAGTCCAGCCCAGTTGCTGCTGGCGGTGGTCCAGTTGAAGGTGAGCGTGATGGGCGTCTCTCCGTCGCTGGTAAAGGTGAGCATTCGGTACTCCCAGCCACGTCCGTTGCCACCATTGGCGTAGTTGCCGCCCTCGCTGTAGTTGGGCGTGCCGTTGGTTTCGATACCACGTCCGGTGCTGTTCTTGTGAGGGAATATGACGGTCTCAGTACCATCGCTGACGGTGAGGAGACCATTGACGGAAGCACGTCCCTTGGCAATGAGCACATAGTTGCCAACAGGCAGCGTGACGGTCTGCGTCATGGCGCGGGCAGATCTATTATACTCGTCATAATAGGTGTCAGTGCCAGTGCCATCCCAACTCTCACCCTGGTTGGTGCCGGGAGCGTTGTTCCAGGCGCCGAGCTTGTTGGTGAGGTCTTTTTCGTATGCTTTGGCGGCGTTGTATTCTGAAATGATGACACCCTCTATGTCGGCAGCAGTAGTCGTTGCGCTGATGGTGGGCAGGGCAACGCCCAGCGTGGTGGCCACGTTGGCGTTCAGCTCAGGATACATAGCGTATGCGGGAGCCGCTGCCTCGAAGGCGGCGGTTGCATTGTTCAGAGCCTCAGTGGCATCGAGAAGATCTTGTTTGACAGTTATATCAACCTTGCCTTCATCGTAATTGTCGATGGCAGCGTCAAGGTCGGCCTTCTCCTTACCCGTCACGATGTCGTAGGC
This sequence comes from Prevotella sp., assembly GCA_017619275.1. Taxonomy (GTDB): domain Bacteria; phylum Bacteroidota; class Bacteroidia; order Bacteroidales; family Bacteroidaceae; genus Prevotella. The sequence goes on along the minus strand of JAFZSR010000102.1, from coordinate 47,969 downwards.
GGCGTTGGCCTGTGCTTCCTTGGCGGTCTTCAGCGCAAACTCGTAGTCGGCAATGTAGGCCGATAGGTCTTCACCCTCGGTGTATTTGCAGTTGTAGAATGCGAGCCAGCTGACGTTGCTGTTTTCAGCCACTGAAATGGTACAGGTGAGCTTGCCATCAGAGTCGGTCTCACCTACAGCGGAGAAGTTGCCAATGAAATAATTGCCAAATGCGTTTCCTGCACTGATGCACTTAGGCTCACCGTCGCCTACCTTCATCGTGATGGCATTATCGATAATAGTCTTGTTGTCGGTGGGCTGCACACGTGCACGGATGGTGAACGAGTAGGTGGTGTTGGCTTTTAAGCCAGTTATGGTCGATGTGAAGGTGTTAGCAGTGAGTACGTTGGCCGATGACACCCAATACTCAAAGAACGGTGCGTAGAATTCTGAGCCATCACTGTTGCCCTCGGTCGACCAGGTGTTGATGTAGAGTGCTGCTGTGTAGTCCTTGCATTGTGTTCCACCAGCCGTCCATGTGGAGAGCAGGATGTCGTCAATGTTGTTTGCTACGCGAATGCGATTGGTGTAGGCTGCATCCTCTGTTAGTGTGGCAGCAACGGCGGTTGTCAATGTGCCTGCATCGTAAGCATCCTTCCAGTCTTTGTAATAAGCGTTGTAAGCTTCGTTGGTATACACGTTGGTGCCATCCAGTACACCTTCCATCTTAGTGAAGTACTTCTCGGCCGTAGTGTATGCCTCTACACTGGCGGCAGCATTGGTTGTTGCCAAGGTCAGGGCATCGGCAGCCTCCTTCAGTGCAGACTCTGTCTGGGCTACGTTTTCTCCGTAAGTGTTAATGGCATCAATAAGAGCTTGCTTCACGGCAATTTCCTTGATGGTGGATTGGTCGAAGGCTAGGGCGTCAGCCAGGGCGTTTTCGTAGCCCTCAATAAGGATTTCGAGGTCGGCACCGAGGTAGGTGAGTGTGAAGTTGTCGGCATTCACCCAGCAATGCGAAGCGTTTGCCTCGGCGTATGTGCCGATTTCGAGCGAACCAGTAGTAACCTTTGTTTCCAAGGTAAGGTACTTCCAACCACGATTGCCTTCGCCATCACCCACCACTGTACCATCAGAGGCAATGTTGCCACCTGAGTCACCAATGGGAGCAAGGGTCTCAGACTGGGCGGTAGAGCCGTTGGAGGTAAGATATACCGTCACACCGCTAGAAGCCATGAAGGCAGCCTTCACGATGTATTTGCCATTAGGCACGGTGATGGTCTGCTTCAGTGAGCCTGTCCAGCTTCCAGCATTCCAGTTGCTGTACTCAAAAATGCCGGGGAAGAGGTCGTAGCCATTTCCAGTGTTCACATTTTGCGTTCCCGTAGTGGTCCATCCGAAGGGGATGCTGCCTGTCCAGAAGTTGGCATTGGGGTTGACGATGAGGGCTGTCATGTCTAGTGGATTGGTCTCGGAAGCCCCAGTGCCGGCACGCAGTGCATCGTAGTACTCGACGGCCTTTGTCTTCAGAATGGCATAAATCTGATAGGTGCCTTTCATTGATGCTGGTTTGTTTAGTGCCAGTTCTTGTCCATTGGCAGCTGCTTGGTTGTCATTCCACACACCGAGATAGTTGCCGTTTTCAACAGGATACTGTGCATTCTGTACCGTCCAGCAATTGTCGGCATAGGTGAATGAAATTTTTCCCCAGTCTTTGTTGCCTCCACCATTGTCGTGAGTGCGATAGAATTGGGCAGCATTGTATTCAGTCTGGAGGAAAAGGCTATTGTATTCAGCGTTGGTCATTACGTAGACGCCCGAATACAACTCCATCGTGAAGAGCATGCTTTTGTCGATGAGGGGATTGGCCGATGTCTTGTAGTAGAGGCCATTGTAACTACCATTTTGGTTCTTTCCTCTTGCCAAAGAAAGCATCAAGTCGTTGTTGTTGTCAACGATGGTGAAGTAGTAATCTGCAACATTTTCTGGAAGTGCAGTTAGCTTCAGCCATCCGTTTGCCTCTGTCAGTAGGCTGGTGTCAGCCCACGCAGTGCCAGCCCCACACATAGTGAAAGCGAGGGCCGCGAATAAGAATTTTAGTTTTTTCATTAATGTGAAAATTAAGTTAGTATATAAAGTTAATTCATTAAAGTTAGTTAGGGTTTGCACCCCAATATGAAAGAGTGATTCTCATAAATTTTTTGCAAAGTTACTCCTTATTTATATAATGGCCAAATGTTTTACGTTTATTTAGCACATTTTTTTGTTTGGCATGGAAGCGTTCAAGAAGCAAAGGACGACAAGATGTAAAGATAAATTTGGAGTCTGCCCTTTATTAACCGCCTAGCAGGTGTTACTGCAGCCTCCCATTTTGGATATAAAAATGGGTTTGAGAAATGGAAAAACGAGACGCAAAAAAATCTCGTACGAGATTTTTTCAAAAGTCGTTAGTTTTTTTCAAAAAGTCGTTACCAAAATTTCTGATGGCGTTACCGTGTTTTTTCAGAGGTAAGTTATGCGGTTTTTTAGGGATAGAGGGGAAGAATTGTGATTTCTTGATTTATGTCAAGGAATTGGTGTTGTGCGCGCACAAAACGGAGGGAGGGTGTTGGCCGTTAGGGAAGTCTTTTATAACTTTGCAGCCGTTTTCATAGGATAATGTCGTTTCTCGCGAAGAGAGAAGAGGACTGAAAGCATAGAACCGAGGGCCTTGGCAAAGCCCCTAAAATGATAATAGCATGGAAAAAATTATGAAGAAAATTTGTCTGAGCTTGTCGATGCTCGCACTGGTGCCTTTATATGCCGGGGCCGCAAATGAAGATGAGAACGACAGCTCGGAGCAGTTTGACTGGAACCCCGTGATGGAGGCCATCATTCTGGTAGAGAGCGAAGGAAATCCACGCATCGTGAATGGCAACCAGGTAGGTGCCATGCAAATCACCCCGATTATGGTGCGCGAGTGCAACAACATTCTCAAGGCCCGTGGCAGTGAGAAGCAGTACAAAATGGCTGACCGCTATGATGTGGAGAAGTCGAAAGAGATGTTCCTTCTGATTCAGTCGCAGTACAACAAATCGAACAACGTCGAGAAGGCGATTCGTTCGTGGAACGGCGGTCCCAACTACAGTAACAGGGGCACGGAGCGTTACTATCAGAAAGTGCTGCGCCGCATGAAGTAAGTCAGTTTTATAACAGACGTTTGCTTAATGAATCCATACAAATCTGGTTGCAATGGCCGATGTGAAGGCCTTGCGACCGGATTTTATTTTGAAAAAAACTTAAAAAGCTTGGCAGTGCCAATCTTTAGCATTATATTTGCAGTCTATTATAGTGTATAACCATTTAAAAACGTAAGTAACTATGACAGCAATTATCATCATTGTGGCAGTCGTCGTGCTGCTCGTCCTCATGTGCATCAGCATCTACAACAGTCTGGTGAAGCTTCGCAACAACCGCGAGAACGCCTTCGCCAACATCGACGTGCAACTGAAACAGCGTCACGACCTCATCCCGCAGCTCGTGGCCACCGTGAAGGGCTATGCCCAGCACGAGAAGGAGCTGCTGTTGAAAGTGACCGAGGCTCGCGCCGCCGCCATGCAGGCCACTGGCATCAACGACAAGATCCAGGCCGAGAACCAGCTCACGAGCGCACTGGCCGGACTGAAGGTGAGCCTTGAGGCTTATCCCGACCTGAAGGCCAACCAGAACTTCCTGCAGCTGCAGGGCGAGATCAGCGACATCGAGAACAAGCTGGCCGCCACCCGCCGCTACTTCAACACTGCCACCCGCGAGCTGAACAACCAGGTGCAGACCTTCCCCGCCAACATCCTCGCCGGCATGTTCGGATTCCATAAGGAACCCATGTTCGAGGTGCCCAAGGAGGAGCGTGCCAATATGGAGAAGGCTCCCGAAATCTCGTTCTGACTTTAGATGGTGGACTGTAGACTATAGGATTTAGACTTTAGACTATAGACTATAGGCTTTGGACTATAGACTTTAGACTTTAGACCTTAGACTATAGACTTTAGACGATAGTCTTTAGAAAACTCTATAGTCTACAGTAAATCACCAAAGTCTACAGTCTATAGTCTATAGTCAACCACTACAGTCTATAGTCTACAGTCGGCAATCTATAGTCTTCAGAAAACTCTACAGTAATAATCTTCAGTCAGTATCTATAGTCGAAAAATGAAGTATGTAGGAATGCACTCCCTCATCCAGCGCAACAACCGCCTCAGCGTGTTGCTGCTGCTGGGTTTCCCAGCCATCCTGCTTGGTGCGGTCTGGTTGTTCATGGCAGCCATCAACTATTTTGGCAACAGCAGCGGCTACGACGAGTATGGCTATGCGCAGAACTTCCTCGATGCCGATGCCGTGAACTATTCGTTCATGAAAGTCCTGCCATGGGTGGTGGGTGGCGTGGCCATCTGGTTTGCCATTGCCTACTTCAGCAATACGTCGATGATACGCCATGCCGTGAGGGCGCAGCCGCTGATGCGCCGCGACAATCCCCGCGTATATAATATTGTGGAGAACCTCACCATGGCCTGTGGCATGCCCATGCCTCAGGTGAACATCGTCGACGACCCGCAGCTGAACGCCTTTGCCAGCGGCATCGACGAGAAGACCTACACGGTGACCGTCACCACGGGTCTGCTCGACCGTCTGAACGACGACGAGCTGGCGGGCGTCATCGGCCATGAGCTGACGCACATCCGCAACCGCGACACGCGCTTGCTCATCACTAGCATCGTCTTCGTGGGCATCATCTCCACGGTCATGACCATCGTCGTGCGCATGCTTTGGAACAATTTCATTTGGGGTGGCAGTCGTCGCAGCAGCAACGAGAAGGGCAACGGTCTGAGCGTTGCCGTGGTGATGCTCATCGGCGTGGCGTGCGCCGCCATTGCCTATTTCTTCACGTTGCTCACCCGCTTCGCCATCTCGCGCAAGCGCGAGTTCATGGCCGATGCCGGCGGTGCCGAGCTGTGTGGCAATCCCTTGGCGCTGGCCTCGGCATTGCGCAAAATTTCGGGCGATCCGGGATTGCAAGACGTGGGGCGCGACGACATTGCACAGATGTATATCATCCATCCTCAGGCACTCAGCGGTGGCAGCATCGCTGGCTTCTTCAGTCGCATGTTCAGCACGCACCCCAGCACCGAGGAGCGTATCCGACTGCTGGAGCAGTACTAAGTCTAAAGTAAGAAGTGTTACGAATAAAGAGTAGTTGTTTTCGACTTCTTGTCCTTCTGCTTGCTTTCGCCGTAGGTATCGGCTCGGCCGATGCCCAGCGGCGCAAGAGGAAGCGGGCCACGCCGCGCCGTGCCACTGTGCACCGCAGCGGCGGCAACCACCATGCCCAGCGCATGGCGCTCTTCGACCGCGAGGGAGGCATCGACAGCACCACCATCGTGATGCTGGGCAACAGTCTCACCGAGAACGGCAAGGACTGGGCGCAGCGCATAGGCACCACCCAGCGCATCGTGAACCGCGGCATCATCGGCGACAACACCGTGGGTATGACTCAGCGGCTCTATCAGATTACGCCTTACAATCCGAAAGCCATCTTCCTCATGGCGGGCATCAACGACATGGTGGGCAACACCACCGCCGAGCAGGTGGCCCAACATGTCATCACGCTCATTGAGGCCATCCGCCGCCAAGCTCCGCAGACGCAGCTCTTCGTGCAGAGCATCCTGCCCATCGACGAGACCGAAGGGCGCTGGAAGACATTGGCAGGGCGCACCGACGACATCCCCTTCGCCAACATGCTCATCAAAGCCTACTGCGAAACCCACGACCTCGTCTTCGTCGATATCTTCCACCGCATGACACGAGGCCGAAGCAACCAGCTGCGGGCCGAGCTGAGCGGCGACGGCCTGCACCTCAGCGAGCAGGGCTACCGCGTCTGGGCCTTCGAACTGAAGAAATATCTCAACAAACTATAGCACCCCATTCCTCCCTACTAACCCCATTAACCCCCAATACTATGAACCAAATCATCGAATGCGTGCCCAACTTCAGCGAGGGGCGCGACATGTCCATCATCCGCCAAATCACCGATTCCATCGAGAGTGTAGACGGTGTGCGTCTGCTCAATGTTGACCCCGGCGAGGCCACCAACCGCACCGTTGTCACCTTCGTGGGAAGCCCCGAAGCCGTTTGCGAGGCCGCCTTCCGTGGAGCCAAGAAAGCCGCCGAGGTCATCGACATGCGTCGCCATCACGGTGCTCACCCCCGCATGGGAGCCACCGACGTGCTGCCCCTCATCCCCGTGAGTGGCATCACGCTGCAGGAGTGCGCCCTGTTGGCCCGCCAGTTGGCCGAACGTATGGCCCGCGAGGCCGGCATCCCCTGCTACGCCTACGAGGCTTCGGCCTTTAAGCCCGAGCGAAAGAACCTCGCCGTGTGCCGCGCCGGCGAATACGAGGCCCTGCACGAGAAGCTCACCAACCCCGACAAGCGCCCTGACTTCATGCCTCATTTGTCCGCAGATAGCGGTTCAGCTGCTGTCATCCCCGAGAGCATCCAGCGCTGCGGTTGCACCGTCGTGGGTGCCCGCGATTTCCTCATCGCCGTCAACTTCAACCTCAACACCACCAGCACCCGTCGTGCCAACGCCATCGCCTTCGATGTGCGCGAGAAAGGGCGCCCCAAGCGCGAGGGCAACCCCATCACGGGCAAGCCTGTGCTCGACGCCGACGGCAAGCCCGTGATGATTCCCGGAACGCTGAAGGCCACGAAGGCCATCGGCTGGTATATCGATGAATATGGCATCGCCCAGGTATCGATGAATATGACCGACCTCAGCGTCACCCCGCTGCATGTGGCCTTCGACGAGGTGTGCCGCTGTGCCCAGCTGCGTGGCATCCGCGTTACGGGTACCGAGATTGTGGGGCTGGTGCCGAAGAAGGCACTCATCGATGCAGGCAGGTACTTCCTTCATAAGCAGCACCGCTCCACGGGCATCCCCGAAGAGGACATCATCAAGATTGCCATCAAGTCGATGGGCCTTGACGACCTGCGCCCCTTCAACCCGCAGGAAAAGGTGATAGAGTATCTGCTGGAGGGTGCAGGTTCTAGCCAATCTAGTCTTTCTAGCCAATCTAGTAATACTAGTCTTTCTAGTCAATCTAGGAAGCTGGTTGATATGAGTGTCCAGGCTTTTGCCCATGAAACCAGCCGCGAGAGTCCTGCCCCTGGTGGTGGCACGGTGAGTGCCTATATGGGGGCGCTGGCAGCCGCTTTGGGCACGATGGTGGCCAATCTCTCCAGCCACAAGGCTGGCTGGGACGACCGCTGGAAGGAGTTTTCCGACTGGGCCGACCGCGGCCAGCAGTTGCTGGGCGAGCTGCTCGCCCTGGTCGATGAGGACACCGCTGCCTTCAACCGCATCATGGCAGCCTTTGGTATGCCCAAGAAGACCGACGAGGAACGTGCCGCCCGCAGCGAAGCCATCCAGCGTGCCACGCTCTATGCCGCCCAGGTGCCGCTGCATACCATGCAGGCCGCCTGCAAGACCTTTGCCGTCTGTCGTGCCATGGCCGAGCAAGGCAATCCCGCCAGCGTAAGCGATGCCGGTGTGGGGGCTTTGGCCGCCCGAGCTGCCGTGCTGGGTGCCGGCCTGAACGTGAAGATCAATGCCGCCAGTCTGAAAGACCGTGTCCAAGCTGATGCCCTCATCGCCGATGCCAACGCCCTCATCGCCGAAGCCAATCAGCAAGAAAAAGAAATCCTGCAAATAGTAGAAGCCAAGCTTTAATGGCTACTCCTACCCAACCTACTTCACCTACTATACCTACTCCACCAACCCCACCTACAATCTCTACCCCCATGACCTTCCAAGAAGAACTCCGCCGAGGCATCCCCGCCGAGATGCCCGTGATGCCCCCCTACGACACCACCATCAACCATGCGCCTAAGCGCAAGGACATCCTCACGCCCGAACAGAAGCGGCTGGCCCTGCGCAACGCCCTCCGCTATTTCCCCAAGGAGCTGCATGCCCAGTTGGCACCAGAGTTTGCCGACGAGCTGAAGCGCTATGGCCGAATCTATATGTATCGTTTCAGGCCCACCTACGCCATGTACGCCCGTCCCATCGACGAGTATCCGCACAAGAGTCGCCAGGCGGCCGCCATCATGATGATGATACAGAACAACCTCGACCCCCGCGTGGCGCAGCATCCCCATGAGCTGATTACCTACGGCGGCAACGGTGCCGTGTTTCAGAACTGGGCGCAGTATAGGCTGGTGATGAAATACCTGAGTGAGATGACCGACGAGCAGACGCTCGTGATGTACAGCGGCCATCCGCTGGGCCTCTTCCCTTCGCATAAGGACGCCCCGCGTGTCGTCGTCACCAACGGCATGGTCATCCCCAACTATTCCAAGCCCGACGACTGGGAGCGCATGAACGCCCTCGGCGTCTCGCAGTATGGCCAGATGACGGCTGGCAGCTATATGTACATCGGACCGCAGGGCATCGTCCACGGCACCACCATCACCGTGCTGAATGCTGCCCGGCGTGTGAGTAGTGGCAATGCCACCACAAACAGGGCGCTACTCTTCGTCACCGCTGGACTGGGGGGCATGAGCGGTGCACAGCCCAAGGCCGCTAACATTGCTGGGGTGGTGAGTGTCACCGCCGAAATCAATCCCAAGGCCGCGCAGAAACGCTACGAACAGGGCTGGGTGGACCAGCTCTACTACAGTCTCGATGATGTCGTCAACGAGATTCGCCATCGTACTACACCTACCTCACATACTCTACCTACTCCACCTACCCCCTTCTCCATGGCCTACGTCGGTAACGTCGTCGACCTCTGGGAGCGCCTGGCCGACGAGGGCATCCGCGTCGACCTCGGCAGCGACCAAACCTCACTTCATAACCCTTGGGCCGGTGGCTACTACCCCGTGGGCTATACCTTGGAGGAGTCGCAGCGCATGATGGCCGAGGAACCGGAGCGTTTCAAAGAGGCTGTGCAGGCATCGCTGCGCCGTCAGGTGACCGCCATCAATCGCTTGGCCGATCGTGGCATGTATTTCTTCGACTATGGCAATGCCTTCCTGCTGGAGGCCAGTCGTGCCGGTGCCGAGGTGACTGGTGCAGAAGGCAAGGCATTCCGCTATCCCAGCTATGTGCAGGACATCATGGGGCCGCTGTTCTTCGACTACGGCTTTGGCCCCTTCCGCTGGGTGTGCAGCAGCGGTGACCCAAAGGATCTTGAAGTGACCGACCGCCTGGCCGCCGAGGTGCTGGCCGATATGCTGACCACCGCCCCGAAAGATATCCACGGTCAGCTGGCCGACAACCTGCACTGGATTCGCGAGGCGGGCAAGAACCATCTGGTGGTGGGCTCTCAGGCCCGCATCCTCTACGCCGATGCCGAGGGTCGCACCCGCATCGCCCTGGCCTTCAACGACGCCATCCGCCGCGGCGAGATTAGCCGTCCCGTCGTGTTGGGACGCGACCATCACGACGTGAGCGGCACCGACTCGCCCTACCGCGAGACCTCGAACATCTACGACGGTTCGCAGTTCTGTGCCGACATGGCTGTGCAGAACGTCATCGGCGACGCCTTCCGTGGTGCTACCTGGGTGAGTCTGCACAACGGTGGCGGAGTAGGGTGGGGCGAAGTCATCAATGGTGGCTTCGGTATGGTCATAGACGGAAGCGAGGACTGCGACCGACGCATCCGCCAGATGCTGTTCTGGGATGTGAACAACGGCATCGCACGCCGTTCGTGGGCCCGCAATAGCGGCTCTATGGATGCCATCCGCCGCGAGATGGAACGCACGCCGAACCTGCGTGTCACCCTGCCTCATCTGGTGAGCGACGACATCATCAACAACCTTTTCTGACTCCTGCTTACTGAAGCCGAAGGACGAGAAACAACGGGGCACAAAAGAAAAACGGTTTTTTCTTTTGTGCTTCTCTCGTTTTTTTGTAATTTTGCACGCAATTAATGATTCAACTAAAAACACTATGAAACAACAACTGTTGAAACGCCCACTGCTGCTGGCCCTGCTGCTCATGGCCGGCATGGCCGTGTGGGCACAGATTCCGGCCAATTACTACAAAAACGCCGAGGGCAAGACGGGGCAGGATTTGCGTGCTGCCCTGCACAACATCATCAAAAAGCACACCGAAAAGAACTACAGTGAGCTCAAATACATCTATCCCGACACTGATGGTGACAGCGACGGAAAGCTCATCGACATCTATTCATCCAAGCGCTGGAACATCGATGAGGACGGCTCATACAAAGAAGAAGGCGACGCATGGAACAAGGAACACCTGTGGTGTCAGAGCTGGTTCGGCAGTGGCACACCGAAGAGCGACCTCTTCCACGTCATGCCCGTCGACGGCTATGTGAATGGTCGCCGCTCTAATCACCCCTTCGCCGAGGTGGTATACCATGCAGGCCAGAAGAACAATTATCGGTCATCCAACGGATCGACACTGGGCACCAGCATTACCGAGGGCTACAGCGGCGTTGCCTTTGAACCTGCCGACGAATACAAGGGCGACGTGGCCCGCAGCATGTTCTACATGAGTACCCGCTACTATACCGAGGATGGCTCATGGAGTTCAAGCGAAATGACCAATAAATGCGAGATAGAGCCTTGGGCTATGAAGATGCTGCTGAAATGGCACAAGAACGACCCCGTGAGCGAGAAGGAGATTGCACGCAACAACAAGATTTACGATGATTACCAGCACAACCGCAATCCCTTCATCGACCATCCTGAGTATGCCAATATGATTTGGGACGTGAACTGGACCGAGACGCCCAGCCACAACATCACTTGTGCCACCAACCTGGCCAACGGCAGCGTGTCGGCTCCCGCCACTGCCTTCGAGGGAAGCACCGTGGCCATCACTGCCACGCCAAAGCCTGGCTACTTGGTGAGCAGCTACAGCGCTTGGAAGACCGACGACACCAGCACGCCCATCACTGTGAGCGCCAATGGTACCTTCACCATGCCGACCTACGATGTCACCGTGAGCGCATCGTTCGAGGAGAATACCACGCTCTACAACATTGCTATCCAGCAGCCCGCCGCGGGTGGCACCATTGAGGTCAGCGCGGCAGAGTCACTCAGCGGCATAACCGTCACCTTGACGGCAACACCCGAAGATGGCTACGAGCTGGTGGCTTGGTATGTTTGGCGCACTGGCGACATGAATACCATCGTTGATGTGCTGGGCAATGAGTTTGTCATGCCGGCCTACGATGTCACCGTGTCGGCATGCTTCGCCGCCGAGGGCAGCACTTTGGCCTACAAGAAGGTGACCACGGCCCCTGCCGATTGGAGCGGACAGTACCTTATCGTCTATGAAGCAGGTAGCAAAGCTTTCGACGGTTCGCTCACCACGCTCGATGCTGCCAAGAACAACATCGACGTGACCATCGCCAACGGAACGATTACCTATACTGAAGCCACCGAGGTCTCCGAGTTCACCATCGCGCCCATGGAAGGTGGATATTCTATCAAGAGTGCCAGTGGACAATATATTGGACGGTCGGCTAGTTCAAACGGGTTGAACACATCGGCGACCACGGCCTTTGCTAATACCATCGCCATTGAGAGCAATGCTGCCGTCATCAAGGGAACGGGTGGTTATCAGCTGATGTTCAATAAGGGTAACAGTGATATGCGTTTCCGCTATTATAACGGTACCCAACAGGCCATCCAGCTTTACAAGCGGGAGGGCGAGGCCGTGACGACGATTTACCATACTATTACCTTCCACGATGGCGACGCCAACACTACGCAGCAGGTGAAGGAGTTCACGCCCACATCGCTTGATATTTGTACATTTACCAACGAGGGCTATGCCTTCAATGGCTGGAACACCAAGGAGGACGGCTCGGGCGACTTCTACGGCGACGGTACTACCGTGACCCTGCTTGCCGACCTCGACCTTTACGCCCAATGGGATAAGCTCTACAATGTAACCGTGGAGCAGACGGATGGCGGCAGCGTCGATGTCAGTTTGAATGAAGCTGCCGAGGGCGACATCGTCATCCTCACCGCCGAGCCTGACGATAACTACGTGTTCTACGAGTGGAATGTCGTCAACGCCAACGACGAAGCCATCACCCTCACGGGCGATGAGCTGGAGATGCCGGCCAGCGACATCACCGTCAGCGCCACCTTCGTCTATGTGGGAAATACTGGTGGAAGTTACTATGAGAAAGTGACCACAGCACCCAGCGATTGGAGTGGCGACTATCTCATTGTTTACGAGATTGGCAATTTGGCTTTCAACGGCGCACTGGGGACACTTGACGCAGTCAGCAACACTGTAGCCGCCACTATCAGCGATGACGTGATTGCTTCCAACGAAAGCGTTGATGCCGCCATCTTCACTATCGAAAGTATGGGTGACAGCAAATACAGTATTTGCTCGGCTAGTGGCTACTATATCGGTAGGAGCACTGACACCAATGGCCTCGACACAAAAACGGATGAAAAGTTTATCAACACCATCTCTATGAATAGCGATGGTACTGTAAACATCATTGGAACCGGCGGAGCCTACCTGCGCTATAACTCCACAAGCGGGCAGACCCGTTTCCGCTATTATAAGTCGAGCACCTATACCGGACAGAAACCTATCACCCTTTATCGAAAGATTTCTGATAGTGCCGAACCGCTCGTCCTGGCGAACGACGACAGCAAGCGCAGTGAAAGCAACGCAGCCTTGTTGGCTGCTGTCGCTGGCAAGAAGGTGAACGCCGTGCTCTATGGCCGCACACTCTATAAGGATGATTCGTGGAACACGCTTTGTCTGCCCTTCGATGTTGAGGTTGATGGTTCAATTCTCAACGGCGCCACGCTGAAGGAACTGAAGAGCGCCAGCGTCGACGGCAACACGCTCACGATGAATTTCGCTGCGACCGACAAGGTCAAGGCTGGTCATCCTTATTTGGTGAAGTGGGCCAACGGCAATGACATCCTCGCCCCGCTCTTCGAGGGCGTCATTGTCGCCAAGGACGTGCAGCCCGTGCCCACCGTCTTCAATGATGGCAGCGGTGAGTTCATAGGAGTCTATCAGCCCGTGACGCTCGCAGCTGACGACCGCACCGTGCTATATATGGGCAACAACAACAATGTGTATTATCCTGGTCGCGACCTCACCCTCGGTGCTTTCCGTGCCTACTTCCAACTGCTAGACGGCTACCACACCGGCACGCAGACCTCGCCCACTCGCTTCGTCCTCAACTTCGACGACGATGCCGACATCACGGGCATCAGCGACGTTCATCATTCAACCGTTCAAAGTTATTACGACCTGCAGGGCCGTCGTGTGAAGCAGCCCACCAAGGGCGTCTACATGATGAATGGCCGCAAACTGGTGGTGAAGTAGTGTGAAAGAACAAGAACTTTTTCCTTCAAAATGAGTAAAGCAATGAAAAAGAATCAATATACTGCTCCAAACTCCAGCATTGTCTACATGGTGGAGGAGGAACCATTGGCCGATGGCAGCATTACCAACATCGACAGCACAGACATCAACCTTCAGGATGAAGGCGGTACCGACACTCCCCGTGGTCGTGGCGACAGCGGCTGGGGCTGGGACGATTAGTAGTACGTACATTTAGTTTAAAACTTTATTTATCAACCATATTTTTATGAACAACGACAACGAGAAGAAGCAGCAAGGGCTGCAGATAGAGCTTACCCCCGACAAGGCTCAGGGCGAGTACTCCAACTTTGCCATCATCACCCACTCCAGCAGTGAGTTCATCGTGGACTTCGCACGCATGATGCCCGGTTTGCCCAAGGCCCAGGTGCGCAGCCGCATCATCTTGGCTCCCGAGCACGCCAAGCGTCTGCTGGGTGCCCTTCAGGAGAACATCATGCGTTACGAGCGCACTTTCGGTACCATCAAGATGGCCCAAGCACAGGAACCCCGCACCATTGCTCCTTTCAACGTGAAGGGTGGAGAAGCTTAATAAGTTAACAAAGATAATGACAGCAAAAGAAATACGCGACTCGTTCAAACAGTTTTTCGAGTCGAAGCAGCATGCCATCGTGCCCTCGTCTCCGATGGTGGTGAAAGACGACCCCACACTCATGTTCACCAACGCTGGCATGAATCAGTGGAAAGACATTATCCTGGGTACTCGCGACCCTGAGCCGCGCCGTCGCGCCGACACGCAGAAGTGTCTTCGCGTCAGTGGTAAGCACAACGACCTGGAAGAGGTGGGCCACGACACCTACCACCACACCATGTTCGAGATGCTGGGCAACTGGAGCTTTGGCGATTACTTCAAAGAGGGCGCCATCGATATGGCATGGGAATACCTGGTGGATGTGCTGAAGCTGAACCCCGACGACCTCTACGTCACCGTGTTCGAGGGCTCGCCCGAAGAAAATATCCCCCGCGACGACGAGGCTGCCAGCTACTGGGCCAAGCATGTGCCCGCAGACCATATCATCAACGGCAACAAGCATGACAACTTCTGGGAAATGGGCGACACGGGTCCCTGTGGTCCCTGCTCGGAGATCCACGTTGACAGCCGTACCCCCGAACAGCGCGCCGCCAGTGGCAAGACGGGACGCGAACTAGTGAACAAGGACGACCCCCAGGTGATTGAAATCTGGAACCTCGTCTTCATGCAGTTCAACCGCAAGGCCGACGGCTCGCTGGAGAAGCTGGCCATGAACGTCATCGACACGGGCATGGGCTTCGAGCGCCTGGTGCGCATGCTGCAGGGCAAACATTCCAACTACGACACCGATGTGTTCCAGCCTATCATCAAGGCCGAGGAGCAGATTACGGGGCTGAAATATACCACCTTCGAGGAGGAGGCCATTTCTAGCCAGGCTAGCCCTTCTAGCCAGCAGGAGCCCATCAACGTGGCCATGCGCGTTTGCGCCGACCACCTTCGTGCCGTGGCTTTCTCCATTGCCGATGGCCAGCTGCCTTCGAATGCCAAAGCTGGCTACGTCATTCGCCGCATCCTGCGCCGTGCCGTGCGCTATGCCTACACCTTCCTGGGCCAGAAAGAGGCTTTCCTCTACAAGCTGTTGCCCACGCTCGTCGAGGAGATGGGCGATGCCTTCCCCGAACTGCGCGCCCAGCAGCAGCTCATTGGCCGCGTGATGAAGGAAGAGGAAGACGCTTTCCTGCGCACCCTCGACAAGGGCATCACCTTGCTCGACAAGGCCATGGAGGAGATGCGGAATAAGGGAGAGAAGGAGCTGGACGGCACTCAGGCCTTCCGCCTCTTCGACACCTACGGCTTCCCCCTCGACCTCACCGAGCTC
Source organism: Prevotella sp. (assembly GCA_017619275.1). GTDB lineage: Bacteria > Bacteroidota > Bacteroidia > Bacteroidales > Bacteroidaceae > Prevotella. The sequence continues at coordinate 32,702 of JAFZSR010000102.1, read as the reverse complement.
ATCTGCCGCGAGAACGGCTTCACCGTGAACGAGGCCGAGTTCAACGTGGAGATGCAGAAGCAGAAGGATCGTGCCCGCAACGCCGCCGCCGTGGAGAACAGCGACTGGGTGGAGCTGCAAGCTGGCGAACAGCAGTTCGTGGGCTACGACTATACCGAGTACACCTGTCACATCCTGCGCTATCGCAAGGTGACGCAGAAGAAGAATGAGTTCTACGAGCTGGTGCTCGACTACACCCCGTTCTACGGCGAGATGGGTGGCCAAGTGGGCGACCAGGGCGTCATCGTCAGCGAGTTCGAAACCGTTGACATTATCGACTCGAAGCGCGAGAACGGGCAGACCGTGCACATCGTGAAGAAGCTGCCCCAGCATCCCGAGGCAGAGTTCATGGCCTGCGTCGACACCGACAAGCGCGATGCCAGCGCTGCCAACCACACCGCCACCCACCTGCTCGACTATGCCTTGAAGCAGGTGCTGGGCGATCATGTGGAGCAGAAGGGAAGCTTCGTCAGCCCCGACATCCTTCGTTTCGACTTCTCCCATTTCGAGAAGGTGAGCGACGAGCAGCTGCGCGATGTGGAGCGCTTGGTGAACGACATGATTCGCCAAGACCTGCCGCGCGACGAGCATCGCGACATGCCTATGGACGAGGCCAAGAAGCTGGGCGCCATCGCCCTCTTCGGCGAGAAGTATGGCGACCGTGTGCGCGTCATGCGCTTCGGCCCGTCGTGCGAGCTTTGTGGCGGTATCCATACCACCAGCACGGGTCGCATTGGCTTCTTCAAAATCATTTCTGAGGGTAGCGTCGCCGCCGGCATCCGTCGCATTGAGGCGAAGACAGGCAAGGAGTGCGAGGAGATGCTCTACTCATTGGAGGACACGGTGAAGTCTATCAGGGCGTTCTTCAATAATGCGAAGGACCTGCAGGCCGTCATCCAGAAGTACATTGAGGAGCACGACTCCATGAAGAAGGATATTGAGCAGTTCCAGGCCCAGACCGTGGAGCGCTACGCCAAGGAGCTTGTTGAGAAGGCCCGCATCGTGAATGGCGTGACGTTGGTCGTATCCATCAGGCCCATGCAGCCCGCTACAGCCAAGGACTTGGCCTTCAAGATTCGTGCCAACGTGGAAGGTTCGATGCTATGCGTACTCGGAACAAAGCATCAGGACAAGCCCCAGCTCACCATCATGATGAGCGACGACTTGGTGAGCGACCATGGCCTGAATGCAGGTCAGATGGTGCGCGAGGCCGCCAAGCTCATTCAGGGCGGTGGCGGCGGACAGCCACATTTTGCCCAGGCTGGCGGAAAGAATGCCGACGGACTAACCGCTGCCGTTGATAAAGCCATTGAGCTGGCGAAGCTCTAAGGGTTGACACCTGTCACATATTATGAAGAGCGGGGCGCATCACCATGGTGAAGCGCCCCGCCCTCTTAATATGCTCTCTTTACTTGAAAATGAGCTGTGCAAACTCATACAAGCTGCGACGCCAAGTGTGCCACTCGTGGGCAGTGCCGGGAGATTCGTATCCTACGGCATTCATGCCGAGCTGCTCCTTGATATTCTTGGCTGCCTCAACACAACCCATGTTCTCCTTGCCGCCACCGCTCATGAAGAGCAGCTTGACGTTCTTGGTGAAACCTTTCGATTCCTTCACCTGGTCAACACTCCATGCGCCACTGCTGAACGAACCAACATAAGCAAACTTCTCGGGATTGGCAAGCGTAATCTCGCGTGCCTGCATGCCACCCATCGACAGTCCGGCGTATGCACGATGCTGCGGGTCGGCAATCACGCGATAGTTCTTCTCCACCATCGGGATGATGTCGTTGAAGAGCACGTTCTTAAAGCCCTCAGAGAAGCCTCCGAAGCCGCCACGACGCTGACCACCTTGTCCGGGAGCACCCTGCGGACGCTGGCCACCCTGGCCCATGCCTCCCTGTGGACGCTGACCCTGAGGACGCTGGCCACCGAAGCCGCCGAAACCACCTTCTCCAGGACGGTTGGCATTCAGGCCATTGTCCATCACAATGATGCAGGGAACAGCCTTCCCCTCGGCAATCAGGTTGTCGAGAATCTGAGCGGTATGACCCTGCTCGGCCCATCCGTACTCATTCTCGCCCATGCCGTGCTGCAGATACAGAACGGGGAACTTCTTGGTGGGGTTGGAGAAATACGCTGCGGGCAGATAGACATGGCAACGACGCATCTTCTCGGTGTAGGTCGACCAGTAGAACACCTCGCTCATGGAGCCTTGAGGCACATTCTTCACCTGCCAGAAGCCCTCGTCGGCAGAGGGAATCTCGATACCGCTGCCCCAACGGCTGGCACCGTAGTAGTAGAGGCTGCCTGGATCGGGCACAGAGGCACCATCGATGTTCAGCTGATAGTAGTGGAAACCTTCGTCTTGAGGTTCGGAAGTTCCTACCCAGTCGCCATTCTCATCCTTAGTCATCTGGTAGATCTTGTGGTTGATGTCGAGTCCGACGAACTTGGCGTCAGGGGCTGTAATCTTCGCACGCACCATGCGTTGAGAGTTGACCATCGGGTACTGCTTGTTGTCCTGATTGGAGGTGGCAGGCTTGAAGTCTTCCGTGACATTTTCAGTAACAGAGGGAACGATGGGGTTTTGACGGGGGGCACCAAACTGAGCTGATGCCGTTGTAGCTACAAAGGCAGCTACCAATAATAATAGTTGTTTCATAAAAGATAAATTAAAAAATCAAACTGCCCCTTTGACGCATCTAATGCAAAAAAGTTTAAAAGAATCGGCGCAATTTAATCGTTTAACGGTGCATCAAGGCTCAATAATCCAATGCGTCGACATCCTTCATGCATTCTTCGAAGATGGCCTCCCTTTGGCTTTCGGTCATTTCTGCGAGGGGCATGAATGTGGTGTAGAAGCTGATTCTCACTGGCTGCTCACCCTCCACAGTTTCTTCCCCCGACAGCTTGAAGCAAAAGCCGTCCTGTACCAAGAATCCTTCTCCGGCATATTCACCGTATTCTTCGATGTGCTTGTTGATGCGTTCATCGATATTCATCGGCCTCATGGTGGAGTTGCGCGAGAGATACCTCACGGCGGTTTCGTTAGCCGATAGTTCTGGCTGTTTCAAGAAGCGCTCTTTATAGCGCTGAAGGAAGTGGCTGGTGAGGATATGCACCTCTGGTGTTCCTTTTTCGGTCCATTTGATGATGAAGCGTTTGTGGTCGTCGTACATCACAAGCAAGAAGCCCGGCACGATGGGGGCGTAGGGATGTTCACAGGAAAAGTAGATGATGTACTGGTTGTTTGATGATGGAATTTTATAGTCGTACATCACGTGGGAGGGAAACTCTGTGCTTTTCTTTAGCTCGTTGGCCGCCTTGCGGAATAGGGCATCACGTTTCCAGACCAACTTCGGCATTTCACTCATAAGGTTTGCAAAGACCTCATGAAGATTCATGTTTGCAACTATCATAATCGCCGGCAAAGGTACGAAGAAGAAAAGGATTAACACCCCCTTTGCCTTGGGAAAAGTGGATTATGAAGTTAGTTTTTTGATGAATGTCAGTCGATTAGGCGCAGCCCTTCCCCTTGAGGGAGGGGAAGGGCTGCGCAACCAAACCCGGATGCAGGGGCTACGCTTACGATACGAAGCTGATGACGCCTTGCACGGGCTCTGGCGCGTCATTGCGTGGCTGCGGCTCGGTGGGAGCAGCGTTCTGGCTGCCCAAGCTGGCCAGTATCTCGCGGGTGCGCTTGTAGGTGGGCGACGACTCCACGGCCGAGATCACATCGTCGTTGTCCAGGTCTTCGGCGGTGAAGATATAGATGTTGGGACGACGCTTGTAGCGATGGTGCTGGTCGGTGCCGCTGTAGTAGTGCGAGCGGCGCTCGTCGCGCTTGGCAGCTTTCTCCTGCTCCTCGGCCAGGCGGTTGGCCTCCTCGCGCGTCTGCTGCTTCAGCATTCGCTCCTCCATACCGTCGACGTTCTGCATGCCGAAGCCGGTGGCCAGGATGGTGACCTTCACGCGCTTGCCCAGCTCGGGATCGACGGCCACACCCCACTTGAAGACGAAGTCCGAGCCGAACTTGTCCATGAACTCGTGCACGTAGTTCATCTCCTCCATCATGAAGTTGTCCTTCGAATCCTTCTCATGGCTGAACGAGAGGTTGAGCAGAATCTTCTTCGAGTTGAAGATGTCGTTGTCGTTGAGCAGGGGCGAGTTCAGTGCATCTTCAATAGCTTTCTTCACGCGGTCTTCGCCCTCGCCGTAGCCCGTCGACATGATGGCCACGCCACCGTCTTGCAGCACGGTCTTCACATCGTTGAAGTCGAGGTTCATCGTGCCGTGCAGGGTGATGATCTCGGCAATCGACTTGGCAGCCACCGAGAGCGTGTCGTCGGCCTTGCCGAAGGCATCGAGGAACGAGAGGTCGGGGTAGATTTCGCGCAGTCGCTCGTTGTTGATGACGAGCAGGGCGTCGACATGCTTCGACATCTCCTCCACGCCGTCGAGTGCCTGGTCAATCTTGCGGTTGCCCTCGAAGCGGAAGGGGATGGTGACGATGCCCACGGTGAGGATGCCCATCTCCTTCGACTCCTGTGCGATGACGGGTGCTGCGCCAGTGCCGGTGCCACCGCCCATGCCGGCGGTGATGAAGGCCATGCGGGTGCCGTCGTCGAGCATATTGTGGATGTCCTGCAGGCTCTCCTGGGCAGCGGCGCGTGCCTTCTCGGGGCGATTGCCGGCGCCAAGGCCCTCGCTGCCCAGCTGCAGCTTCACGGGCACGGGGCTGTCGTTAAGTGCCTGGTTGTCGGTGTTGCACACTACGAAGGTCACATCGTGGATGCCTTCCTTGTACATGTGGTTTACAGCGTTGCCGCCACCGCCGCCCACGCCGATGACTTTGATGATGCTGTGCTTCTCTTCGGGAACGCCGAAGTCTACGAGAATATCGTTGGTATTCATATCTTTTTTTGTAGTTTCTTAGGGTTTGTAGGGGGGTGGGTTATTCGTCTTCGGTAATTTTCGTTGTGAAATCCTTCAGACCTCTCTTGGCGCGGTTCCACCAGCTGTTCTCTTTCTTGCGGCGACGCTCTTCCTCGTGCTGCTGCTCCTCTTGCTCGCGGCGCAGCCGTTCCTCTTCTTCCTTCTTGCGGCGTGCCTCCTCGGCAGCCAGCTCTTCCTCCTGCTGGGTGCGGATGGTGCCCGTCTCCTTCTCGTAGGCCTGGCGCGGCTTGCGGTCGGGGATGACAGGAGCACTCTCTTGGTTCTCGTTGCCGAAGAGGTTGCCCTGCTGGTCGATGCCACCACCGGCGCAGTTGATGTCGCCCTTGGCCAGCAGTCCGAGCAGGGTGTTATACATGCCGTTGCGTGCCTTTAGGGGCTCAAGGCTGGTGTTGATGCTGTTGTTGACAAACTTGGCCACGCGCACCTTTTCGATGCGGGTGCTCAAGGTGATGGCCCTGTCGATGTTCTTCATGTTCGAGCCGCCACCGGTGACGACGATGCCGCCCAGCAGCTTGTCGTAGTATTCGTCGGGAATTTGGTAGCGCACGTTCTCGATGATTTCCATCATGCGGCCCTCCACAATCTCGATGAACTTTTGGCTTTCCACCTGCCGCTCGGGGTCGATGCTGTACTTCAGCGTGGTGTCGATGTCGGCGTTGTCGGTGTAGGCCGATGCATATTTCAGTTTCATCTGCTCGGCGTCGCTCTCCTCCATCTGTAGCGAGGCAATGTCCTTGGTGACGTTGTTCGAGCCCAGGGGGATGACGGCCAGATGGCGCAGCACGTTTTTCCAGAACACGCTCACGGTGGTGGTGTCGGCGCCGATGTCGACGAGGGCGCATCCCGAGCGCTTCTCGGCCTCGGTGAGTACGGCATTGGCCAGCGCCACCGGAGCCAGGTACATCTCGGCCACCTTGATGCCAGCCTGCTCGAAGCAGTTGTTCAGGTTCTGGAAGAAAGTCTTGCGCACCAGGATGTTGAGGAAATTGCCTTCCAATCGAGTGGCGCGAATGCCCACGGGATCCATCTGCAGATGGCTGTCGACGCGGTACTCCTGCTCGGCCACGTCGAGAATCTTCTGGTCGGGGTAGTCAAGGTTCCAGTTGGCATCCATCAGCTCCACCACCATCTCCTGCGTGATGATGCTGTCGGCGGGCAGATCGCGGCTGATGGTGTTGCGCACCGAGCGCAGCGACTGTCCGCCCACGCCCACGAACACCTGGACGATGCGGGTCTTGAGCTGCGACTCCAGTTTCTTCACAATGTTCTGAAGACACAGGGCCGTCTTGTCGATGTTGAACACCACGCCCTTGTGGATGAATGAGGAGGAGTCCTCCTTAATCATGGCGAGCACCGAGATGCTGCCATCAGGCTTCTTCTGTCCGGCAATGGCGGTCACCTTCGATGACCCCAGTTCAATTGCCACGATGAATTCTTTCTGTTCTGCTGCCATATTGTATAGATTTTATTGAGTTACGATATAGTTGTCACTAATGTTTCACTTCTTCTTGCATACTATCTGATTGTCGTATTCCACGCTGATGCGCTGATACTTGTTCCATCCGGCCTGACTCAGCCCGTACTGGTAGAACTTGCGCAGTCGCTCCAGCTTCTTCGTCACGTTCACCGGCTTCCCCAGATAGATGATGTGCGCCCCTACGCGTGGCACCATCTCGACGGTGCTGTCGGGCATCACGTTGATTTGCTCAATCTGGTTACGCCAAAAGTCGTCGGCAATGATGATGCGACCGATGGGAGCCAGCACGCGGCGGGCGAAGGCGCGGTCGATGCTGCCCGTGGCCACCATCAGGTTGCAGGCATAGCCCGTGTTCTGCATGATGTGGCCGTCTTTGTCGACGTAGTAGTCTTCGCCGTTGTGAGCCATCACGCGCACCACGGGCACACGCTCGGTGATGCGAATATTGACGTTGCCGGCTTGTGTGCGGTAGCATTCCGCATTGTCTATCAGCTCGTGCTTCTCCAGCTGCTCCTCCATGGCGCGCAGGTTCACGTCGGCCATGGTGCGGCCAATGGGGTTCTGGCCCGATTCAATCAGCATGCGGCGCACCCCCTCGGCGTTGAGGAATCCATCTACGATGCCCTTGTCGATGCTGATGCGCACGTCGCGGCACACGGTTTCCTTGTCCACCGGCTTGTTGAAAGCCGTGACGGCCAGCAGCAGATAGGCTCCGATGATGACGTTGAAGATGATGATGAGCGTCTTTTTCCAGTTCACCATGTTGTGCGTCGTTTAGCTGTTATTATAGATTCTTTTTCCTTTTCAGAATGTTGGTCATCTGTGGCACCTGTGCGTCGAGGTCGCCGGCACCGAGCACGATGAGCACGTCGAAGGAACGGCTCTTCACCAGCGGAATCACCTCGTCTTTCGTGATGAGCTGCTTCTGCACGCCAGGGGCCAGACGGTCGTAGATGAGCTTCGAAGTGACACCCTCGATGGGCTCTTCGCGGGCAGGATAGATGTCGGTGAGAATCACCTCGTCGAGCTGGCTCAGCGCCTCGGCAAACTGCGGATAGAAATCGCGGGTGCGGGTGTAGAGGTGGGGCTGGAAGATGACGGTGATGTGGCGGTCCTGATAGAGTTGGCGGATAGACCGTGCACTCTGGTAGATCTCCTGCGGGTGATGGGCGTAGTCGCTCAGGAACACCAGCTGTGGTGTCTTGATCTTGAAGTCGAAGCGGCGTTCCACTCCGCTGAACGACAGCATGCCCACACGCAGCTCCTCGGGTGTGCAACCAGCCAGCTGAGCCATGGCCATGGCGGCAATGCCGTTCTCGATGTTGATGGGCACGGGCTGGCCCAGCTCGATGTTCCGCACGCTCTCGATGGGCGAGATGAAGTCGAAGGTGATCTCGCCGTTGGCGATATGGATGTTCTCAGCATGGAAGTCGCCCTCGTCGCGGCCGTAGTCGTAGCGGCGGACGCCGGGCTGCAACCGCTCCTTCATCTCCAGTCCGCGGTGGATGATGAGCGCCCCTTCGGGCTGGATGAGCGAGCTGTAGTGGGCGAAACTCTCCAAATAGGCTTCCTTGGTGCCATAGATGTCGAGGTGGTCGGCATCGGTGCTGGTGATGACGCTCATCCACGGCCGCAGCCAGTGGAACGAGCGGTCGTACTCGTCGGCCTCGATGACCACGTATTTCGAATTGCTCAGGATGTAGTTGGTGCCATAGTTCTTGGCGATGCCCCCCAGGAAGGCGTTGCAGTCCAGATGACTTTGGTGCATGATGTGGGCGCACATCGTGCTGGTGGTGGTCTTGCCATGGGTACCAGCTACGCACAGGCCGCGCATCTGCTGGGTGAGGATGCCCAGCACCTGTGCACGCTTCAGCACCTCGAAGCCGTTCTCGCGGAAGTATTGCAACTCCAGATGGCTTTCGGGCACGGCGGGGGTGTAGACCACCAGCGTGTGGGCGGCGTTCTTGCAGATGTGGGGTATCTCCTCAACGTTTTCCTCGTAGTGCAGCAATGCCCCTTCTTTCTCCAGACGATAGGTGAGCTCGGTAGGGGTCTTGTCGTAGCCCGCCACCACCAAGCCGCGCTTGATGAAGTAGCGTGCCAGTGCACTCATGCCAATGCCTCCTGCTCCGACGAAGTAGACGGCCTTCAAATCTTTCTTTTCCATTTATCTATTTGCTATTTTTATCACTTCACGGGCGATGATTTCGGCGCTGTTAGGCAGGGCCATCTTCAGCACGTTCTCGCCCAGGCTCTTCAGCTTGGCATCGTCGGCAGCAGTTTCGATGGCCAGCTGGATGAGCTGTGCCGGGGCCTCGCTGTCTTTCACGTAGAGGGCGGCTTGGCGGTTCACCAACGCCAGGGCGTTCTTGGTCTGGTGGTCTTCGGCCACGTTGGGGCTGGGCACCAGGATGACGGGCTTGCCGATAAGGCAGAACTCGCTGATGCTGCTGGCTCCGGCACGGCTGATCACCAGGTCGGCGGCGCGATAGGCGGCAGCCATGTCGGTGATGAAGTCGCAAACCACCAGGTTCGAGGGCTTTTCTTTCGTCTTCAGCTCATCGGCAATCTGCTGGCTGTAGTACTTGCCTGTTTGCCAGATGAACTGCATGCCCGAGTCGGCAATCTCCTTCAGGTGTTGCAGCACACTCTCGTTGATGGTGCGTGCCCCCAGACTGCCACCCACCAGGAGGATGGTCTTTTTGGCAGGGTCGAGGTTGAAGGTCTTGAGGGCGTCTTCTCGGGTGATGGTGCTGTTGAGCAGGTTCTGCCGCACGGGGTTGCCCGTGAGCAAGATCTTCTCCTTGGGGAAGAAACGCTCCATGCCCTCGTAGGCCACGCAGATTTTCTGTGCCTTGGCAGCCAGCTGCTTGTTGGCCAGGCCGGCATAGCTGTTCTGCTCTTGTATCAGCGTGGGGATGCCCAGACTGTTGGCGGCGCCAAGCGCGGCACTGCTGGCATAGCCCCCTACGCCCACGGCCACCTGTGGCTTGAACTCGCGCAGAATCTGCTTGGCCATGCGCTTGCTGCGCAGATAGTCGATGGCCACGCCCACGTTGCCGGGCTTCCACAGGGGGCGCAGGAACCCGCGGATGGGCAGACCCTTGATGTCGTAGCCTGCCTGCGGCACGCGTTGCATCTCCATGCGGCCCTCGGCTCCCACGAAGAGTATCTCGGCATCGGGACACAGCTCGCGTAGCGCGTTGGCAATGCTCACGGCGGGGAAGATATGTCCCCCCGTGCCGCCGCCGCTGATGACCACGCGCAAAGCTTCTTTTGCTGCCCCGGCGGTGGGGGTGCCCAAAGTGCTGCTGGTGTTGGATTCTGCTTTCATATTGTATGTCTTTTTTATGGTCGTTAGCAGCCGTTTTCTGGGCCGCTGTGAGTGCTTGAAATTTGGAGCGCGAGATTTTTCAAAAAGTCAACGAGATTTTTCAAAAAGTCGGCGAGATTTTTCAGGAGGTCGTTGCCATCGCTAGCGCAGGTTTCTGTTTAGCCGAACGGCTCACACTGAGAATGGCTCCGATGTAGGCACAGCTGACGAGCGTGGAGGTGCCTCCCTTCGACACCAAAGGCAGGGGCTGGCCAGTGACGATGCCAAAGTCTACGGCCACCATCATGTTGATGGCAGCCTGGGCCACCAGCAACAGTGCCAGGCCCATTACTAGGAACGCCGGGAAGTTGTTCTCGCACCGCCCGGCGATGCGTGCCGCCCTGAAGAGCAGGATGATGTATAGGAACACCACGGCGATGGCCCCGATGAGGCCCATCTCCTCGATGATGATGCTAAAGATGAAGTCGCTGAAGGCCTGCGGCAGGTAGTCGCGCTCGGTGCTGTTGCCAGGACCCTTACCGATGATACCCGACGTGGCGATGGCAAAGTTGGCGTGGGCCACTTGGAAATTGTCGCGCACGTTGTAGTCCTTGGGATTCTCGGGGCGCGGCTCCTTGTTCACCAGTCGGTTGCGCCAAGTGCTAAATCGGTGGAACAACTTGGTTACTGCACTCTCGCTCTTTTCAGCGTTATTGGCGGCTGCGATCACCTCGGTCGTGGCAGCAGTTTCGTCGTCGTTGCTGCTGTCCATGCTTCCCACGGTGAGCACCAGCGTGATGAAGATGCCGGCGATGAGTGCCAGCGCGCCGGTGAGTTTGCCCATCTGTGCCATGGGCACGCGCCCCAAGAACATCATGATGAAGATGATGCCGAAGAGCAGCACGGCCGTCGAAAGATTCTCCAGCCCTATCAGAGCCACGGCAGGCACCACCAGATAGAGAATGTATTTCATCGACTTCGGGTCGGCGCCTTTGCCGTCCTCGCGCTGCATGGCGCTCAGAATCTGCGCCGTGGCCAGCACCATGGTGCCCTTGGCCAGTTCCGATGGCTGGAAAGTGAATCCTGGTAGCTGGATGACACGGTTGGCGCCATTGATGCTTTCGCCAAAGGCCAGCACCCACAGCAGTGAGGCGTAAGAGAGGATGATGAAGATGGGCGTGATGATCTTGAAGTAGCGACAGGGGATGTTGAGCGTGACGATGGTGATGAACACTCCCGCCAGTATCGTTCCGGCATGGTAGATGATGGGCCCCATGAAGTTGTGGCTCTTATAGGAGAGGGTGCTCGACGCCGAGAAGACCTCGATGAGGCTGATGAGCGTGAGGAAGAAGAACACCGTCCAGATGCCCTTGTCGCCTTTGAAGAGATTGCCTATTTTCTTGTTCACTGCTGTTGTTGTTTTCTAGTTTTTCTAGTAGGGCTAGTTAGACTAGTCTTTCTAGAGATTTCTGGCCATTTCCTTGAATTGCTCGCCACGGTCCTCCATGTTCTTGAAGAGGTCGAAGCTGGCGCAGCAGGGGCTGAGCAGCACCGTCTCGCCGGGACGTGCCAGCTCGTAGCAGGCGTCGATGCACTCACGCATGGAGTGGGTGTCGCGCACGGGGATGCCCAGCTCGTCGAAGTTCTGGTGCAGCTTGGTGTTGTCGGCTCCCAGATACACCAGAGCCGAGCACTTCTCCTTCACCAGGGGCTTGATGGGGTCGTAGTCGTTGCCTTTGTCGCGGCCGCCCAGGATGAGGACGACCTTTGTCCGCATCGAGTCGAGGGCATACCAGCAGGCATCCACGTTGGTGGCTTTCGAGTCGTTGATATATTCCACGCCGCGCACATGGCAGACGTGCTCCAGACGGTGCTCCACGCCGGGGAAGTCGCTCAGCGAGCGGCGAATCACTTCTTTCTTGATGCCGGCAATGTTGCCCGCGATACCGGCAGCCAGCGAGTTGTAGATGTTGTGGCGCCCACGGAGGCTTAGCTCCTCCTGCTCCATGTTGAAGGGCATGGGCTTCTCAACAACATATTTGCCAGCCTCGATGTAGCCAATGCTGCCTTTCTCTTTCAGTTCGGAGAAGGGATACTGCACGGCCTTGATGTCGTATTTCTTCAGCTCTCGGCGGATGATGGGGTCGTCGTTCCAATAGATGAAGGCGTCCTGCGGGGTTTGGTTCTGCACGATGCGCATCTTCGCGTCGACGTAGTTCTGCATCTCACCGTAGCGGTCCAGATGGTCGGGCGTGATGTTGAGCAGCACCGCGATGTTGGCGCGGAAGTCGTACATGTTGTCGAGCTGGAACGAGCTCAGCTCGATGATATAGTATTCGTGGGGCTCCTCGGCCACCTGCAGGGCCAGCGAGTGCCCGATGTTGCCAGCCAGTCCGGCGTCGTAGCCTGCCGACTTGAAGATGTGGTAGATGAGGCTGGTGGTGGTGGTCTTGCCGTTGCTGCCCGTGATGCAAATCATCTTCGACGTGGTGTAGCGGCCAGCAAACTCAATCTCGCTGATGATGGGAATGCCGGCAGCGATGGCCTTGGCCACCAGCGGAGCGGTGTCGGGTATGCCGGGACTCTTGATGATTTCATCGGCGTTGAGGATGAGGCTCTCGGTGTGGCCGCCCTCTTCCCAAAGGATGCCGCGTTCGTCGAGCATCTGCTGATAGTGTGGGGTAATTTTCGACATGTCGCTCACGAACACGTCGAAACCTTCTTTCTTGGCCAGCACGGCGGCACCTGCGCCGCTTTCGCCAGCTCCTAATACGACTATTCTTTTCATTTATTTATCTTATCTTCAGTGTGATGATGGTCATTGCGGCCAGGATGATGGTGACAATCCAGAAGCGGATGGTGATTTTCGACTCGTGGAACGGACGGTGTGGCCAGCCTTTCAGGATGTAGCGCGAGGTGGCGTCGAGCTGCGAGTCGAGCTTGCGGAAGTTGTCGTGGATGGGCGTGGCACGGAACACGCGCACGCGCTGTCCCTTGCGCTTCTTCCACTTGAACCATTGCGTCTGGATGATGACGCTCAGGCTCTCCACGAAGAAGATGCCGCAGAGGATGGGCAGCAGCAGCTCCTTGTGGATGATGACGGCGCAAACGCCGATGATGCCGCCAATGGTGAGCGAACCCGTGTCGCCCATGAATATCTGGGCCGGGTAGGCGTTGTACCAAAGGAAGCCCACCATCGCTCCCACGAAGGCGCAGAGGAAGATGACCAGCTCCTCGGAGTGGGGGATGTACATGATGTCGAAGTAGCTGGCATAGCCGATGTGGCTGCTCACGTAGGCCAGGATGCCCAGCGCCACGCCGATGATAGCCGAGTTGCCGGCGCACATGCCGTCCATGCCGTCGTTCAGGTTGGCGCCATTGCTCACTGCCGTCACCACGAAGATGGTTATCAGCACGAACAGAATCCAGCCGGCGGCCACCTTGTGCTTGCCCACAAACGACATAATCTCGCTGTAGCTCAGGTTGTGGTGTTTGGTAAACGGGATGGTGGTCTGTAGTGATTTATGCGCCTCCTGTTCGTGCTTCACCACTTCCGTCTTGTTCTCTTGCGTCTCGCTGATGTTCTCGCGCATCACCACGTCGGGACTCAAGTAGAGCGTCAGACCCACGATGAAGCCTATCGACACCTGCCCGATGATTTTGTATTTCCCTTTCAAGCCGGCCTTGTTGCGTCGGAAGATTTTGATGTAGTCGTCCATGAAGCCCAGGAAGCCCAGCCACACGGTGGTGATGATCATTAGGATGAGGTAGATGTTGCGCATGCGGCCCAGCAGCAGCACCGGCACCAGTATCGACACGATGATGATGATGCCGCCCATGGTGGGTACGCCCTTCTTCTCGCAGCCAAAGGGGTCGATGGCTGGGTCGCGCTCGGTTTCGAATATCTTGCGGCGTTTCATCCACTTGATGAACTTCTCGCCGAACCAAGCCGAGATGATGAGCGACAATATCAGTGCCAGCAACGCACGGAAGGAGATGTAGCTCCACAAGTGCGAACCGGGGATATTGTAGTTCTCTAAGAATCGAAACAGATAGTATAGCATATTTTATGAACTATTGTGTCTGTTGAACTTGTTCAGACCTGGGGGCTGAGGCACCCCCTCACCACCTCGCGGTCGTCGAAGTGGTGCTTTACGCCCTTCACCTCTTGGTAGTCCTCGTGGCCTTTTCCGGCGATGAGGATCACGTCGCCCTTCTGGGCCATCATGCAGGCGGTGCGGATGGCTTCGCGGCGGTCGACGATGGAGAGCACCTTCTTCATCTGCTGCGGCGTGAGGCCGGCCAGCATATCGTTGATGATGTCCTGCGGCTCCTCGAAGCGGGGGTTGTCGCTGGTGATGATTACGCGGTCGCTCTGCTTCACGGCCTCCTGTGCCATCAGCGGACGCTTGCCCTTGTCGCGGTTGCCACCGGCTCCGCACACGGTGATGATGTGCCCCTCCTTGCCGTGCATCACTTCGTGGATGGCGCGCAGCACATTTTCCAGCGCGTCGGGCGTGTGGGCATAATCCACGACGGCGGTGAAACCTTCCGGCGAGCGGATGGGTTCCAGGCGGCCGGCCACGCTCTTCAGCGTGCTCATTACCACCAGCACCTGCTCGGGCTGCTGGCCCAGCATAACGGCGGTGGCATAGACGGCGAGCAGGTTGCTCACGTTGAACTTGCCGATGAACTGCACGCCCACCTCGTGGCCGTCGATGTTGAGATACATGCCCTCGAAGTGGCATTCAATCAGTCGGGCGCAATAGTCGGCCATCTGGCGCGTGCTGTAGGTCTTCACCGTGGCCTTGGTGTTCTGCACCATGTAGGCTCCGTTCTTGTCGTCGGCGTTGATGATGGCGAAGCTGCCCTTGGGCAACATGTCGAAGAAGGCCTTCTTGGCGTTGCGATAGTTCTCCACCGTCTTGTGATAGTCCATGTGGTCGCGTGTCAGGTTGGTGAAGATGCCTCCAGCGAACTGCAGTCCACCGATGCGCTTCTGGGCGATGGCGTGGCTGCTGCACTCCATGAAAGCATACTGGCATCCGGCATCTACCATGCGGCGCAGCAGACGGTTCAGCTCCACGGGGTCGGGAGTGGTGTGGGTGGCGGCGATGGGCTCGCCCTCGATATAGTTGCACACGGTGCTGAGCAGTCCGCACTTGTAGCCCAGCTGTCGGAACATATTATATAATAATGTGGCGATAGTGGTCTTGCCGTTGGTGCCGGTGACGCCCACCAGCTTGAGCTGTTCGGCGGGGAATCCGTAGAAGGCGGTGGCCACGGGGCCGGCAGCTTCTTCGGTGGAGTCAACGACGACAAACGTAGTCTGGCCCACGGGAATGGCGGCGGGGATATGTTCGCAAACCACGGCAGCGGCTCCTTGCTCGATGGCCTTGCCGATGTACTGGTGGCCATCGGTGAGCGTGCCGCGCATGGCCACGAAGAGATGGCCGGAAGCCACGCGACGCGAGTCGATGTCAACGTCGGTGATTTCCACGTCGGCGTTGCCTTCAATGGCCTTCACCTTGATTCTTGCAATAATGTCAGTCAGTTTCATAATTCCTATTTATAAAATCCTTCACTATCCTAATTGCAGTGTACAGCTCATGCCGCTGTGCAGCTTGACGCCGGCAGGTATGCTTTGGCTTTTCACGCCGCCCAGTCCGTGCAGCTGCACTTTCACGCCCATCTTTTCGAGCATGAACACGGCGTCGCGTGCGCCCATGCCGGTGACGTTGGGCATGACGTCGGCCTCGGCGGCCATCTTGTCGAGCTTCACGCCCTTTTCCTGCAGCTCGGCCTGTCCCCAGACGGGGCCGCTCGTGGTGTTGCCGGTAATCCAGTTGCCTGTGGTGTTGATGTCCAACTGGTCCAGCACGTAGTCGGCGGCCTGCATGTCGCCGTTCTTCACGTTGGGCACGAAGACGGAGTGCTCGTCGCGGGCGTTCTGCGCCACCATGCGCACATTCTTTGCCATCACGCCCTCGGCAATATTATGGAACACCGTACCCGACACCAGACCGCCCGATGCCGGTCCCTTAGTGGTCTTCACGCAGACGATGCACGAATAGCGTGGTTTGTCGGCAGGGAAGTAGCCGCAGAAGCTGAGCCAGTGACAGCGCAGTCCGGTATGGTAGTTATAGACGTTGTCCGACACCTGTGCCGTTCCTGTCTTTCCCGCCACCTGGAAGGCTGTGCTTCCGGCGCGCTTACCCAGTCCCTGGCTCACCACATGGCGCAGGATGGTCTGCATGGTCTTGATGGTCGATGGCTTGGCTATCTGCTCCTTCAGCACCACGGGCGGCAGGTCTTCCACCACCTTTCCGTCCTTCACCACCTGCTTCACAAAGCGTGGCTGCACCAGTCGGCCGTCGTTGGCGATGGCGTTGTAGAAGGCCAGCGTGTTGATAGGTGCAATCTGCGTCTCGTAGCCTATCGACATCCAAGGCAGCGTGGTTTTACTCCAGTAGAGTCCACGGTTGGTGGTCTTCGTGTCGGGATAGCGGATATTGGGCGCACGGTATTCGTTGAGCGGAATCTTCAGGTCCTCGCCGATGCCCACGCGGTGCAGTCCTTCCACATACTTGGTGGGGTTGGAGCCATAGAAATGGTCGATGATGAAGCTCACGCCGATGTTCGAGCTCACCTCCATCGCCCTGGCGGCATTGATGCTGCCGTAGCCGCCACGGTGCCAGTTGTGGTCCTTCATGTTGGCACCGTGCATGCGCATGATGCCGCTGCCCGTGTTGATGACGTAGCTGGTGTCGATCACACCGTCGTCGAGGGCCACGAGCATCGAGGCGGTCTTGAACACCGAGCCGGGTTCGCAGCGGTAGCCCAGGGCGTTGTTCAGTCGCTCGCGATACTGTCCGTCGGCGCTCTTCTCCATGTTCACGATGGCCTTCACGTCGCCTGTCTGCACCTCCATCACGATGGCCACGCCCATCAGTGCGTCGCGCTGCTGAAGCTCGTCGAGCAGTGCCTTCTCGGCCAGGTCTTGCATGCCCACGTCGAGGGTTGTCACCACGTCGGCGCCGTCGGTGGGCGGTGTCTCTACTATCGACACCACCTTGTTGCGAATCTTCTGCTTATGGGCGATGCCATATTGTCCGCGCAGCAGCGAGTCGTAGGCCAGCTCCACGCCGTAGCGTGCGGTGTCGCGCGAGCCGATGGTGCGCTCGGCCAGCGAGCCGAAGGGGTGACGGCGTGCGGGGAACTCATCGCCACAGAGTCCACCCTTGTGGCGCGGCAGGTTGAAGAAGGGCAATTTCTTCACCTGGCTGTA
The DNA here is from genome assembly GCA_017619275.1 of Prevotella sp. Taxonomy (GTDB): domain Bacteria; phylum Bacteroidota; class Bacteroidia; order Bacteroidales; family Bacteroidaceae; genus Prevotella. The sequence goes on along the minus strand of JAFZSR010000102.1, from coordinate 15,626 downwards.
GGTGGCGTAGTCGATCTTTCCGCGCCACACGCGCCAGTAGCGTGCCCGTTTCTCATGGCCTTTGCTGAGGTCTTCCTTGAACTCCTCGGCGCTCTTCTGTGGGAAGATGGCGTGCAGACCGTCGCAGAGGCTGTCGAGTTTCTCATACCACAGCGTGTCGCGCTTGTGCACCCAAGCGGTGTCCTCGTAGAAGGTGCCGTTCTCCAGCTTCTGCAGTCCGGCACGGAAGTCGATAAATATCTCGTATTCGGGAATGCTGCCCGCCAGCAGCTGCCCGTCGCAACTGAGAACGTTGCCACGGTTGGGCTTCTTGATGCTGTCGGCCAGGTTCACCTGGTTCTTCTGCACCTCAATCCAATAGTTCTTGTCGGCGGTCATGGTATAGGCAGCCTTGACCACCACCGCCACTCCAACGAGCGACAGCACCACCGCTATGGCCATATAGCGGGGCATCACCTTCTCTCTACTGAACTTACTCACCTCTTATATTTCGATTTAGCGGATTCTTGATTTCTCACCTCTCACTTCTCACCTCTCACCTCTCACCTCTCAAGGAACCTCAATGATGTAGGGCGGTCGCTGACTGATGTGCAGCGTGGAGTCGTTGTTCTCCTTCAGCATGTTCAGCACGTTGCTTTGTCGGCACATGCGTGTGAGGTTGCTCGAACTGCTCAGGGCCTGGAACTTTGCATCTACGAGGTCGCTTTCGAGCTTGCTGATGTCGAGGGCGTCCTGTTGACATTGATAGCGAACGGCGACGTACGACGTGGTGAGCAACACGATGAGCATGATGAGCCACAGGTGGTGTTGCACCAGTGCCCACAGATACTCGCCGCCCAGGATGTCGCGAAAGCGCTTGGTGCCCGTGGTGGTGGCGTCGTCTTCGCTGGCCTGCCGCTTGATTTTCTCCAGCGTGGTCAGTTCTTTGTCGGCCTCGGCTTTCGGTTCTTTCTTTGGCTTCTTCTCCGTGGCGTCGTTGGTGGGTTCTGCCTTTGGCTCTTCGCCGGCCACCTCAATCGTCATTTCTATGTCGTCGTTCATATTCTTAAGCCCCCTAAGTTAGGGGGATGGGGGTCTGAACAACCTTATGTTCTTTCCCTCGTTTTTATTGTTAGCGCTATTTTTTTTCTTTATGAGTTTGTTCAGACCCCCAACCCCCTAACTTAGGGGGCTAAGACGCACCCCTATTCTCAGCTTGGCGCTGCGACTGCGGGGGTTCTGTTCCTGCTCTTCGGCCGATGGCACGATGGGCTTGTTGGTCACTGGCTGCATCGGAGCGTTGATATGGCCGAAGAAATCCTTCTCGGCGCGTCCCTCCACATTGCCCGTGCGCATGATGTTCTTCACCATTCGGTCTTCCAGCGAGTGGTAGGTGATGATGCTCAGCCGTCCGCCGGGCTTCAGCAGCTGGCAAGCGCTGCCCAGCATCTGCTGTAGGGCTTCCATTTCGTGGTTCACCTCTATGCGCAACGCCTGAAACATCTTGGCAGCCTCCTTCTTCTCCCGCTCGCGAGCAAAGAGCCGCTCGGTGGCCTGCAGCAGTTGGCCGGTGGTGGCGATGGGCTGCTGCTGGCGGTGGCTCACCAGTGCGGCCGCCACCTGTCGTGCGTTCTTCAGCTCACCATAGAGGTGCATGATGCTGGCCAGCTGCTCCTGGCTGTAGTTGTTCACCACGTCGGCGGCGGTGAGCGTGGCCCGCTGGTTCATGCGCATGTCGAGCGGTGCATCGGAACGCAACGAAAAGCCGCGGCTGGCCTCATCGAAGTGGTGCGACGACACGCCCAGGTCGGCCAGCAGACCGTCGATGTGCTCTTCGCCGTGATAGCGCATCCACTGCTTCACGTAGCGGAAGTTGCTGCGCACGAACACCAGTCGCTCGTCGTCGACGATGTTCCGTTCGGCATCCTCGTCCTGGTCGAAGGCGTAGAGGCGCCCCTCAGGGCCCAGTCGGCGCAGGATCTCGCGCGAATGTCCGCCACCGCCGAAGGTAACGTCTATATAAACGCCATCGGGCTGGATGTCCAGCCCGTCGACGCTCTCCTTCAACAGGACAGGGACGTGATATGTGGCGGCTGTGCAGAAACCCATTTTTCTTTGTGCCAGGGATTATTGTTGCGAGGCAGTCATTAGTGCCTTCAGCTTGGCCGAGAATTCCGCCTGCGAGAGGAAGGGCTTCTCGGCTTTCTCGACTGCCCATATCTCGATGGTGTTGTTAATGCCGATGAGGCGCACCGTCTGTTCCACCTGCACCATGTCCAGATAGCGGCGGGGGATGAGTATGCGGCCGTTGCCGTCGATGGTCAGCTCTTCGGCCTCCTTCATATACTGGCGCACTACCATCATGCCTTCGTCGTCCCACTCGTTCACGTGCTCCATCAGGGCGTCCACGCGGGCGTCCCACACGGTTTTCGGGAAGAGCACCAAGCAGTCCTGATGAATGTCCTTGCGCATCACCAGCATCTCCTCGCCCGATGCTTGGAGCACCTTGCGGAAGGTGGCGGGAAGGAACACGCGGCCCTTCGAGTCGATCTTGGCTTCGATGTTGCCCAGAAATCTCATGCGCAATTATGGTCAGGAATTTAACTTCGCTGCAAAGTTATATAATTTCTCCCACAATCCCCCACAATTCCCCAATTTTTTTTCAAATTATTTGTTTTTTTTATTTTGAAGGCTTTTTGTCCCCCAAATTTGGCACACAAGTCAAAAACTGTGCATTTTTTTTAGGCCATGAGATAGCCGTTGGCGCATAAATTCAAGTTCCACCAGTTTGGAAATCATGCGCAGCCGCAAATATGCGGCTCACCCAACCATTGGCTATCGCCCTAACGCAGCGTTCTTAACCATTATTGAATGCCAGAAAAAGCCGTTAAGGGTTGCATTGTCGTTGTCAACGCTGAAAAAGGGATGTTTCAGGAGTATCGACGGGTTGCTCCGTCCAAAAAAAAGGCCCTAAAAAAGGGCTATAGCGGAGCGGAAAAAAATCTCGTACGAGATTTTTTAAAAACTCGTTACCATTTTTCAAAAAGTCGTTACCGAAATTTCGGAAGTCGTTAGTATCATTTGAAAAATGGCTGCGCACCCTTCATAGACTTGCATCTATGAACGAATCGTGCGCAGCCAATTCTCTAATTGTTTCGCTTCTCTGGTATTACTTCACAATCACCTTATGCCCATTGGTGATGACGATGCCATGGGCTGGCATCTTGCTCAGCTGGCGGCCTTGCAGGTCGTAGACAAGCGGTGAGCCCTCGGTGGTGGCGTCAAGGTCTTTGATGTCGGTGGCAACGTTGAGGATGTAGTTGATGCCAGCAGCGGCATCAATCTTTCCGAAGCCCCAGCGGTCGGCCGACTCGGCCGTAAAGTCGTCGTTGCGCGATGTTTGGCTTATCACGTCCATCACCTCGTCGAAGGTCATCGTGGGATTGGCCTGCAGCCATAGTGCCACGATGCCGGCCACTGCCGGACATGCCATCGACGTGCCGCTCTCGGCACTGTAGGGGTAGCCTTGCCACTGCATGCCGTCGGCCACTGAGGCGTCGCCAAGGTAATAGTGGTTGACAGACGACACTACGTTGACGCCAGGGGCGCAAACGGTGGGCTGCGAGATGTCGTTGAACGAGGTGCCGAAGCTGGAGAACCAGGCAATGTCGTCCTGGACGTATGACTCGTCCTCGTCACCCATCGACGTGTCGTAGGTCTCGCCATCGTAATCGCGACAAATGACATTGGCGCAATAGGCGCCCACGCTGATGACACGGTCGGAGCAGGTCCAGTCGCCGGCCGACATGATGTTGTCGCCATCGACGAGTCCAGGCAGACCGAGCATCTGTGTGCCGGCAAAGCCCGCCACCTCGTCCCACAGGTCGACCTCGGTGCCGTCGGCTCCACTGATGGTGAGCTGGAAGAGGTAGAGCTTCTGCGTGCCGCCATCGACCAGGACGTTAACGCCCAGGCGACCGTCGCCATTGTCGAAGGCAGCCACGCCCACCTCGCCCTCGAAGTATTGGGCCAGCGTGGCATCGTCGTCGCTGCTCACCATCTGGATTACTTCTTCGCAGCCAGGGGTGGCCGTGCATTCCTGTGACGACCAGACGGTGGTAAGACGTCCGATGACAGGGTTGATGCTTTTCAGTGTGAGCTTCACGCTCAGCTCGCTGCCTGTGCGGGTGTAGCCCGCCACCGACGATTGGTTGAGATATTCGTAGGTGCCCGTTTCATCCTCGAGGATTCCCATGAGGATGGTGTTGACGGATGGTTTGGCCTCGGTGAAATGACAGTAAAGGTGAATGGGGTAGCCGCCTTCGTTGCCAGCCGAGAATACGGGCACCATATCCTCCGACAAGTCGCTGATGGCCTGGCAGATGGCGCTGGTGCCGTCGTGCGGACCATCGTGGCTGTTCATGCTGGTACTGAGCACCATGGGCTGCTGGCTCTGCTGGGCGTAGGCATCGGCAAAGGCCAGCGCCAGTTCTATATAGCCTTCCATGTCGTCGGGGTCGAGACCTTCCACTGGCACTTCTTTCAACGGGATGAGCACGATGTCGGCTTCGGGGGCCATGCCGCCAAAGCCCTGCGGCGACAAGCTGCCGGCGGCGATGCCAGTGGTGTGGGTGCCGTGATAGTCATTGGTGTCGTCGGTGGTAAGTGTGGCGATGAGTTCGGGTGTGTCGTAGACGGAGCCAGGGAAGGTGTAGGTGCCTGCCTCGGGGTCGTCGACGGTGTACTTGTTGCCACCGTCGTCGCCCATCAAGTAGACGCACTTGATGCGCGTGTTGCCCTCGTCATCCTTGAAGGCGCGGTGTTGGAAGTCGAACCCGCCATCGATGAGGCAAACGGTGATGCCCCTGCCCGTGTAGGCGGTGGCCGTGGCGGGCAGGGTGGGACCGTTCAGCTCGTTCACACCCGTCTCCTGGCGGGTGACATCGGAATTGCGGTGGCCCCTGTGGCCTTTGTCAATGCGCACCACGCCCTCGATGCGCTGAAGGGCTTCGAGGCTGTTGAGGGGGATGTCGACGACGGCCTGACGGCCCAGACGGGCGCACACGGTGGCTCCGCTGGCCTTCATCTGCGCAAAGGTGCCGCCCATGTCGTCGGGCGAAAGCTCCACCACCAGTCGCACCTGCCCATTGGTCAAGGCGCTGGGGGCTTTGGCCTGCTGGCCGTTGGCTTTTTGTTTCTGTATGTATGACCTCATCCGCTCTATCTTCATTTGGGCTTGTGGGGTCATCTTGCTCTGGCCCATTACCAAGAGGCAGAGGCCGAGCATCATCATGAGGGAAAGGATTCGTTTCATAACGGTCTTGTTTTCATTGTTGTTCAGGGATGCACCAGCGTGCCTATTTCCTCGCCTTGCATCACGCGCATCAGGTTGCCCACCACGTCCATGTTGAACACATAGATGGGCAGGTTGTTGTCCTGGCACATGCAGACGGCCGAGAGGTCCATCACCTTCAGTCCGCGGTTGAGCACCTCGGTGTAGGTGATGTCGTGGAACTTGGTGGCGGTGGGGTCTTTCTCGGGGTCGGCGGTGTAGACGCCGTCCACGCGAGTGCCCTTCAGCATCACGTCGGCCTCTATCTCCACGCCGCGCAGGCTGCTGCCCGTGTCGGTGGTGAAATAGGGCTGCCCGGTGCCGGCGCTGAAGATGCACACCTTGCCCTGCTCCATGGCCTCGATGGCGCGCCACTTGGTGTAGAACTCGCCGATAGGCTCCATGCGGATGGCGGTGAGCACCTTGTTGGGCATACCCACGGCGTCGAGGGCCGAGCTGAGTGCCAGCGAGTTGATGACGGTGGCGCACATGCCCATCTGGTCGCCCTTCACGCGGTCGAAGCCCTTCTTGGCACCACTGAGGCCGCGGAATATGTTGCCACCGCCGATGACGATGCCAATCTGTACGCCCAGGTCGTGCACTTCCTTGATTTGGCGGGCATAGTCGCCCAGCCGCTCAGGGTCGATGCCGTGACCCTGCTTGCCCTGCAGGCTCTCGCCCGACAGTTTGAGTAGAATTCTCTTGAATCTTGCCATAGTTTCTTTTGTTAAGTGATGATATTAAATGATGAATGATACTTCCTTGAAGGCCAGGTGGCTCACCTCGCCACTGGCACGTTGCAGCACCAGATGTCCGTCGTCGTCGACGTCCATCAGTAGGCATTCTTCCTCCTTTCCGTCGGTGAAACGATAACGGTGCGTTTCGCCTCGGCGATAGAGCGAAAAGCGGTAGAGGGTGCGGATGGGAATCTGGGCGCCGAAGTTCAACCAGTCGATGTATTTGGCAAGGTGTTGCATCATCTTCTGCAACACCTCCTGGCGGTCGACCTCGTGCCCCAATATCTGGCACAGCGACACAGGGTTGGGGGCGTCGCTGTGGAACGCCGTCTGGTTCACGTTCAGGCCCGTGCCTATGATGCACGTCTTGATGTTGCTGCCGCTCAACGTGGTCTCGATGAGCGTGCCAGCAATCTTCTTGTCGTGCCAGTAGATGTCGTTGGGCCATTTTATCTTGATGCCGTCCACATAGTCGGCGAGCGTGTCTCTCAATGCCAAGGCGTTGGCCATCGAGAGGATGAACTGGCTGGCGGCCGCCACCCCTTTGGGATGCAGCAGCACAGAGAAGAGCAGGTTCTTGCCCCGCTCGCTCTCCCAGGTGTTCGTGCCACAGCCGCGCCCAGCGGTTTGGTAATCGGTCCACACCAGCTGGTCGTCCTTGCCTCCGTGGTCTCGCAGCCAGCGGTTGGTGGAGTCGGTCTCGGGCAGATATGTGGTGGTAAATGCCATGCGGATAAAATGATACGGTGCAAAGGTAACACTTTGTTTCCGTTTAACAAAAAAAATGGGCAAAAGATTTTTGGCAGATCTGTCATTTCATCAAAAGGCGTGTTTCCAAATCTATCTGTCAGCTGCAATCAAAAGCCGAAAAAGGGGGCAGTCTTGAAAAAAAGAAGTGAAAATGTTGGAAATAACAAATAAATATCGTAAATTTGCCCCGAAATTATTGCGATCTGAAAGAACTGACCTTATTTTACCAACTTTTGAAGCCTAATTATCGCCCCCGAGGGGGCTATTGTGTTTTCTAATTTATAACTTTATGTACTTCTATCCAAAAATGCTTTCTGCCATTTGTGCGGGGCTTTTGTTGTTGGGGGCATTCGCGCCTGCAACAACGGCAACGGCCAGTGCGTCTGTAGACCAGGCCAAGGCCACCGTACAGGTGAATGGCGTTGTTCTTGACACCAGCGACCAGCCAGTTGTTGGGGCAAGCGTCATTGAAGTGGGCACACAAGGTAATGGTACGCTGACAGGAGCCGACGGTTCCTTCAAGCTGACGATTACCCAGGGTGCAAGTCTGCGAATAACCAGCTTGGGGTACAAGCCTGTGACGGTGAGACCCTCGGCGGGCAAATCGGTGCGTGTAGTGCTGGAGGAGGACTCCGAGGTGCTCAACGATGTGGTGGTGGTGGGCTATGGCACACAGCGCAAGAAGCTGGTGACAGGTTCCACCGTGCATGTCACTTCGGAGAACATCGCCCAGGTGAACGCTGTGGATGCCTTCGGCGCATTGCAAAGCCAAGCCTCGGGAATGAACATCGTGATGAACTCCGGACAGCCCGGCGAGGGCTACAAGGTGGTGATTCGCGGTATGGGCACCGCCGGCTCCAACACCCCGCTCTACGTTGTCGACGGTGTGCCCGGTGCGAGCATCGACGATTTGTCGCCTAACGACATCGAGAGCATCGACGTGCTGAAGGATGCCGCTTCCAGCGCCATCTACGGTGCGCGAGCCTCGAATGGCGTCATCCTGGTCACCACCAAGAAAGGTAAGGCAGGAAAGGTGCAAGTGACTTTCGACGGCTACCTGGGTTGGCAGAATGCCAACACCAACGATGTGACGCCGCTGAACGCCAAGCAGTACATGGAAATCAACGATAAGGCCTACCAGATTCAGGGCGTGAGCACCTACGACTGGGCAACGCTGATTCCGAAGCAGTATGCGCAGATACAGAACGGAACCTGGAACGGCACCAACTGGCTGGAGGAGACCACCATCGACAATGCGCCCATGCACAATGCCTCGGTCAACATCATGGGAGGCAGTGAGACGTCGCGTTTCTCGCTGGGTTTCACCAATTATCACCAGACGGGTACCATCGGCTATCCCGCCGACCCCAAGTTCGACCGCTACACCGTGCGCTTGAATTCCGACTATTCCCTCATCAAAAAGAAGGGACGCGACGTGCTGAAGATAGGCGAGAACATCACCTTCTCGCACACTCACAAGAAAGGCGTCTCCATTGGCGGCATCTATGGAAACAGCATCCGCAACCTGCTGGCCATGTCGCCACTGCTCCCTGCCTATAACGACCAGGGCGAATTCTACGAGTACAAGGATATTCAGGCCGACGGCTGGGACTTCAGCGCCGAGATGTCGAACCCGCTGGCTGCCATGAAATACGACGAGGGCAACAAATACAACAAGGGCTATCGTCTGCAAACCAATTTCTTCCTGGAGTTCATGCCCATCAAGGACCTCACCTATCGTGCCAGCGCCGGTTGGATCTACCGTCACCGCGAGAGCCGCAGCTATGTGCCCGTCTACGAGCTGAGCACCAAGAAGTCGAACCCCAACGACGACGTCAGCCAAAGCCAGTCGTACACCATTCGCTGGTCGCTGGAGAACACCCTGAATTGGGTGAAGTCGTTCGACCATCACAACATCGACGCCCTGCTGGGACAGTCGTTGGAGAAGTGGGGCTATGGCAACGGCGTCAACGTGACCAACTCCAATTCGCTGTTCCCCGGCTCGTTCGACCATGCCTACATTGCCAACGCCAATGTGGTGGATCCTGCCTATACCACCATCGGCGGCAGCCCAGAGTCGCAGGGCGCACTCTCGTCGTTCTTCGGTCGTGTGAACTACAACTACGACGAGACCTACCTGCTCTCGCTGGTGCTCCGCGCCGACGGCTCGTCGAACTTTGCTCGCGGCAAGCGATGGGGTTACTTCCCCTCGGTCTCTGCAGGATGGGTCGTTACGAACGAAACGTTCATGGAGTCGACCAAGAATTGGCTCGACTTCTTCAAACTCCGCGCCAGCTGGGGACAGAACGGTAACTGCAACATCTCGAGCTTCCAGTATGTGGCCACCGTCGCCTTCGACGACCCCTACTACTTCGACAACAAGGACAACCCCGGCATCGGTGCCTATCCCAACATCCTGCCCAATCCCGATGTGAAGTGGGAGACCTCCGAGCAGCTCGACCTGGGATTCGACGCACGTCTGCTGAACGGCCGGTTGAGCATTGGCTTCGACTGGTATACGAAGACCACCAAGGACTGGCTGGTGCGTGCCCCGATGCTGCTCTCGTATGGTACTGGCGCTCCCTATATCAATGGCGGCGACATCGAGAACAAAGGCTATGAGGTGCAGCTCAGCTGGAACGACAGGATTGGCAAGGACTTCAAGTATAGCTTAGGAGTCAACTTCTCGCACAACAAGAACGAGGTGACCCGTCTGGCCAACTCCGAGGGCATCATCCATGGTGGCAGCAACGCCATCGCCCAGAACACGGCAGAGCTCTACCGTCTGCAGGTGGGCTATCCCATCGGCTATTTCTGGGGCTACGAGATGGAAGGCATCATCCAGAACGAGCAGCAGCTGCAGGAGTACCTCGACCGCAACTGTGGCGGCGACAAGAAAAACTCGCTGCAAGGAGAGTCGCTGCAGCCTGGCGACGTGATGTTCAAGGATGTGAACGGCAATGGCGTGATTGACAAGGGCGACGACGACAAGACGATGATTGGCGACCCGAACCCCGACTACACCATGGGACTGAACATCACCATTGCTTGGCGGGGCTTCGACTTCGGCCTCAACGCCTATGGCTCCTTCGGTCAGCAGGTGGCCAAGAGCTATCGTCAGTTCTCCGACCATCCCGACGACAATTACTGCACCGACGTCTACACCAAGTACTGGACGGGTGAGGGCAGCACGAACCAATATCCGCGCTTCTCCGACGGTAAGAACGTCAACATGTCGGAGATTTCGCGCGTATGGATTGAGGATGCCGACTTCTTGAAGATCTCGCGCATCTCCTTCGGCTACGACTTCAAGAAGCTCTATTCGAAGCTTCCCGTGCAGAAGTGCCGCCTCTATCTATCGCTCAGCAACTTCTTCTGCTTCACCGGCTACTCGGGTATGGATCCCGAGGTGGGCTTCGGCAATGGCACAAGCTGGGCTTCCGGCATCGACTGTGGCTACTATCCGTCATCGCGTGCATTCCAAGTGGGCTTGAACATTAACTTCTAAGAGTTAAGTGATATGGTTTATTGCTTCGCGACTAACAATAAAGAAACAAGAATTATGAAAACAATATATCGATTAATTTGCGCAGTCTGCGCAATCTGCTGTGTCTGCTCTTGTGACGATTTCCTCGACACACAGAACTTGACGATGAAGGACACCTCGAACTTCCCCATCGACGAGACCGATGCCGTGCAGATGGTGAATGGTATCTACTCCGTAATGAACCGCAACTTGGCCGACCCGGAGGAGGATCCTTTCTTCGTCTTCGACATTGCTTCCGACGACCGCTTGGGCGGTGGCAGCCAGAGCAACATCGGTGCCCAGGGCGTGGACCGTCTGATGAATGCCTACGTCGACTGGATGAAACCTCTCTGGCAGCAGCGCTATGCCGGCATTAACCGTGCCAACAATGCCTTAGAGTCGATCGACAATGTGAAGGACTGGAGCTCTGGCACCAAGAAGAACCAGTTGCTCTGCGAAATCTATTTCCTGCGTGCCTGGTACTATTTCAATCTGGCCCAAGTGTTCAATGGTGTGCCTCTGGTGCTGAGCACCGAGCCGCAGAATCTTCCAAGAGCTACCGCCGATGAGGTGTATGCCCAGATTGCTTCCGACCTGAAGAAAGCCATCGAACTGGGTCCCTCCACTCCGTACCCCAGCTTTGGCGAAGGCCGTGCTTCCAAGTGGGCTGCCGAGGGTATGATGGCCCGCGTGTGGCTGTTCTATACTGGCTTCTACAAGAAGACCGAACTGCCACTGGCCGAGGGAGGCAGTATCACGAAGGCTCAGGTGGCCACCTGGCTGGAGGACTGCATCCAGAACAGCGGCTTTGGACTCGTATCCGACCAGCGCAATCTGTGGCCCTACACCAATCCTTATACGGGCAAGGACTACCAGTACGACATCGACAATGGGTTGAACTGGGAGACCGACGAGAACAAGGAGAGCATGTTTGCCGTCAAGATGTCGAACAAGCCCGGCTGGAGCGCCGACGCCCAACTGCGCCATAACCGCATCGTGGAATTCTATGGTCTGCGCAAGACCACGGCCGACTGCTTCCCCTTCTCCGTACAAGGCTATTCCAATGGTCCTGTGTGTGAAAAGCTTTGGACCGACTGGGCCGCCGACCCCAACTATGCGGGCGACTACCGTCGCATTGGCTCCATCTGCGACCGCGCCGTGGAGATTCCCAACTACAAGGGCGACCCTGCCAAGGAGGTGGAGAACACCAATCTGCTGGCCAAGAAATACATCGGCTGTGAGGCCATCGACCATGAGACGGGTCAGCGCATGCTGAGCTACGGTTATTTCTACGGCAGTGAGAACAACCGCCAGACAGGTCTTACGCAGTCGCTCGTTTGGCTGCGCTTCGCCGATGTGCTGCTCATGCACTCCGAGCTCACCGACGGCAAGGTGATCTACAACGGAAAAAGCGGTCTCAACGCCGTCAGACAGCGTGCCAAGCTGCAAGACATCGCCTACAGCCTGGAGAATCTGAAGAAGGAGCGTCGCTACGAGCTTTGCTTCGAGGCACTGCGATGGAACGACCTGCGCCGCTGGGGCGACGTACAGGAGAAGGTGAATAACCAGGTGGGCAACAAGATTCTGAATCAGGGCATCCCCGGCGAATATGCCTTCACCAACAACTACATGCAGCGCTATCAGGATACGGGAGGCGGTTTCTTCAAGATTCCCGAGGACCAGGTGACCTTGTCGGAGGGAGTGCTTGAACAGAACCCCGGATGGGGCGATGGCACCAACTGGGCCAAGGGCGACCTGCCATATAAGTTCAAGTAACCTCTTTTGAAAGAAATGATGGGGAATTGCGGGAAACAATGCTACGTTTTTTTACCGCGATTTCCCATCATTTCTTTCCCAAATGACGCGCGACAGGGCAGTTGCATCATCTGCAAACGAGTGCGAATAGTGCTTAATTTTGCATAAAGAATTTGATGGTGCGGCACTTTCTTCCTATTTTTGCACACATGAAAGCGCTATGGCTCATCCTAGCATTGCTCTTTACAGGGCTGTCTTCTGCCTTTTCGCAGAAGCAGTTGGTGGTAGCCGATGTGGAGACGTCGCTCCCCGTGGCCGGAGTGAGCGTGCAGGGGCGCGACCATGCAGCCATCACCGATTCGCTGGGCCGTTTTTGTTGGCCCGACAGTAGCCGCACCTTTGTTTTTTCGCACATGAACTACGATAGCCGCATCGTGAATGTTGAGGATTTGGGGGCCGACACCGTGTTTATCGTCTCCAAGCTGCTCAGCTTGGAGGAGGTGGTGGTGTTTGGCAAAGTACACTATGAGGACGACGGCCTCGACGAGTTGCGCCGCAGTCTGCGCCTCAAACGTAATGAGGCCCAACTGCTCGCCGCCGATCCCAGCAAACCCGCCAGCATTCCACTTTCGCTATTAGGAAAACTCATTCCCAAGAAATGGCGAAAGAGCTACAAGGAGGCACAGCGCAAAAAGCATCACGAAGACGTTCTAAGGGAGTATTGACCCATGGTGCAATGGACTGACAGAATACGCCAGGTGAAGATTTTGCTGGTGGTGGCCGCGATACTCATCGCGGCGGCCTCGCTTTTCGTCAGCCACCAGTTGGTGAGCGACCTCAAGGCCGAGGAACGCACCAAGATGGACCTTTGGGCCAAGGCCATGAACTTTGTGCAGGAGGCCAACAGCGAGACCGACCTCTCCTTGGCGCTGGCCTTTATCGAGGGAAACACCACTATTCCCGTCATCGTCACCGACGCGCAGGGCAACGTGATGGAGTATCGTAACATTGCCGACTCGGTGGGCGTGGCCGACCGTGCCCGAAGCATGCGCCAGGCTGGCGACACCATCAGCATCGACATCGGCGGCGGCGACTACCTGCTCGTCTGCTACGACGAGTCGACGCTGCTGAAGCGGCTCACGCAATATCCCTACTGGCAGCTGGGCATCGTAATGATCTTCGTCGTTGTGGCCATCTTCGCCCTACTCAGCAGCAAGCGGGCCGAGCAGAACAAGGTTTGGGTGGGATTGTCGAAGGAGACCGCCCACCAGCTGGGGACGCCCATCAGTAGCCTGATGGCGTGGACGGAGATGCTGAAGGACAGCTACCCCCACGACGAACTGATACCCGAGATGGAGCAGGACGTGAAACGACTGGAGCGTATCGCCGAGCGTTTCTCGAAGATTGGCTCCATGCCCGAGCCCGTTGACACGTCGATGAAAGAGGTGCTCGACCACGTCATCGACTACATGAACAAGCGCACCTCGCAGAAGGTAGACATCCGCGGCCATTATCCCGCCACCGACGTCATCGTCAAGGTGAACGCCTCGCTTTTCGAGTGGGTGATTGAGAACCTGTGCAAGAATGCCGTCGATGCCATGGAGGGACAGCCGGGGAAGATCGATCTCTGGCTCTTAGAAGAGGATAACATCGTGGCGGTGGAAGTGGTGGACACCGGCAAGGGCATCCGTAAGAAGAACGTGAAGAACGTGTTCCGCCCCGGATTCACCACGAAGAAGCGCGGCTGGGGCCTCGGCCTCTCACTGGCCAAGCGCATCGTGGAGGAATATCACCATGGCCACATCTTCGTGAAGCAGAGCGAAGTGGGGCGCGGCACTACCTTCCGCATCGAACTGCGACGGAGCTAAGAGTCAGGATTTCTCACTTCATCTTAAATAGTACAATTTGCATTGTACTCCTCCACTACGTTTCTGAGTTTGGTTTTTACCTCCTCCCACGAAACTGGTGCAAGCATCACTGGCATGGGCTGCGGGTCGGCATCTGCAAAATAGGTCATGCTAAGCAGTGCTCTATACTCTGAGCCATCGGGGTATTTAGTCAGGTAAAACGAGATGAGGTCCTTAAATGAATAGTGCTGCAAAAGGAAATAGAGGTCGATGAAGTCTTTCTTCGTTCCTCGTCCTATAGCTGCATTCACTTTCATTGCGGCAATGTCTACTGGCGAAGCGAGACGCAAACCATCAGAGACTATCGGGGTGTCTATCCACGCAGGACTGCCTGAAATGATAGCATCGGTATTCTTCTTCTTTCGTGTGTGAAATGGTGCAGATGAAGGCGAGGCATACAGGGTCAAGGGTACGCATTTGTTTGCATTCCTCAACGATACGTTTTAGGCCATAATGCTTGTTGATGAACCGCCAGTCATCCATCTGCCCATGCTCAAGCACTCGTTGGATGACATACGATGCATGATCCTCAAGCGACAATTGGCTTAGGTCTGCATCCCAAAACAAATTGGGAGATAGACGGTATTTCATTTGGTGATTTGTCATTTACGTTGAAGGCCTTTCACCTTCTTCACCAGTTGTGGCGAGGGTTGCTGTGCTGCGTCGACGGGCAGCAGGTGCCAGCCCACAGTCCAGCTGAGCTGTTCGCCAGGCTGCAGCAGGGTGTAGGCGCCCTGGCTCTCCAGCTCAATGTACGACTTTCCCCTGTTCACATAGACCTGAATCTCGGCCTCGCCGGGGGCGGGCTCGGAGGGCTTCAGGTCGGCAAACGTCTTCACCAACAGTAGGCCGTCGGCGCAGTAGGCCAGCCAGCCAGTGCCGTCGGCGTTCACCTTGCGGTTGGCCGGGGCCTCGTCGGTCTTGTACCAGGCGGCGCCGTGGGCATCTTCAAAGGTCATCAGCCCGGCGGGCCAGATGCTGTCAGCGGGAGCCTCGAAGAAGATGAGGCCGTCGGCATTGGTTACGCGAGAAATCTCCCAGGGGGCCACGCGGCGAGCCTCGCTGCCCTCGTTCTTGATGGAGTAGGTGATGACGAAGGAGCCGTTGGTGGTTCCGGGGGTGAAGTCCTTGCCCACGCTCATTCCCAGCCGCTGCGACACGGGACTGCTGATGACCAGCCGCTTGTCGCTGCGCTGCTTCACGGTGTAGGCCTGCTTATCGAACTCCTGCACGGGAGGCCAGTTCCACTCCTTCTGCGGGGATGTCCAGAACGTGCTGCCGAACGATTCGGGCCAGCGCGACTGCGACAGCACCTCTTTGTCCTTCAGCTTCAGCGACATGATTTTGCCGCCCTTGCCGGCGTCGATGGTCATCGTGGCATCGCCACTCTTCAGCGTGAACACGTTGTCGTCGGCTTCTTGGCCCTGCGCCGTGAGTGTGGCGCAAGCCAGCAACAGGAAAAATGCAATCCTTTTCATATTTTCGTTTTAATTATTTTTGGTAATATCTATTAATACATAAATTCGAGTGGAAGCCGTTCCGTAGAAATTGATTCTTTCGGATTCTCGCCCTCAGAAGAGGGTTACGGCTCGCGATAGTGTTCGTTTATCCGCTCATTGGCTTATTGATTTAGACGATTT